>NZ_JANLOH010000104.1:0-141648 GCF_025466155.1 Pseudomonas sp. 13B_2.1_Bac1 | reverse complement strand
GGCTAATTGATGGGTCAAGCCCACCCCCAAACCCCAGCCACCCCAGCTCCCACAGGAGATAGCGTTAGCCGATGAGCGTGTGGATAACTCAGGTCTTGTTGATTTTGACCGGGCGTTTCCAACCGTCGATGTTGCGCTGGCGGGCGCGGGCGACGGCCAGTTGAGACTTATCCACATCCTGGTTGATGGTTGAGCCGGCTGCTGTGGTGGCGCCATCGTGGAGGGTGACCGGAGCAACCAAGGAGTTATTGGAACCGATAAACACGTCCGCCCCAATGGTGGTCTGGTGCTTGTTGGCGCCATCGTAGTTACACGTGATGGTGCCGGCGCCAATGTTGGTTCGCGCGCCTACAGTGGCGTCACCCAGGTAGGTCAAGTGGCCGACTTTAGCTTCCGCGTCCAACTTGGCATTCTTCAATTCAACAAAGTTACCCACATGGGCCTTGGCTCCCAGCACGCTACCCGGACGCAACCGTGCGAACGGGCCAGCGTCACTGCCCTCGCCCATCACGGCACCGTCGATATGGCTGTTGGCCTTGACCACCACACCTTTGCGCAGGGTGCTGTCCTTGATCACGCAGTTCGGGCCAATCACTACGTCGTCTTCGATGACCACACGGCCTTCGAGGATCACGTTGATGTCGATCAGCACGTCGCGGCCAACGGTGATCTCACCGCGTACATCGAAGCGCGCCGGGTCGCGCAAGGTCACGCCTTGGGCCATCAGGCGACGGCCTTCGCGCAGTTGATAGTGACGTTCCAGTTCGGCCAGTTGCTTGCGGTCGTTGGCGCCCTGCACTTCCATCGGGTCGTGGGGTTGTTCGGTGGCGACCAGCAAGCCATCACTCACGGCCATCTCGATCACGTCGGTAAGGTAATACTCGCCCTGGGCGTTGTTGTTGGACAGACGACTCATCCAGTCGGCGAGCTTATTGGCTGGCACCGCAAGAATGCCGGTGTTGCCCTCGGTGATCGCGCGTTGGGCTTCACTGGCATCCTTGTGTTCAACAATGGCTGCGACCTTGCCATCGGCGTTGCGCACGATGCGGCCATAACCGGTAGGGTCGTCCAGTTCAACGGTCAGCAGGCCCATCTGGCCAGGCACCACGTGTTTGAGGAGGCGCTGCAAGGTTTCCACTTCGATCAGCGGCACGTCGCCATAGAGGATCAGCACGGTGTCGGCGGTAATGAACGGCACGGCTTGCGCGGTGGCGTGGCCAGTACCCAGTTGCTTGTCTTGCAGAACGAAATTCAGGTCATCGGCAGCCAGGCGCTCGCGCACCACATCGGCACCGTGGCCGATCACCACGTGAATACGCTGGGGGTCCAACTGCCGAGCGCTGTGGATAACATGGCCCAACATCGAATTGCCGGCGACCGGATGCAGCACCTTGGGCAGGGCTGAACGCATGCGGGTGCCCTGGCCTGCGGCGAGAATGACGATTTCAAGAGACATGAATGGCTACCAATCCTGAGCGGTCCTGCTTCAGACCAGAGATGTGTTTTGCTGAAAAAGAAAAAGGGTAGCCGAGGCTACCCTTTTTAATCAATCGCGCATAAGTATTACGGCGTGGCCGCTTACTTCTTGCGGATCTGCTGGAGCGTGCGCAGCTGGGCTGCAGCCTCGGCCAGACGTACAGCAGCAGCGCTGTAGTCGAAGTCCGCACCCTTCTCGTGCAGGGCCTTCTCGGCAGCCTTGACGGCTTCCTGAGCGGAGGCTTCATCCAGGTCGCCAGCACGTTGCACGGTGTCGGCAAGTACCTTGACCATGTTCGGCTGAACCTCGAGGAAACCACCGGAGATGTAAAACACCTCCTTTTCCCCGCCTTGCTTGGTCAGAGTGATCGGACCTGGCTTCAAGCTGGTGATCAACGGCGCGTGGCCCATGGCAATACCCAGGTCACCGAGTTCGCCGTGTGCAATCACCATTTCTACCAGACCGGAGAAGATTTCCCCTTCCGCGCTGACGATATCGCAATGGACTGTCATAGCCATCTGATTGCCTCAACCTGATGAGCGCCCGTTTCCGGGCGCCTGGATTACAGTTTCTTGGCTTTCTCGATCGCTTCTTCGATGCCGCCGACCATGTAGAACGCTTGTTCTGGCAGGTGGTCGTAGTCACCGTTGAGGATGCCTTTGAAGCCAGCAATGGTGTCTTTCAGGGAAACGTATTTACCCGAGGCACCGGTGAAGACTTCAGCCACGAAGAACGGCTGCGACAAGAAGCGCTGGATCTTACGAGCGCGGGATACCAACTGCTTGTCGGTTTCCGACAGCTCGTCCATACCCAGGATCGCAATGATGTCCTTCAGTTCTTTGTAACGCTGCAGCACGTACTGGACGCCGCGAGCGGTGTCGTAGTGCTCCTGGCCGATCACGTTCGGATCCAGCTGGCGCGAAGTCGAGTCGAGTGGATCGACCGCTGGGTAGATACCCAGGGAAGCGATGTCACGGGACAGTACGACGGTGGCGTCCAAGTGGGCGAAGGTGGTCGCAGGCGATGGGTCGGTCAAGTCATCCGCAGGTACGTATACCGCTTGGATCGAAGTGATCGAACCTTCCTTGGTCGAAGTGATACGTTCTTGCAGAACGCCCATCTCTTCAGCCAGGGTCGGCTGGTAACCTACTGCCGAAGGCATACGGCCCAGCAGTGCGGATACTTCAGTACCGGCCAGGGTGTAACGGTAGATGTTGTCGACGAACAGCAGAACGTCGTTACCTTCGTCACGGAACTTCTCGGCCATGGTCAGGCCAGTCAGTGCTACGCGCAGACGGTTTCCCGGCGGCTCGTTCATCTGACCGTAAACCAGTGCCACTTTGTCCAGAACGTTGGAGTCCTTCATCTCGTGGTAGAAGTCGTTACCCTCACGAGTACGCTCACCCACACCGGCGAACACGGAATAACCGCTGTGCTCGATGGCGATGTTACGGATCAGTTCCATCATGTTTACGGTCTTGCCTACACCGGCACCACCGAACAGACCAACTTTACCGCCCTTGGCGAACGGGCAAACCAGGTCGATAACCTTGATACCGGTTTCCAGCAGGTCGTTGCCGCCAGCTTGCTCGGCGAACGAAGGTGCTGGACGGTGAATGCCCCAGCGCTCTTCGGTGTCGATCGGGCCAGCTTCGTCGATCGGGTTGCCCAGTACGTCCATGATCCGGCCCAGGGTCGCTTTACCGACCGGTACGGAGATGGCAGCGCCAGTGTCGACAACGTCCAGACCGCGCTTCAAGCCTTCGGTGGAACCCATCGCAATGGTACGAACTACGCCGTCGCCCAGCTGCTGCTGAACTTCCAGAGTAGTTTCCGCGCCTTGTACTTTCAGCGCGTTGTAGATGCTCGGTACGCTGTCGCGTGGAAATTCCACGTCGATAACGGCGCCGATGATTTGAACGATACGTCCGCTACTCATAGCTGGATCCTCTGAATATTTGAACCGTTAAACCGCGGCAGCGCCGCCGACGATTTCCGAGATCTCTTGGGTGATCGCAGCCTGACGCGCCTTGTTGTAGATCAGCTGCAAATCGCTGATCAGATCACCGGCGTTATCGGTAGCGTTTTTCATCGCGATCATCCGCGCCGCTTGTTCAGCTGCGTTGTTCTCGACCACCGCCTGGTACACCTGCGACTCCACGTAGCGCACCATCAAGCCGTCAAGCAGCTCTTTGGCGTCTGGTTCGTAGAGGTAGTCCCAGTGGTGCTTGAGTTCCTGATCCGGAGTCGCCACCAGTGGAATCAATTGCTCCACGGTTGGCTGCTGGGTCATGGTGTTGATGAACTTGTTGGATACCACGGACAGGCGGTCAATCCGGCCTTCCAGGTACGCATCCAGCATCACCTTCACACTGCCGATCAAATCATTGATCGACGGCTCTTCACCCAGGTGGCTGATAGCTGCAACGACGTTACCGCCGAAGTTGCGGAAAAAGGCCGCACCCTTGCTACCAACAACACACAGATCGATCTCGACGCCGTTTTCGCGGTTTACCGCCATGTCCTTGACCAGGGCCTTGAACAGGTTGGTATTCAGACCACCGCACAAACCACGGTCACTGCTCACTACCACATAACCCACACGCTTGACTGCGCGGTCGATCATGAACGGGTGGCGGTATTCCGGGTTGGCGTTGGCCAGATGCCCAATTACCTGGCGGATACGCTCCGCATAAGGACGGCTAGCAGCCATGCGCATTTGTGCCTTGCGCATTTTGCTGACCGCCACTTTTTCCATGGCGCTGGTAATTTTTTGCGTGCTTTTGATGCTCGCAATCTTACTGCGAATCTCTTTTGCGCCTGCCATGTAACACCTATCAGGTTAGCAAGCGGGAGCCTTGCGGCTCCCGCTGCGGCTTACCAGGTTTGGGTGGCCTTGAACTTCTCGATACCGGCTTTCATGCCAGCGTCGATATCGTCATTGAAGTCACCCTTCACGTTGATCTTCGCCATCAATTCGGCGTGATCGCGGTTGAAGTAAGCAATCAGCGCTTGTTCAAAGCTGCCGACCTTGGCGATTTCAACGTCGGTCAGGAACCCACGCTCAGCGGCATACAGCGACAACGCCATGTCAGCGATCGACATCGGGGCGTATTGCTTCTGCTTCATCAGCTCGGTAACGCGCTGACCATGCTCAAGTTGCTTACGGGTCGCTTCGTCCAGGTCAGAAGCGAACTGGGCGAATGCCGCCAGTTCACGGTACTGAGCCAGAGCGGTACGGATACCACCGGAGAGCTTCTTGATGATCTTGGTCTGAGCGGCACCACCCACACGGGATACCGAAACACCGGCGTTCACAGCAGGGCGGATGCCCGAGTTGAACATGGCCGATTCCAGGAAGATCTGACCGTCGGTGATGGAAATCACGTTGGTCGGAACGAACGCGGAAACGTCGCCAGCCTGGGTTTCGATGATCGGCAGTGCGGTCAGGGAACCGGTTTTGCCGGTCACTGCGCCGTTGGTGAACTTCTCTACGTACTCTTCGGAAACGCGGGATGCGCGCTCCAGCAGACGGGAGTGGAGATAGAACACGTCGCCTGGGTAGGCTTCACGGCCTGGTGGACGGCGCAGCAGCAGGGAAATCTGGCGGTAAGCCACTGCTTGCTTGGACAGATCGTCATAAACGATCAGCGCGTCTTCACCGCGGTCGCGGAAGAATTCACCCATGGTGCAACCGGAGTACGGTGCCAGGAATTGCAGCGCAGGAGATTCCGAAGCACTGGCAGCCACGATGATCGTGTTGGCCAGGGCGCCGTTTTCTTCCAGCTTGCGAACCACGTTGGCGATGGTCGATTGCTTCTGACCGATAGCTACGTAGACGCAGAAAATGCCGCTGTTCTTCTGGTTGATGATCGCGTCGATCGCCAGAGCGGTTTTACCGATCTGACGGTCACCGATGATCAGCTCACGCTGGCCACGGCCGACAGGGATCATGGCATCGACAGCCTTGTAGCCAGTCTGTACAGGCTGGTCTACCGACTTACGCCAGATCACGCCTGGAGCAACTTTCTCGACCGCGTCGGTCTCGGTGTTGCCCAGTGGACCTTTGCCGTCAACAGGGTTACCCAGTGCGTCGACTACGCGGCCCAGCAGTTCCTTACCAACCGGAACCTCCAGGATGCGGCCGGTGCACTTGGCGCTCATGCCTTCAGCCAGACTGGTGTACGCGCCCAATACAACGGCACCTACGGAGTCTTGCTCCAGGTTGAGGGCCATACCGTAGACGCCGCCCGGAAACTCGATCATCTCGCCGTACATAACGTCGGCCAGACCGTGAATCCGCACGATGCCGTCAGATACGCTGACGACAGTGCCTTCGTTACGGGCTTGGGAGGTCACATCGAGCTTGTCGATGCGGCCCTTGATAATTTCACTTATTTCGGAAGGATTGAGTTGCTGCATTGCTCTGCTGCCCCTTCAAACTCAAGATTTCAATGCTTCGGCAAGTTTCGCGATTTTGCCGCGAATCGAGCCATCGATAACCAGGTCGCCGGCACGGATAACAACACCACCAATCAGGGATGCGTCCTCCGAAGCTTGCAGGCGCACTTCCCGATTGAGTCGTGCACTGAGAACCTTGGCGAGTTTGTCTTGCTGTTCTTGGTTCAATGCAAAAGCACTGGTCACTTCAACGTCTACCGATTTCTCTGCTTCGGCCTTGTACAGGTCGAACAGAGCGGCGATCTCCGGCAGTAGCGGGAGACGGTCGTTTTCGGCAACGACATGGATGAAGTTCTGCACTTTCACATCAAACTTGTCGCCGCACACTTCAATAAAAGTGGCGGCCTTGTCTGCGCTCGTCAGGCGCGGGGCCTTGAGCACGCGCTGCATGGTGTCGTCTTGCGACACTGCTGCAGCCAGGCCGAGCATGGCTGACCAAGAGGCCAGCTGCTGGTGGGCCTGGGCGTGCTCGAAGGCTGCCTTAGCGTAAGGTCGGGCCAACGTGGTCAGTTCTGCCATGATCGCCCTCGCTTAAATTTCAGCAGCCAGTTTGTTAACCAGCTCCGCGTGCGCGTTTTGATCGATTGTGGCACCGAGGATCTTCTCAGCACCGCCGACCGCCAGAGCACCCAGTTGGGCACGCAGCGCGTCTTTGACGCCGTTCAGTTCCTGTTCGATCTCGGCATGAGCCGAAGCCTTCACACGGTCAGCTTCGACGCGGGCTTTTTCAACAGCCTCTTCGACGATCTGGTTACCGCGTTTCTTGGCTTGCTCAATGATTTCAGCTGCCTGTGCTTTAGCATCGCGCAGTTGATGACCCACTTTCTCTTGGGCCAACTCCAGGTCGCGAGCTGCACGGCTGGCAGCGTCCAAACCATCCGCGATCTTCTTCTGACGTTCGTGCAAAGCCGCGATGACCGGAGGCCACACGAACTTCATGCAAAACACTACAAAAATGAAGAACGCAACGGATTGGCCAATCAGGGTTGCATTAATGTTCACGCCAACACCTCGCTCATTCGTTGTCCATCACCCCAATCACTCGAAAAGTCGAGTGATTAGCCAGCGAGTTGACCAACGAAGGGGTTCGCGAAGGTGAAGAACAGTGCGATACCAACGCCGATCATGGTCACGGCGTCGAGCAGGCCGGCGACGATGAACATTTTAACTTGCAGCATTGGAACCATTTCTGGCTGACGCGCTGCGCCTTCCAGGAATTTGCCGCCCAGCAGGCCGAAACCAATGGCAGTACCCAGGGCGCCCAGGCCGATCAACAGTGCAACAGCGATAGCGGTTAGACCAACTACAGTTTCCATCTTTCCTCCCGACTTTTACGTCGTATGGTTTAGGTTTTTTAGATTTTAAAGCGGTAAAACAAATCGTTTCATAGGCCGTTAGAGCCCACCTTCCCGGGTGACCGGGAAGGACATCAGACTAGTCGAGACTGGTCTTAATGGTTCTCTTCGTGCGCCATCGACAGGTAGACGATGGTCAGCATCATGAAGATGAAGGCCTGCAGGGTGATGATCAGGATGTGGAACACAGCCCACGCCCACTGCAGAACCACGCCCAGGCCGCTGAGCCAGAGCAGACCGCTGCCGAACATCACAGCGATCAGAATGAACACCAGTTCGCCGGCATACATGTTGCCGAACAGTCGCAGGGCCAGGGAAATCGGCTTGGCGACCAGGGTCACGAACTCCAGCAGGAAGTTCACCGGGATCAGCAGGGCTTGAACGAAGATGTTCTTGCTGCCGAACGGGTGCAGGGTCAGTTCGCCGATGAAGCCGCCGATGCCCTTGACCTTGATGCTGTAGAAAATGATCAACGCGAACACCGACAGGGCCATGCCCAGGGTGGCGTTAGGGTCCGTGGTGGAAACCGCACGGAATGGAATGTGGTGATCGCCGGAGATCAGGATGGCCAGCTGAGGAATCCAGTCGACCGGGATCAGGTCGACGGCGTTCATCAGGAACACCCAGACGAAGATGGTCAGTGCCAGCGGTGCAATCACCGGGCTACGGCCATGGAAGCTGTCTTTCACGCTGCCATCGACGAATTCGACCAATACTTCCACGAAGTTCTGCAGGGCACCTGGTTGACCGGAAGTCGCCTTCTTTGCCGCCATGCGGAAAATCAGGACGAAAATCAGGCCCAGTGCGACCGACCAGCCCAGAGTATCCAGGTGGAAAGCCCAGAAGCCCATTTCTTTGGCTTCTGCTGCGGTGTGGGCGAAGCCCCAGCCGCCGTTGGGAAGCTGACCGAAGGTCAGGTTCTGCAAGTGGTGCTGGATATAGCCCGAAGCGGTTGTTTCTGCCATGGTTGCCTCAAACGCCCTAAGGTTTCGAAAGTCTTGTTTTCATTAGCAGGGGAGCGAACCAGCTGACCAGTTGGGTCAACACGAAGACGCCGAATACAGCCAGCGGCGCCAATGGCTTCACACCTGCAAAGGTCAGTGCAAACAGCACTGCCGTCAAAATCAGTTTCCCTGCTTCGCCGGCATAAAAGGACCGGACGATAGCCTGGGCTGCTCGGGCGCCGGAAAACCGAAAGGCCCTGTGAGCAAAATACATATTGGGCAGCAAGGCTATCAGGCCTCCGCAAAGTCCTGAATACCCGGCTACGACTCCATGCCAATACCAAAGCGCCAATGCGGCGATCAGCAAAATGACTAACTGAGCCAATAAAACCGGGAAAACGGCCAAGCGATGGAACGGCAACGTGTTTGGCGTGCGGGTTTCCATCACTCTTGCTCCTCAATGGTCGGCTGCCGGAAATCAATAACTTGGCATAATTTGTGCCGACAAAATGCGCGCAGAGTATAGGGGCGGTTCTGCCCCTATTCAACTGCCGGGTAGTGATTTCCGATCACGCGCTACATAAGCAAATGTTTCAGCGGATGTGGGCAAGGACGCCCTGAAGCTCATCGAGAGAGTTATATCCGATGACCAATTGGCCTTTGCCTTTCTTGCCGTGGCGAATTTGCACCGCAGAGCCCAGGCGCTCGGCCAGGCGCTGCTCCAGACGTGCAATATCCGGATCAGGTTTGGCCGTTTCGACCGGTGCAGGTTTACCACTGAGCCATTGGCGAACCAGGGCCTCGGTCTGACGAACGGTGAGCCCTCGTGCGACAACGTGTCGCGCCCCCTCAACCTGTTGATTTTCCGGCAATCCGAGCAAAGCACGGGCATGGCCCATCTCCAGGTCACCGTGGGACAGCATGGTCTTGATGACTTCCGGCAACGCGATCAGGCGCAGCAGGTTGGACACGGTGACCCGGGATTTACCCACGGCCTCGGCCACTTGTTGCTGGGTCAGCTGGAATTCCTGCTGCAAACGCTGCAACGCGATCGCTTCTTCGATCGGGTTGAGGTCTTCACGCTGGATATTCTCGATCAACGCCATGGCGATGGCCGTTTCATCCGGCACATCACGCACCATCGCCGGAATGGTGTCCTTGCCAGCCTGCTGGCTGGCACGCCAGCGGCGTTCACCGGCGATGATTTCGAAGCGTCCGCCACCGATCGGGCGTACCACGATCGGCTGCATCACGCCCTGGGCCTTGATCGAATTGGCCAGTTCTTCCAGCGCCTGGGGGTCCATGTCCCGGCGTGGCTGGTATTTGCCGCGCTGGATCAGGTCCAGGGGCAGGTGTTGCAGCTCGCGCTCGTCGGCCTGCACCGCTTGTTCTTCAAGCGATGTGACGGTCGGACCACTCAACAGTGCATCCAGTCCACGTCCGAGACCTCGTTTCTTGACGGCCATGGGGATTCCTTAAGTTGGCTGGGCTGCAGCGGTGCGTGAGTTGCGGCGCTGGCGACGAACCATTTCGCCGGCCAGTGCCAGGTAGGCAATGGCACCCCGCGATTGTTTGTCGTACGCCAGGGCCGGCATGCCGTAGCTCGGGGCTTCGGCCAGACGGATGTTGCGCGGGATCACCGTGTCGTACAGCTGATCGCCAAAGTGTTCCTTGAGCTGCGCCGACACATCGTTCATCAGGCTCAGGCGCGGATCGAACATGGTCCGCAGCAGGCCTTCGATCTGCAGGTTCGGGTTGAGCAACTCGGCGATGCGCTTGATGTTATCCACAAGGTCGCTCAAACCTTCCAGCGCGTAGTACTCGCACTGCATGGGGATAATCACCCCATCGGCGGCCACCAGCGCGTTCAGTGTCAGCATCGACAGTGACGGCGGGCAGTCGATCAAAATGTAGTCGTAATTCTCGCGGATCGGCGCCAAGGCGCTGCGCAGACGGCTTTCTTTCATCTGCATTTCCAGCAGCACCACTTCCGCCGCGGTCAAATCGCGGTTGGCCGGCAGCAGTTGATAACCGCCGTGTTCGGAATAGTGCATGGCCTGGGCCAGGTCGCACTCGCCAATCAGCAAGTCGTAGACCGAGTTTTCCAGGCCGTGTTTATCCACACCGCTACCCATGGTGGCGTTGCCCTGTGGATCGAGATCGATCAACAGCACCCGACGCTTGGTGGCGACCAGGGATGCTGCGAGGTTGATGCAGGTGGTGGTTTTACCCACGCCACCTTTCTGGTTCGCTATCGCGAATACCTTAGCCATTCTTGCTTGTGTTCCCAATCATGCCGTGCGGCGCAGTATCAGCAGATGGCGTTGGCCTTGGCAACCGGGTACGGCCAAGGCGTGTTCGCTATCGAGGTGGAAGTCTGCCGGCAATGCTAACAGCTCGTCGCTTGGATGAACGCCCTTCATTGCCAGCCAGCGGGTATCGCGGTCGCCCAGGTGGCGAGTCCAGTTGCTGAAGTTCTCCATGCTGCTGAACGCCCGGGAAACAATTCCGTTGAAAGGCTGTTCAGGCGTGAAGGCTTCGACCCGGCTGTGGATAACTTGCAGGTTATCCAGCTTGAGTTCGAGTTTGACCTGGGTCAGGAAGCGGGTTTTCTTGCCGTTGCTGTCCAGGCATGTCACTTGCGCGTCCGGAAACAGGATGGCCAGCGGAATACCGGGCATGCCGCCGCCACTGCCTACGTCGAGCCAGCGACCGTTTTCGATAAACGGCATCACGCTCAAGCTATCGAGCAAATGACGCGAGACCATTTCATCGGGGTCGCGCACCGCGGTCAGGTTGTAAGCCTTGTTCCATTTGATCAACAGGGCCAGATAACCCAGCAGCAGCGTGTGCTGGGCTTCGGTCAGGTCCACGCCCAACTGGCGTGCACCTGTGGATAACTCTTCGGCGTGTTGCGAGGTGACCAACGAACTCAAGCGCTTTGCTCCAACTGACGGCCCGCGCCGCGTTTTTTCAAATGAATCATCAACAGCGAAATGGCCGCCGGGGTGACGCCAGGAATACGTGAAGCCTGGCCGAGGGTCTCCGGTCGAGTTATCCCCAGCTTGCTCTGGATTTCTTTCGACAGCCCGGAAATCCCGGTGTAGTCGATATCCACAGGCAGCTTGGTGTCTTCACTGGCGCGCAGGCGAGCAATCTCGTCCTGTTGGCGATCAATGTAACCGGCGTACTTGGTCTTGATCTCGACCTGTTCGGCGACCTGTGGATCTTCTGCGCCCTGGCCGGTCACTTCGACCAGACCAGCGTAGTCGATTTCCGGACGGGACAGCAGGTTCAGCAGGTTGTATTCGTGGGTCAGCGGCGTGCCGAATTTTTCCGCGATCGCGTCGCCCTGCTCGGTGCCCGGGCGAACCCAGGTACTTTTCAGGCGCTGCTCTTCGAGCGCGATGCTTTCGCGTTTTTTGCAGAAGGCCGCCCAGCGCGCGTCATCGACCAAGCCCAGCTCGCGACCTTTTTCGGTCAGGCGCAGATCGGCGTTGTCTTCGCGCAGGATCAGGCGATATTCCGCCCGGGAGGTAAACATCCGGTACGGTTCCTGGGTACCCAGGGTAATCAGGTCATCAACCAGTACGCCGATATACGCTTCATCGCGACGCGGGCACCAGCTGTCCTTGCCCTGTGCGCGCAGTGCCGCGTTGGTTCCGGCCAGCAAACCCTGGGCGCCGGCTTCTTCGTAACCGGTGGTGCCGTTGATTTGGCCAGCAAAGAACAGACCGCCGATCACCTTGGTTTCCAGGCTGTACTTCAGGTCACGCGGGTCGAAATAGTCGTACTCGATGGCGTAGCCCGGACGCACGATGTGAGCGTTTTCCATGCCACGGATCGATTGCACGATCTGGATTTGCACGTCGAACGGCAGCGAAGTGGAAATCCCGTTCGGGTACAGCTCGTGAGTGGTCAGGCCTTCCGGTTCGATGAAGACCTGGTGGCTTTCCTTGTCGGCAAAGCGGTGGATCTTGTCTTCGATCGATGGGCAATAACGTGGGCCAATGCCCTCGATCACCCCGGAATACATCGGCGAGCGGTCGAGGTTGGCCGCGATGATTTCGTGAGTGCGCGCATTGGTATGGGTAATCCAGCAGCTCACCTGTTTCGGGTGCTGCTCTTTGGAGCCCATGAACGACATCACCGGAATCGGTGTATCGCCGGCTTGTTCGGTCATCACCGAGAAATCCACAGAACGCCCGTCAATACGCGGTGGGGTCCCGGTTTTCAGGCGCCCGACGCGCAGTGGCAGTTCACGCAGGCGATGCGCGAGGGCAATCGACGGCGGATCACCGGCGCGACCGCCCGAATAATTCTGCATACCGATGTGGATAAGTCCGCCGAGGAACGTACCGGTGGTCAGCACCACGGATTCTGCGAAGAACCGCAGGCCCATTTGCGTGACAACACCGCGGACCTGGTCCTGTTCGACGATCAGGTCATCGGCAGCTTGTTGAAATATCCACAGGTTCGGCTGGTTTTCCAGGGTTTCGCGTACCGCCGCCTTGTACAGGATGCGGTCGGCTTGTGCCCGAGTGGCACGCACTGCCGGGCCTTTGCGGCTGTTGAGCACGCGAAATTGAATACCACCCTTGTCGGTTGCTTCAGCCATGACACCACCAAGGGCATCGATTTCCTTGACCAGATGGCTTTTGCCGATCCCACCAATAGCGGGGTTGCAACTCATTGCACCGAGGGTTTCCACGTTATGCGTGAGCAACAGGGTTTTTACGCCCATGCGTGCTGACGCCAGTGCTGCCTCGGTACCGGCATGACCGCCGCCGATGACGATCACTTCAAAACGGGAAGGGAAATCCACCACGCACCTCGTGCCTGCTTATGTAGGTAATTAGGAATTGATTGGTTGAGCTGGTTTTAGAGCTTTGGCGGCAAGTATAGGGACTTAGCCCTTCCTAAAGAACCCTTTGCACAAAATTTAACCAGCTGTGGATGAATCACAGGCAATAGAAATTAAAAGAGAGAAATTTATTAAATCTTTGTTTTTATGTTTATTTCTACTGAGCATGGTTTCTGTGGATAGATCTCTACAAACCTTTATTTACGTCGTGTACAGCGTTTCAAAAGTCTGTGGTCATGTGCCAAGGAGGCCCTTGGATAAGTGCTTTAAGCCTGTGGATTAAACAGGTGGTTATCCACAGATGGGTTTTTGCTCAGGTTTCAAGCCCTGTTATCAACTGGGCACAGGGGCGGTTACTCACAGGGCTTAATCCACAGAAATCGCTGGATTCGAGTGAATAGCGCCCACGACGAAGCCACCAGAATCCTTCGACTGCGGCAAAAACAGAGCTATTGTGAGAAAACCACGGCGCAGTTAATAATAGCGATTATCATTAACCTCGCTTGCCATGCCCTATGTCCCCTTCTTCACACACCGTTGCCGTCCAGCACATCTATGAGCAACACCACTCGTGGCTGCACGGATGGCTCAAAGGTAAATTGCATAACGCCTGCGATGCCGCTGATGTTGCGCACGATACGTTCGTGCGCATTCTGGGAGGGCGACATGCGGGACAGATCCTCGAACCGCGCGACTACTTGGCGACCATTGCCAGGGGGCTGGTAATTGATCGTTACCGTCGCCATGCCATCGAACAGGCCTATAAACAGACCCTGGCCGAACGTCCCGAAGCCACCGCCATCAGTGAAGAAGACAAGGCGATCATCATCGAGACCCTGGTGGCTGTGGATAAAGCACTGGCTGGCCTGGGTGAACGGGCACGGCGGATCTTCATGCTCTCGCAGATCGACGGGCTGACTTATCAACAGATTGCCGACCAGTTGCAGGTCTCGTTGACCACTGTGAAGAAACACATGATCCGCGCCCTGACCGAATGCTCGCTGATCATGGCCGGTCTTTGATGGGTGCGCCCGATCGCAAGACCTTCGAGGCCGCCGCCAGTTGGTTTGTGCAATTTCAATCCCAGCCGCCGACCGCCGCCGAGCGTCATGCCTGGCAGCAATGGCTCAATGGTGATCCGTCCCACTTGGCGGCGTGGAACCAGATGGAGCAGTTGCAGCGCAGCCTCGGCGCCCTGCCCCAGGACCTCACGCGCCGCGCATTGTCGACCACGCAACAACGCCGCCAGGTGCTCAAATGGATGCTGGTACTCGGTGGCACCGGCTACCTGGGCTGGAATGTCCAGCAACATACTTCCCTGGGCAATGTCTGGGCTGACTACCGCACACCGGTGGGCACGCGACGGCGCATCGAGCTGGCGGATGGCACGTGGATAGACCTGAATACCAACACCGCGATTGATGTGCTATTCGACGGTCGCCAGCGTTTGATCCGCCTGCGCGAAGGTGAAGTGCTTATCCACACCGGCAAGTCCGGCGGGCAGACGCCCTTTTATGTGGAGACGCGCCAGGGCCGGATCCAGGCATTGGGCACGCGGTTTACCGTGCGCCAATTGCCGGACGCCACGCGCGTTGGTGTGCTGGAAGATCGAGTCAGTGTGGCGCCGGGTGACCAACCCGCTCATGTCCGACTGCTCGAAGCGGGTGAAAGCGTCGACTTCGACCGACAGAGCGTGGGGCTCAACCAGCCTTATGGCCGCACCCAGGCAGCCTGGGTCGACGGACAACTGATCGTGCTGGATGCAAGGCTTGGGGATGTGATCGACGACCTCGCCCGCTATCGGCCGGGCATGCTGCAGTGCGATCCGGACTCGGCACGCCTGCGTGTTTCCGGGACGTTTCGCCTGGACGCCACCGACGCGGTATTGGCCAACCTGCAAGCAACCCTGCCGATCCAGGTGAAATACTTCACCCGTTATTGGGTGTCGGTAAAACGCATCGGCTGAGGGAAAAAATTATCCACAAGGGGGTTATCTTTTTTTTACCTGGCGCGGCCCTACAGGTAATCACGACGCTACCTTCAGGGCTTATCCACCTATGCGCCTTCCTACCAAGATCCGCCAACGACTCTCCTACCACGGCATGAGCTGCGGTTTGCTGCTCACGTCTGCCGCCGCCACCAGCACGTTGCTCTGCACGAGCGCGATGGCTGCCAGCGCGGTGCAGCACTACACCATTGGGGCTGGCCCGCTGGACGGCGCCTTGAGCCAGTTTGCCGCCCGGGCCAATGTGATTCTGTCCTTTTCGCCCCAGCAAACCGCGCAATTGAACACCCCAGGGCTGGAGGGCGACTATTCGGTGGATCAGGGCTTCGCACTGCTCCTGCAAGACTCGCGGCTGCAGGCTGTCGCCCAGGCTCCCGGCAGCTATGTCCTGCAGGCGGCTCCCGAAGGTCAGCTGACCCTCGCCCCAACAACCGTGAGTACTTATCAACAGGCGGGTTTCAATCAGGACATCGCCGCGGATGTTGGCTACAAGGCGCAAAACAGCCGCATCGGTACCAAGACCAGCACGCCGCTGTCGGAAACACCGCGCTCGGTCTCGGTGGTCACCGGCCAGCGAATCAAGGACCAGAAATCCCAGAGCCTGACTGAAGTACTGGGCTATGTACCCGGCATCTTCGCTCCACCCTTTGCGGCTGGCGACAGCCTGGCGGGCGACCTGTTCTTCATTCGCGGTTTCAACGCCACGGATTATGGCTACGGCCTGCTACGTGATGGCTTACGCGTACAAGGCAATCGGTACGACACCACCAGCGAGCCTTATGGCCTGGAGCGGGTCGAGATTTTCCGTGGTCCGTCGTCCCTGCTCTACGGCGAAAACGCCCCAGGTGGCTTGGTCAACCTGGTCAGCAAACACCCGACTTCTACCCCGCAAGGCGAGGTGCAGTTGGGGTATGGCACGAACAACCGTCGCCAGGTGGGTGTGGATATCTCCGGTCCGCTCAATGACAACGAGAATATCCTTGGCCGCGTGGTGATGCTGGGTCGAAAGTCCGACACCCAGACCGATCACGTCCCGGATGATCGGCTCTATATCGCGCCCTCCCTGACCTTGAATTTCGACGACTACAACACCCTCACCCTGCTGGCCAACTATCAGAAAGACCACACCAACCTGGAACTCGGCCTGCCCGCTGCCGGCACGTTGCTTAAAAACCCCAACGGTAAGCTGTCCAAGCACACCATGCTCGGTGATCCGGACTGGAACACCTTCGAACGCGAAGCCTGGAGCACCGGCTACGAATTCAGCCACACCCTCAACGACGACTGGCAGTTCCGCCAGAACTCGCGCTATATGCAGTCCCGCATCAACCGGCATGAAACCTGGCCAAGCGCGCTGAATAATCGTGGTTTCGGTACCCAACTGAACATGACTGCCTACGACCGCTACAACAAGTCGATGGTCTACTCCCTGGATAACCAGCTTGAAGGCAAATTCCAGCTGGGCGAACTGGAAAATACCCTGTTGTTCGGCGCCAGCTACGACCGCACCTCATTTAACCAGGACTGGGACGCTGGCTTCGCCGGCACCATCAATGTGTATAACCCGGTATACCTGCGCGACCCGCTTACGCCGGTCGCGGTGCAAAACACCTTGCTCGAACAGCAGATGAAAGGGGTTTATGCACAGATCCAGAGCAAGTATGACCACTGGCTGTTTCTGCTGGGAGGCCGCCAGGACTGGGTCGACAGTGACTTCCGCGACAAAGTGAACAAGGCCAGCAATACCGACTCGCAGGATCGCAAGTTCACCTATCAGGGCGGGGTGATGTATCAGTTCGACAACGGCCTGACGCCGTATGTCAGCTACTCCACCGCGTTTGTACCGGTGCAGCAGATTTCCAATGCCGGCTCCCCCTTGAAGCCGATCACCAGCAGCCAGTACGAAGTGGGTGTGAAATACGAGCCGATCGGCTGGGACACCGCGATGACATTGTCGGTGTATGACCTGCGCAAGCAGGACGACACCTACCTCGATGCCACCACCAACAGTTATCGCCAGGTTGGCGAGAGCCGAGCCAAGGGCGTGGAGGTGGAGGTCAATAGCAACATTACGCCAAACCTGAACCTCACTGCGGCCTACACCTACACGGACGCACGTATTACCAAGGACTCGGCCACGTCGCTGGTCGAAGGACACCAGATGAGCGGCGTTCCGCGCAACCAGGCGTCGGTGTGGAGCAAGTACCGGTTCCTCGACGGCCCGTTGAAAGGCGTGTCCCTGGGCGGCGGTGTGCGTTATTTCGACAGCACCTTTTCCTACACGGCGCCATCGCTGTACGGAAAACTCGACGCCGGAAGTGTCACCTTGGTGGATGCGTCAGTGGGTTATCAGATAGACAAACACTGGTCTGTGGATCTGAACGCCAAGAACCTGTTCGACAAGGAATATGTGTCCGGCTGTAACGATGCGGGCCGCTGCTATTGGGGCGACAGCCGTACACTGCTTGGGACAGTTTCGTACAACTGGTGATGGATGAGGCCTGAAGCATCTGGACGTCTTCAGGCCACTGTCGCCGGCAAGGGTTGTGGATAACCTGGTTATTTGCCGATGCAGAAGCTGGAAAAGATCCGTCCCAACAAATCATCGGAGCTGAATGCACCGGTGATTTCCCCCAGCAGCTGCTGCGCCTGGCGTAAATCCTCAGCCAGCAGCTCCCCCGCCCCCGCCAAGGTCAGTTGCGCTCGACCATGCTCCAGCGCCGCGCTGGCGTGGCGCAGTGCCTCCAGGTGCCTGCGGCGCGCACTGAAGCTGCTTTCCGATGTCTGCTCGAAGCCCATGCATGCCTTGAGATGCTCACGCAGCAATTCCAGGCCTTCGCCTGCCGACTTGGCGCTCAGGCTGATGGTGACGTGTCCATCCTCGCTGGTTTCCAGGGCGATGGCTTCGCCCGTCAGGTCGGCCTTGTTGCGGATCAAGGTGACTTTGGCCGGGTCCGGCCGTTGCTCGAGGAATTCCGGCCACAGTGCAAAAGGATCCACAGCCTCCGGTGCCGTGGCATCCACCACCAGCAGCACGCGGTCAGCTTCGCCGATTGCCTTGAGGGCGCGTTCGACGCCGATCTTTTCCACCTGGTCTTCAGTGTCGCGCAGGCCGGCGGTGTCGACCACATGCAACGGCATGCCGTCGATGTGGATATGTTCGCGCAGGATGTCACGGGTGGTGCCGGCAATCTCGGTGACAATCGCGGCTTCGCGACCTGCCAGGGCGTTGAGCAGGCTGGATTTGCCCGCATTCGGCCGGCCGGCAATCACCACGGTCATGCCGTCACGCAACAACGCGCCCTGCCCGGCCTCATGCAGTACTGTGGATAACTCATCACGGACCTTATCCAGCATTGCCAGGACATGGCCATCGGCAAGAAAGTCGATTTCCTCTTCCGGAAAATCTATCGCAGCCTCCACGTAAATGCGCAGGCTGATCAATTGCTCGGTCAAATTATGCACACGCAGGGAAAAAGCCCCCTGCAACGAGCGCAATGCATTGCGTGCCGCCTGTGCAGAACTGGCTTCGATCAAGTCCGCAATGGCTTCAGCCTGGGCCAGGTCGAGCTTGTCGTTAAGGAAGGCGCGCTCGCTGAATTCGCCCGGGCGAGCCAGGCGGCAACCCAATTGCAGGCAGCGCTGCAGCAACATATCCAGCACTACCGGGCCGCCGTGGCCCTGCAGTTCCAGGACGTCTTCACCGGTGAATGAATTCGGGCCCGGAAAATAAAGCGCCAGGCCCTCGTCCAACACACTGTTGTCAGCGTCCAGGAACGGCCCGTAATGGGCATACCGCGGCTTCAACTCGCGACCGCTGATTGCCTGTGCTGCCCTGCCGGCAAGCGGCCCGGAAATACGAACGATACCGACACCGCCGCGACCTTGAGCGGTAGCGACAGCAGCGATGGTTTCACGAGGAGCGCTCATCAGCAGGTTCCAGAACAAAAGTGACAGAAAGCAAAACGCCCCACTAGGGGGCGTCTTGAGTGGTTATCCACAGAGTAAATTACGCCGCAGCTTTTTTGGTAGCCGCTTCGATTTTACGTGTGATGTACCACTGTTGAGAGATCGACAACACGTTGTTGACCACCCAGTACAGCACCAGACCAGCAGGGAACCACAGGAAGAAGAAGGTGAAGATGATTGGCATCATTTTCATTACCTTGGCCTGCATCGGATCCGGCGGAGTCGGGTTCAGACGCTGCTGGATAAACATGGTCGCGCCCATGATGATCGGCAGGATAAAGAACGGGTCTTTGATCGACAAGTCAGTTATCCACAGCATGAACGGCGCCTGGCGCATTTCCACGCTTTCCAGGAGTACCCAGTACAACGACAGGAACACCGGCATCTGCACCAGAATCGGCAAGCATCCACCCAGCGGGTTGATCTTCTCTTTCTTGTACAGCTCCATCATGGCCTGCGACATTTTCTGCCGGTCATCACCATGTTGCTCTTTCAGCGCGGCCAGTTTCGGTGCAACGGCACGCATACGCGCCATCGACTTGTAGCTGGCGGCCGACAGCGGGAAGAAAATCCCTTTGATCAGCATGGTCAGGAAGATGATCGAGAAGCCCCAGTTACCCACAATGCTGTGGATATGTTGCAGCAACCAGAAAATCGGCTGGGCAATGAACCAGAGGAAGCCGTAATCCACAGTCAACTCAAGACCTGGGGACAACTCTTTCAGCACGGCCTGGCTTTTCGGACCGGCGTACAGGGTAGCGCTGGTCTCGGCCTTGGCACCTGGAGCGACGGTCAACGCCGGGCCAGTGAAGCCAATGATGTAGTTACCCTGGCTGTCCTTGCGGGTTTGAACCAGGTTCGCGTCACCCTTGTTCGGGATCCAGGCGGTCACGAAGTAGTGTTGCAGCCAGGCAACCCAGCCACCTTGGACGGTTTCTTTCAGCGAGCCCTTGTCGATATCTTTCATCGACACTTTTTTGTACGGCTCGTTACTTGTCCACAGGGCAGCGCCCAGGTAAGTCGCGGTGCCAGTGGCGGTGCTGGAAGAAGGATCGGAACTGGCGTCACGCTTGAGCTGGGCAAACAGGTTGCCGCTCCATGGCTTGTCGCTTTCGTTGTCGATCAGGTAAGTGACCTTCAAGTCGTACAAACCACGGGTGAAGCTGAAACGCTTGATGTAATTGACGCCGTCGAGGCTGAATTTCAGGTCGACGTTCAACTGGTTCTGGCCGTCAGCCAGTTGATAAGTCTTTTGCTCGGTCGAATAAACCGGACGGCCGGTAGCACGTGCATCCGGACCGTTGGTGCCGGTCAGGCCACTTTGCGCCAGATAAGTCCGTTCACCACCGTTATCGAACAGTTGGAACGGGACATCCGGATGGTCCTGGCGACGTGGATACAGCGGCAGTTTCAACTGCGCGATATCACCACCTTGGGGGTCGATAGCCAGGTCGAGCACATCCGTTTTCACGTGGATGAGGTCTTTATTGGTGACCACTGGCGTTTCTAAAGGGGCGCTTGTCTCGCCATTCGCGCTGGGAACATCGGCACTCGCGGACGCATTGTTACCCAGCGGGGTGTCCGGAATAGCCGGCGCAGCCTGATTGGTAGCAACATTCTGAGTCGGCAGGGCAGCCTGGCCGTAGTCCTGGTTCCACTTAAGAACCATGACGTAGGACACGATTGCCAGGGCGACGATCAGGATCGTGCGTTTAATATCCATGATTACTCGGCCATCGAAGAAGAACGGGAGGTAGGGATAGGTGGAACCGGGTCATAACCACCGGGATTCCACGGATGACAGCGACCTAAACGACGAAAGGTCAGCCAGCCACCGCGCAGAAGACCATGATTTTCTATGGCCTCTAACGCGTAGCAGGAACAACTGGGGTAGAAACGACAGTGGCTGGCCATCAGAGGACTAATGGCATAGCGATAAAACTGGATCGGAACGAGGGCCAGTTTACGCATCAAGGCTGTCTACCCCTACAGTTTCGGTGCTGACTGCTGGTGCTGGCTTGTGGGTACGCGCCAAACGTTTCCAGAGCTTGCCGAAATGCTGAATCAATTCGGGGCTTTCTACATCACCCAAGCCTTTGCGCGCGACGATAACAATATCCCAACCAACCAGAGTGTCCTGGTGGAGGCGAAACGATTCGCGCATCAGACGCTTGAGGCGATTGCGCTCAACGGAGAGCTTTACGCTCTTCTTGCCGATCACCAACCCGAGACGGGGATGATCAAGATCGTTGTTACGCGCAAGGAGCAGGAGATTTTTCCCCGGAACCTTGCCGGTGGGGGAGTCAAAGACTGCCTTGAAGTGCCGGGGGGTTAGCAGACGCTTTTCCCGACTGAAGTCCTGACTCACCACCAGTACCGGATTATCAAACTGCCAGACGCGCACGACCTTTGGCGCGGCGACGCGACAGGACAGCACGGCCGTTCTTGGTAGCCATGCGAGCACGGAAGCCGTGGGTACGGGCGCGTTTGATGGTGCTTGGTTGGAAAGTACGTTTCATGGCGTTGTTACCTGGTTCGTCCACAACGGGCCGGAATGGCCCCCGTTTTAAGAGACCGGCGATTCTAGAGAAAGCAAGCCTCTAGGTCAATTTCCAACCAGCTTTTCCTTTAATTAGATCTTTACCGGCCATCCGCCGTTTCCCATGAGCTCGGCTTTCACGAGCCATGCCATAGATATAAAAATAAAGAAGGAAGTTATTTAAAGCTTTTCTGTAAAGCTTATAAAAGCTAGGCAGGCGATCCTCTGTGGATAAGTACCTTGAGGCCATGTACTGCCTGCTGTACAGAGAATGACAACTACGGGGGAAAACGGTGCTCTGCCTGTGCTGCACTGTCGGATAAGCTGTGTGTGGAATAGGTTGTTATCCACAGGCCAGTTACCCACAGACTTTCGACCCCACTTGTACAACGAGCTTAGGTAGGCTTATCCACAGAGCTTATGCACAGACCATTGGTCGCCTTTTTCTCACTTAACGCGTTGATTTTGGGCGCCCTGTGCGCAACCTACATGTGGATAAGTGGACGGCTGGCCGCTACAATGGCGGCTGTTTTTGCCTCACCGGCTTTCAACTTAGGGGATATCCGTGTCAGTGGAACTTTGGCAGCAGTGCGTGGAGCTTTTGCGCGAAGAGCTGCCTGCCCAGCAATTCAACACCTGGATCCGTCCGCTACAGGTCGAAGCCGAAGGCGACGAGTTGCGTGTCTATGCGCCTAACCGTTTTGTCCTCGACTGGGTCAACGAGAAATACCTGAGCCGCGTTCTCGAATTGCTCGATGAACATGGCAATGGTCTCGCGCCGGTGCTCTCCTTATTAATAGGCAGCAAACGCAGTTCAGTCCCGCGTGCTGCGCCGAACGCGCCGTTGGCGGCTGCGGCATCGCAGGTTCAGGCGGCGACCTTACCGGTCAACAACACGCCAGCTCCTGCGCCGACACCTTCGAAATCCGCCGCGCAAAAAAATGCGCCCGAACACGAAGAACCGTCCCGCGACAGTTTTGACCCGATGGCAGGCGCCAGCTCCCAGCAGGCGCCGGTCCGCGCCGAACAGCGCACCGTACAGGTCGAAGGCGCGCTCAAGCACACCAGCTACCTGAACCGCACCTTTACCTTCGAGAACTTCGTCGAAGGTAAATCCAACCAGCTGGCCCGCGCGGCCGCCTGGCAAGTCGCCGATAACCCCAAGCACGGCTACAACCCGCTGTTCCTTTATGGCGGCGTCGGTTTGGGTAAGACCCACTTGATGCACGCTGTGGGTAACCACCTATTAAAGAAGAACCCGAATGCCAAGGTCGTGTACCTGCACTCGGAGCGCTTCGTGGCTGACATGGTCAAGGCCTTGCAGCTCAATGCCATCAACGAGTTCAAGCGGTTCTACCGTTCGGTTGATGCTTTGCTGATCGATGACATTCAATTCTTCGCGCGCAAAGAACGTTCCCAGGAAGAGTTTTTCCACACCTTCAACGCCCTGCTCGAAGGCGGCCAACAGGTCATCCTGACCAGTGACCGTTATCCGAAGGAAATCGAAGGCCTGGAAGAACGCCTGAAATCACGTTTCGGCTGGGGCCTGACCGTTGCGGTCGAGCCACCGGAGCTGGAAACTCGCGTTGCGATTCTGATGAAAAAGGCCGACCAGGCGAAGGTCGACCTGCCGCATGATGCTGCTTTCTTTATTGCCCAACGCATTCGTTCCAACGTGCGTGAGCTGGAAGGCGCGCTCAAGCGGGTCATTGCGCACTCGCACTTCATGGGCCGCGACATCACCATCGAGTTGATTCGTGAATCCCTGAAAGACTTGCTGGCCCTGCAAGACAAGCTGGTGAGTGTGGATAACATCCAGCGCACCGTGGCCGAGTACTACAAGATCAAGATCTCCGACCTGCTGTCCAAGCGCCGTTCGCGTTCGGTGGCACGTCCCCGTCAGGTGGCCATGGCCCTCTCCAAGGAGTTGACCAACCACAGCCTGCCGGAAATCGGTGATGTGTTTGGTGGTCGCGACCACACAACGGTCTTGCACGCATGCCGCAAGATCAATGAACTTAAGGAATCCGACGCGGATATTCGCGAGGACTACAAGAACCTGCTGCGTACACTGACAACTTGATGACACCAGCGCAGCTTATTAAGGCAAGGGACTAGACCATGCATTTCACCATTCAACGCGAAGCCCTGTTGAAACCCCTGCAACTGGTCGCAGGCGTCGTCGAGCGCCGACAGACCTTGCCGGTGCTCTCCAACGTATTGCTGGTGGTCGAAGGCCAGCAATTGTCCTTGACCGGTACCGACCTGGAAGTCGAGCTGGTGGGTCGTGTGCAGCTGGAAGAACCCGCCGAGCCTGGCGAGATCACCGTACCGGCGCGCAAGCTGATGGACATCTGCAAAAGCCTGCCTAACGACGCGCTGATCGACATCAAGGTTGATGAGCAGAAGTTGGTGGTCAAGGCCGGTCGCAGCCGCTTTACCCTGTCCACTTTGCCAGCCAATGATTTCCCGACCGTGGAAGAAGGCCCGGGCTCGCTGACGTGCAGCCTGGAGCAAAGCAAACTGCGTCGTTTGATCGAGCGCACCAGCTTCGCCATGGCGCAGCAGGACGTGCGTTACTACCTCAACGGCATGCTGCTGGAAGTCTCCGAAGGCATCATCCGCGCCGTAGCCACCGACGGTCACCGCCTGGCCATGTGCTCGATGAAAGCCGACATTGGCCAGCCCGATCGCCACCAGGTTATCGTGCCGCGCAAAGGTATCCTCGAGCTGGCGCGTTTGCTCACAGAGCCGGATGGCAACGTCAGTATCGTCCTGGGTCAGCACCACATCCGTGCGACCACCGGCGAGTTCACCTTCACCTCCAAGTTGGTTGACGGCAAGTTCCCGGATTACGAGCGTGTACTGCCTAAGGGCGGCGACAAGTTGGTGATCGGTGATCGTCAGGCCCTGCGCGAAGCGTTCAGCCGTACCGCGATTCTGTCCAACGAAAAGTACCGTGGCATCCGCCTGCAACTGGCCAATGGTCAGCTGAAGATCCAGGCCAACAACCCGGAGCAGGAAGAAGCGGAAGAAGAAGTGGGCGTCGACTACAACGGCGGCTCGCTGGAAATCGGCTTCAACGTGAGCTATCTGCTCGACGTGCTGGGTGTGATGACGACCGAACAGGTTCGCCTGATCCTGTCCGACTCCAATAGCAGCGCCCTGGTGCAGGAATCCGACAACGACGACTCGGCTTACGTTGTCATGCCGATGCGCCTGTAATCATGCTCAGCAGAAGCTAGATGTCCCTCAGTCGCGTCTCGGTCACCGCGGTGCGCAATCTGCACCCGGTGACCTTCTCCCCCTCCCCCCGCATCAATATTCTCCACGGCGCCAATGGCAGTGGCAAAACCAGCGTGCTGGAAGCCATTCACCTATTGGGTCTCGCCCGTTCATTTCGCAGTGCGCGCCTGTTACCGGTTATTCAGTACGAGCAACTGGCGTGCACGGTATTTGGCCAAGTCGAACTGGCGGAAGGTGGGCATAGCAGCCTGGGGATATCGCGTGATCGCGGTGGGGAGTTCCAGATTCGCATCGACGGGCAAAATGCCCGCAGCGCTGCGCAGTTGGCGGAAATCCTGCCACTGCAACTGATCAATCCCGACAGCTTTCGGCTGCTGGAAGGTGCACCGAAAATCCGCAGGCAATTCCTCGATTGGGGAGTGTTCCACGTGGAACCGCGTTTCATGGCCACTTGGCAGCGCCTGCAGAAGGCCCTGCGGCAGCGGAACTCGTGGCTGCGGCATGGTACACTTGACGCCGCTTCGCAAGCGGCCTGGGACCGGGAACTGTGCCTGGCCAGCGACGAAATAGATGAATACCGCCGCGCCTATATCAAAGCCTTGAAACCAGTCTTTGAGCAGACCTTGAGCGAGTTGCTAGATCTCGAGGGGCTGACGCTGAGTTATTACCGTGGTTGGGACAAAGAGCGCGACCTGAGTGCCGTGCTCGCCACGTCTTTGCAGCGGGATCAGCAAATGGGTCATACCCAGGCCGGACCTCAACGGGCTGATTTGCGTCTTAGATTGGGCGCACACAATGCCGCGGACATCTTGTCCCGGGGTCAGCAGAAGTTGGTGGTGTGTGCACTGCGGATTGCCCAAGGCCACTTGGTTAGCCAAGCCCGCCGCGGTCAGTGTATTTATCTGGTGGATGACTTGCCGTCCGAACTCGACGAGCAGCACCGCCGCGCGTTATGCCGCTTGTTGGAAGAATTACGCTGCCAGGTGTTCATCACCTGTGTAGACCACGAATTATTGAGGGAAGGCTGGCACACGGATACGCCAGTCGCTTTGTTCCACGTGGAACAAGGCCGTATCACCCAGACCCACGACCATCGGGAGTGAAGGCATGAGCGAAGAAAACACGTACGACTCGACCAGCATTAAAGTGCTGAAAGGTTTGGATGCCGTACGCAAACGTCCCGGTATGTACATTGGCGACACTGATGACGGTAGCGGTCTGCACCACATGGTGTTCGAGGTGGTCGACAACTCCATCGACGAAGCTTTGGCCGGTCACTGCGACGACATCAGCATCATCATCCATCCGGATGAGTCGATTACCGTGCGCGACAACGGTCGCGGTATTCCGGTAGACGTGCACAAAGAAGAAGGCGTTTCGGCAGCAGAGGTCATCATGACCGTGCTCCACGCCGGCGGTAAGTTCGACGACAACTCCTATAAAGTATCCGGTGGTTTGCACGGTGTGGGCGTGTCGGTGGTGAACGCACTGTCCGAAGAGCTGATCCTGACCGTTCGCCGCAGTGGCAAGATCTGGGAACAGACCTATGTCCACGGTGTACCGAAAGAGCCGATGAAGATCGTTGGCGACAGCGAATCGACCGGTACTCAGATCCACTTCAAGCCATCGGCTGAAACCTTCAAGAACATCCACTTCAGCTGGGACATCCTGGCCAAGCGGATTCGTGAATTGTCCTTCCTCAACTCCGGTGTAGGTATCGTCCTCAAGGACGAGCGCAGCGGCAAGGAAGAGCTGTTCAAGTACGAAGGCGGCTTGCGTGCGTTTGTTGAATACCTGAACACCAACAAGACTGCGGTCAACCAGGTGTTCCATTTCAACATCCAGCGCGAAGACGGCATCGGCGTGGAAATCGCCCTGCAGTGGAACGACAGCTTCAACGAGAACCTGTTGTGCTTCACCAACAACATTCCTCAGCGCGACGGTGGTACTCACCTGGTGGGTTTCCGTTCCGCACTGACGCGTAACCTGAACACCTACATCGAAGCCGAAGGCTTGGCCAAGAAGCACAAAGTTGCCACGACCGGTGACGATGCGCGCGAAGGCCTGACCGCGATTATTTCGGTGAAAGTGCCGGATCCAAAGTTCAGCTCCCAGACCAAAGACAAGCTGGTGTCTTCCGAAGTGAAGACCGCCGTCGAACAGGAAATGGGCAAGTACTTCTCGGACTTCCTGTTGGAAAACCCGAACGAAGCCAAGCTGGTTGTCGGCAAGATGATCGACGCGGCTCGTGCCCGTGAAGCGGCGCGTAAAGCTCGCGAGATGACCCGCCGTAAAGGCGCGCTGGATATCGCCGGCCTGCCAGGCAAGCTGGCTGACTGCCAGGAGAAGGACCCTGCCCTCTCCGAGCTGTACCTGGTGGAAGGTGACTCCGCTGGCGGTTCCGCCAAGCAGGGTCGTAACCGTCGCACCCAGGCGATCCTGCCGTTGAAGGGCAAGATCCTCAACGTCGAGAAGGCGCGCTTCGACAAAATGATTTCCTCTCAGGAAGTCGGCACGTTGATCACAGCGTTGGGCTGCGGTATCGGCCGTGACGAGTACAACATCGACAAGCTGCGCTACCACAACATCATCATCATGACCGATGCTGACGTCGACGGTTCGCACATCCGTACCCTGCTGCTGACGTTCTTCTTCCGTCAGTTGCCGGAGCTGATCGAGCGCGGCTACATCTACATCGCTCAGCCGCCGTTGTACAAAGTGAAAAAGGGCAAGCAAGAGCAATACATCAAAGACGACGACGCCATGGAAGAGTACATGACGCAGTCGGCCCTGGAAGATGCCAGCCTGCACTTGAACGACGAAGCCCCGGGCATTTCCGGTGAGGCGCTGGAGCGCCTGGTTAACGACTTCCGTATGGTGATGAAGACTCTGAAGCGTCTGTCGCGCCTGTATCCGCAAGAATTGACCGAGCACTTCATCTACCTGCCATCCGTAAGCCTGGAGCAGTTGGGTGACCACGCTCACATGCAGGATTGGCTGGCCCAGTACGAAGTGCGCCTGCGCACAGTGGAGAAATCTGGCCTGGTGTACAAAGCCAGTCTGCGCGAAGACCGTGAACGTAATGTCTGGCTGCCAGAGGTCGAACTGATCTCCCACGGCCTATCGAACTACGTCACCTTCAACCGCGACTTCTTCGGCAGCAATGATTACAAGACCGTGGTAACCCTGGGTGCGCAACTCAGCACCCTGCTGGACGACGGCGCTTATATCCAGCGTGGCGAACGCAAGAAGCAGGTCAAGGAATTCAAGGAAGCCCTTGACTGGCTGATGGCTGAAAGCACCAAGCGTCACACCATCCAGCGATACAAAGGTCTGGGCGAAATGAACCCGGATCAGCTGTGGGAAACCACCATGGACCCGGCTCAGCGTCGCATGCTGCGCGTGACCATCGAAGACGCCATTGGCGCAGACCAGATCTTCAACACCCTGATGGGTGATGCGGTCGAACCTCGCCGTGACTTCATCGAAAGCAACGCATTGGCGGTGTCCAACCTGGACTTCTGATCAGGCAAGACCGCTAAAAACAAAAAGGCCAACGCTCAGCGTTGGCCTTTTTTATTGGGCATTTTTTAAATGCTCCACGTGGAACATCGCCATTTTAGTTGGGCGATGGCGCCGTTGCGACACTCTCCAGCCGATACCCATACCCGTAGATCGTCAACAGTTGCCAACCCCGATCCGCCGTCAGCCCAAGCTTGTTACGCAGCCGGTAGATATGCGTATCCAGTGGGCGAGACGAGACCATTTCTTCATGAGTCCAGAAGCGCTCATAGAGGTACTCACGGGACAGCGGTCGGGCCAAGTTGGCGAACAGGCAACTGGCCAGGCGGTATTCACGCTCGGTCAGGTTGATCGGTTTGCCGGCTCGGGTCACTGTCAGTTCGGCATCGTCAAAGGTCAGGTCGTTGAAGCTTTGCACCTCTTGGGTCGCCGACTTCTGCAGGCCGTGGCGACGCAATACTGCAGAGACACGGGCTTTCAGTTCGTTAGGACGAAAGGGTTTGCTGACATAGTCGTCGGCGCCGCTGTTGAGTGCCGTGACGATATCGCTCTCGGCATCGCGGCTGGTGAGCATGATGACGGCGGGCGGCGATTCCATGTGTTCGCGGGTCCAGCGCAGCAAGGCGATGCCAGTGATATCGGGCAGTTGCCAGTCGAGTATCAGCAGGTCAAAGGTTTCCCGGCGCAGTTGGCGTAGCAGGTCTTCACCACGCTCGAAGCAATGCAGGGACCAAGGCTGCTCCGCGGTGCCGGGTATCTGTCGCAGTGTCTGTTCCACCCGCCGCAACTCGGCAGGTTCGTCATCCAGTATTGCGACACGCATGTCGAGGGTCCTTTGTACTTAATATAGGGCAGCCGACTGCCAAAGAATAACGGCACATACTGCGCAGTTGCCGGCCATTGAATCTGAATAATTGTGGTCAGATCCGACGACCCCTTGGATCTCTCGGTACGCTGATATCAAAGGGCCGTAACCCCCTGAAAGTCCTGGGTACCTCTGTGGGAAAGATACCGGCTCCCGAGGGTAAGTAAAAGGATCAGCCGACACATGCGCTGCCGTAAATGCCCGCGTGCCGATGTCAGACGTCCTCTGGAACCTGGACATTGATGAGAACCATGACGCTTTCCCCCCATTCAATACTTCGCGCCCTTCCCTCACTGTTGATCCTGGCGGTAGGGGTTGCGGGTGCATCGGCCAAAGCGCGGCCGGCCTATATCGATGACCATACCCTGTGCCGTGCGCAGCCGTTGCCGGCTGTTGTCCAGCACCTGACCGGGGAAGCCTGGAAGCTCGATGTACACGGCAATGTGACGCCTTTGCAGGAGGGCATGACCATTGATGAGCAAGAGGGGGTGAGAACATCCGCTGCGGCATTTGTCAGCCTGTTGCTCGGCGACGGTTCTCGGGTGGTGCTGCCGTCCAGTTCCCAGGTGCGTCTGCACCTCGACGAGAAGCAGTTGATCCCCCAAGTGATACTCGAACAAGGCCAGGCCGAAGCGTATGTGATCAAGCGGGCCACCGATTATGATCGCTTCCAGATCGTCACGCCGGTGGGCGTGCTGGGGGTACGTGGCACACATTTTCGAGTGCGCGACGATGGTGAGCAATCGGTGCTCGAAGTACTCGACGGCCACGTCGCGGTCAACCGTGACATCAAGGCTGGCCCGTCTGACAGCGAAGTCAAAGTCGGCGCGCGACAAGGGCTGCTGTTCAAGAAACAAGGCGAGCTTGAGCCGTTAGCGTTGCTGCCCGCGCCGAAACTCATTGGCCAGGATGGGCAGAAAGGCGACGCGCCAGTCTGGCGTCTATACCTGCGGCCATTGGCGGGCGCGCAACGTTATCGCGCCCAGGTGGCGACTGATAAAGCCTTCATGAACATCAAGCAGGAAAACTTCTCCAGTGAGCCGAAAATGAGCTTCACTGGGCTCAAGGCGTCGTTTTATCACGTGCGTTTGTCGGCGTATGACGCCCACGGACTGGAAGGAGAAACCGGGGTCTATGACATTTTCTACTACCCGCCCGCCGTACAGGCGCAGGCTACCGGTGGCTGACCGATGATGCTCTGGGGCAAGCCCGAGAAACGCCAGCCCACCCACGCCCAGCGCTTGTTCCATGGCCTGGTCCGCGAGTGGCTGTGGATCGGTTTACTGCTGCTGCCGATCACGGCCTATCTGTCATTGAGCCCCGGCCTTGCCTTGAACAACCCGTTGTATGACAGCCTGCGTCGGCTGACCCCACTGCCGGTGGACCCGCGTATTTTGCTGGTGACGATTGACGATCAGAGCGTGAAAAAGCTCGGTCAATGGCCTTGGCCGCGCAGTTTGCACGCCGACCTGATCGACCGTCTGAATGCCGCACAACCCGCCGGCATCCTGTTTGATGTGATCTTCAGCGAGCCCGGCAACCCAGTTAATGACAAACGCCTGGCCGATGCCGTGTGCAATGCCGGTAACGTGTTGTTGCCACTGTTGCGCGATAGCACCGCCAGCTACAGCCGGCCAGGCGAGCAAATGTCGGCGCTGCTGAAATGCGCCAGGGGCGTTGGCCATATCAACGTGGAAGCCGACAACGACGGCGTGGTGCGCAGCTTGTATATGCGCGAGGGCCCACCGGATGCTGCCGTTGCGCAGTTGGCATGGCTGGCCTACGAGATGAGCGGTGAGAAGTCGCCGATGCCGGGGGAGGCACGCGAGCCGGTCGATCAACACTGGCACCGGGAGCATGCCATTCGCATTCCGTTCATTGCGCCGCACACGCATTTCCCTAGTGTGTCCTACGTCAGCGTATTAAACGGTGAGGTGCCTCCCGAGCAACTGCGCGACCGTCTGATTCTCGTGGGCGCCACGGCCTCCGGAATGGGCGATCGATTCGTCACGCCCCTCTCCTCCACCGTTGGCACCACGGCCGGCGTAGAGATCCAGGCCAATGTGCTCAATGGCTTGCTGCAAGGGCGAAGCATCGTTGACGTGCCCGCATGGCTGGCGGCAACCCTGGCGACGTCGCTGGTCGCATTGTTGCTGGGATTGTTGCTGTACCGCCCGCGCTATGCGCTATGGATGACCCTGGGCTGCATGGCCACGGCGTTGTTCGGTGCCTGGGCGCTGCTGCGCCTGGGCCACTGGTGGTCGCCGGCGGCCTGCTTGATTGGTTTGTTACTGAGCTACCTGATCTGGAACTGGCGGCGCCTGAGCGCGATCCTCGCCTATTTCGGCTGGGAGCTGGCGCGGCTGGATAACGAGCCCAAAGTGCTGCCCGAGCGCCGGCGCGCGCCTGCCAGCCATGGTGATGTGTTGCAGGGGCGTATATTCGCGCTGGAGCAAGCCGTGAGCCGCACGCGAGATACGCGGCGCTTTATGGCCGATGGCCTGGAGTGCTTACCGGTAGCCACCCTGATCACCGATCCCGGCGGCAATATTTTGCTGGCAAATCGCATTGCCCGTGAGGTGTTCGGCAATGACCTGGTCAACGAAAACCTCATCGAACAACTCGCCGACCTCGGTTATCCACCGCTGCACAATGGTGTGCGCCCTGCCCTGTCCGCACTCGAACTCATCGAGTTCCGAGATATCCGCCAGCGTAGCCTGCGCATGGAGCTGGCCCCCTTGCTGCCGGCTGAAGGTGACGTCGCATTGGGTTGGCTGCTGAGCCTGACGGACCTGAGCAAGGAGCGTGATGCCCAGCAGCATCGCGAGACCATGCTGCGCTTCCTCTCCCATGACCTGCGCGCGCCGCACTCGGCGATCCTCGCGTTGCTGGATGTGCACAACGGCGAGTCACCGGTATTCGCCCAGATCGAGCAGCAGGTACGACGCGCCTTGAGCCTTACCGAGTCGTTCGTACAGCTGGCGAAAGCCGAGGCTGATGGCTATCAATTCCAGCCGACCCTGTTCGCGATGCTGGTGATGGATGCCTTTGATCAAGTCGCGTTGATCGCCCAGCTCAAGGGCATTCACTTGGTGCACGACCTGGATGAAGCCGATGAGGGCATGGTGTGGGCCGATCAATCGTTGCTCACGCGCGCGTTGTTCAACGTGCTGGAGAACGCGATCAAATACTCCCCGTCGGGTACCACCGTCCGGCTGAGTCACGCCACTGTGCAAGGTTGGTTGGAATGCCGTATCAGTGACCAGGGGCCGGGGATCGCTGCGCAGGATTTACCGGAGCTGTTCAGCCAGTACCGACGCTTCGATTCCGCGCAGGGCAGTGAAGGCCTGGGGCTGGGCCTGACCATGGTCAAAGCCGTTCTCGAGCGTCATGGAGGGCGGATCAGTTGCGAAAGCGTGGTCGGTAAAGGCACCACGTTCAGCCTGCAGTTGCCGCTGTGGGAAGAGTGAGAAAACCCACTTTCCTGCTGTGCATAAAAAACCGGTCCCAAGGACCGGTTTTTTTCTGCGAGAAAAACTTATGCACCTTTTCCGCTATTTTATGAGCTTGGGAAATATGTAAGTAAATCAGCTTCTTATAAGTCAAAAAGACCAATTCGCCAACAAACCGTACACAGGTTATCCACAGAAGCTCATACCACCGGCGTGTCGACCACAACCGGCTCTGGCGGCAGCGAACCCATGGCCCGCTGCTGCGCTTCATTCCAGGCCGCAGCACGGTCATTCAGCGCGGCAATGGCGCGCGGGCCTTCACCTTCTGCATACATCGGTTCGCCAATCACTACGGTGATGGTGCCCTCACGCTTGGCCCAGCCGGTCTTTGGCCAGTACTTGCCGGCGTTATGCGCAATCGGCAAGACCGGCAGGTGGGCGTTGACGGCCAACGCGGTACCACCGCGTGAGAACTTGCCTACGGTGCCGTAGGGCACACGGGTACCCTCGGGGAAGATCAACACCCAAACGCCGTCCTTGAGCAGCTCGTCGCCCTTCTTGGCCACATGCTTGAGCGCCGCCTTGGGGTTGTCACGGTCAATCGCGATGGGACGCAACATGGCCATGGCCCAGCCGAAGAACGGCACGTACAGCAGCTCACGCTTGAGCACCTGGCTCAGGGGCGAGAAGTACGCCGAGAGGAAGAACGTCTCCCAGGTGCTCTGGTGGTTCGACAGAATCACGCACGGCTGGTCCGGCACGTTTTCGGCGCCCTTCACCTCGAAACGGATATTGAGGAACACCTTGGTCAGCCACAACGCGCAGCGGCACCAATAGACGTTGATAAAGCGATAGCGCGCCTTGAACGGCAGGAAGGGCGCGATAAAAAAGCTCAGGGTGCACCAGAGGAAAGAACTGGTGCCCAACAGCAGGTAAAAGAAAAAGGTTCTGATGGCCTGCAAAATCGACATGGCGGCATTTACCGTTGCGGGACAACGCCCGCCTGTTAAAAGCGCACTCCCGAACGGTCCTTGGTCAGGAAGTCGAGGGCGGCTAGTTGTTGATAAGTTCTGCGGCAACCGCCGCCAGATCGTCAAAAATCAAGGTGCCTACCGGCAGGTTTTTCGCCTGGGTCTTTTCGCCTTTCCCGGTCTTAACCAAAACTGGCTGAGAGTCGACGGCTTTGGCCGCCTCCAGGTCACCGAGGCTGTCCCCGACGAACCATAGCCCAGCCAAGGGCACCTTGTAATGTTCTGCAATGGTTTTCAACATGCCAGGCTTGGGTTTGCGGCAATCGCAGCCCTCATCCGGCCCGTGGGGGCAGTACACCACCAGCCCCACCTCACCGCCCTGCGCGGCCACTAACGTGCGCAAGCGCGCGTGCATGGCGTCCAGGGTGGCGATGTCGTAGTAACCGCGGGCGATGCCGGACTGGTTGGTGGCGATGGCCACCGTCCAGCCGGCTTTGCTCAACTGCGCGATGGCCTCGATCGAGCCGGGCAGTGGAATCCACTCCGCCACCGACTTGATGTAAGCGTCGGAGTCGTAATTGATCACCCCGTCCCGATCGAGAATCAGCAGTTTCAACATGATCAGCCCAGTACGGAAATGTCGGCGATATTGATGAACAGGCCACGCAGACGCGCCAGCATGGCGTAGCGGTTTTTGCGTACACCCGCGTCTTCGGCATTGATCATCACCGCTTCGAAGAACGCATCCACCGGCTCACGCAAGGTGGCCAGGCGCGCCAGGGCTTCGGCGTAGTTGCGTTCGGCGATCAGCGGCTTCACGGCGTTCTCTGCCTTGGCAATGGCCGAGTTCAGCGAGAACTCCTTGGCATCGGCAAACAGGCCAGGGTCGACATCGGCGTTGCCCAGGCCTTCGGCCTTGCTCAGCAGGTTCGACACGCGCTTGTTCACGGCGGCCAGGGCATCGGCCTCAGGCAGTTTGCGGAAGGCCTGCACGGCTTGTACGCGCTGGTCGAAGTCCAGCGCCGAACCCGGCTGCAGGGCACGTACCGACAGGTACACCGAGACATCCACGCCTTCGTCTTCGTAACGCGCACGCAGGCGGTCGAACACGAACTCCAGCACTTGCTCGGCCAGGCCGGCCTGCTTGACCTTGCCGCCGAACTGGCCGACCGCGAACACCACGGCCTGGGTCAGGTCGAGGTCCAGCTTCTTGTCGATCAGGATACGCAGCACGCCCAGGGCCGCACGGCGCAGGGCATACGGGTCTTTGCTGCCGGTAGGCAACATGCCGATACCGAAGATACCCACGAGGGTGTCCAGCTTGTCGGCGATCGCCACGGCTGCACCGGTCAGGGTGGTCGGCAGTTCAGCGCCGGCACCGCGCGGCATGTACTGCTCGTTCAACGCCAGGGCGACATCGTCCGGCTCGCCGTCGTTGAGGGCGTAGTAGTAGCCGGCAACACCTTGCATCTCCGGGAACTCGCCGACCATCTCGGTGGCCAGGTCGCATTTGGACAGCAAGCCTGCACGCGCAGCCCAGGCAGCATCCCCACCAATGCGTGGCGCGATGTAGGCGGCCAGCTTGGAGACGCGCACGGCTTTGTCGTAGACGCTGCCGAGTTTTTCCTGGAACACCACGTTTTGCAGGCGCAGGTTGAAGTCTTCGAGCTTCTGCTTCTTGTCTTGCTTGAAGAAGAACTCGGCGTCGGTCAGGCGCGGGCGCACGACTTTCTCGTTACCGGCGATGATCTGCTGTGGGTCCTTGCTCTCGATGTTGGCCACGGTGATAAAGCGCGGCAGCAACTTGCCATCCACGTCCAGCAGGCAGAAGTACTTCTGGTTGTCCTGCATGGTGGTGATCAACGCTTCTTGCGGCACGTCGAGGAAACGCTCTTCGAACGAGCACACCAGCGGCACCGGCCATTCAACCAGCGCGGTCACTTCGTCGAGCAGACTTGGCGGCACGATGGCGGTGCCTTCCTGCAGGCGGGCCAGCTCTTCGGTGCGCTTGCTGATCAGCTCGCGACGCTCGTTGGCATCGGCCAGCACGTAGGCTGCACGCAAGTCGTCGAGGTAGTTGGCCGGCGAGGTGATGCGCACGCTCTGCGGATGGTGGAAGCGGTGGCCACGGGAATCACGGCCGGCCTTCTGGGCAAGGAGCGTGCAGTCGATGACCTGGTCACCGAGCAGCATCACCAGCCATTGGGTCGGACGCACGAACTCTTCCTTGCGCGCGCCCCAGCGCATGCGCTTGGGGATCGGCAGGTCGTTCAGGGAATCTTCCACGATCGTCGGCAACAGGCTGGCCGTTGGCTTGCCCTTGATGACCTGGCTGAAACGCAGTTTCGGGCCACTTTGATCGATTTCGCTCAGCTCGACGCCACACTTCTTGGCAAAACCCAGGGCCGCTTGGGTCGGGTTGCCGTCAGCATCGAAAGCGGCCTGGCGCGGTGGGCCGTCCAGGTTGATGTTACGGTCTGGCTGCTGGGTTTCCAGCGCGGTCAGCAATACGGCCAGGCGACGTGGCGCGGCGTAGACTTTTTTCGCTTCAAACTTCAGGCCAGCGCTGTGCAGGCCTTTTTCGATACCGGCCAGGAACGCGTCGGCCAGGGTATTGAGTGCCTTGGGTGGCAGCTCTTCGGTGCCCAGTTCAACCAGGAAATCTTGAGCACTCATTGTGCAGCCTCCAGCTTAGCCAACACTTCATCACGCAAATCCGGGGTAGCCATCGGGAAGCCCAGCTTGGCGCGAGCCAGCAGGTAGGCTTGGGCGACGGAACGCGCCAGGGTGCGCACACGCAGGATGTATTGCTGGCGCGCGGTTACCGAGATGGCACGGCGAGCATCCAGCAGGTTGAAGGTATGGGACGCCTTCAACACCATTTCATAGCTCGGCAACGGCAGCGGCTGGTCGAGTTCGATCAGGCGCTTGGCTTCGCTTTCATAGAAGTCGAACAGTTCGAACAGCTTGTCGACGTTGGCGTGTTCGAAGTTGTAGGTGGACTGCTCCACTTCGTTCTGGTGGAACACGTCGCCGTAGGTGACTTTGCCGAACGGGCCGTCAGCCCACACCAGGTCGTAGACCGAATCCACGCCTTGCAGGTACATGGCCAGGCGCTCGAGACCGTAGGTGATCTCGCCGGTTACCGGGTAGCACTCGATGCCGCCCGCTTGCTGGAAGTAGGTGAACTGGGTCACTTCCATGCCGTTGAGCCAGACTTCCCAGCCCAGGCCCCAGGCGCCGAGGGTTGGCGATTCCCAGTTGTCTTCGACGAAACGGATGTCGTGGACCAGCGGGTCCAGGCCGACATGTTTCAACGAGCCCAGGTACAGTTCCTGGAAGTTGTCCGGGTTCGGCTTCAGGACTACCTGGAACTGGTAGTAGTGCTGCAGACGGTTCGGGTTTTCGCCGTAGCGGCCGTCAGTCGGGCGACGACTGGGCTGCACATAAGCGGCGTTCCAGGTTTCCGGGCCGATGGCCCGCAGGAAGGTAGCGGTGTGGAAAGTGCCGGCGCCTACTTCCATATCGTAGGGCTGAAGTACCACACAACCTTGCTCGGCCCAGTATTGCTGGAGGGCGAGGATCAAGTCTTGGAAGGTACGCACGGCTGGCGTAGGCTGGCTCACGAAATTCACCTGTTACTTGGGCTGCGATTTAAAGAGCGGGAGTATACCCGATTCGGCCCTGCCACCACTCCCTGGAGCCTTATGCCACGCTGCTTTTGGTGTTCTGAAGATCCGCTGTACATGGCTTATCACGATCAAGAGTGGGGAACGCCGCTGCGCGATGCGCAGGGTTTGTTCGAGTTGCTTTTGCTCGAAGGGTTCCAGGCGGGCCTGTCCTGGATCACCGTTTTACGCAAACGCGAGCATTATCGAAAGGTCTTGTTTAGCTTTGATGCCCAGCGCCTGGCACAGCTGACCGATGCAGAAATCGAAGCGCTGATGCTCGACCCGGGCATCGTGCGCAATCGCCTCAAGCTCAACGCCACCCGACGCAATGCCGCTGCCTGGCTGGCGCTGGAGGACCCGGTGGAGTTTCTGTGGTCGTTTGTGGGAGGCGTGCCCAAGGTCAATCATTTCAAGGACCGCAGCCAGGTCCCGGCCATTACGCCGGAGGCCGAGGCCATGAGCCGCGCCCTGAAAAAAGCCGGGTTCACCTTCGTCGGCCCGACCATCTGTTACGCGTTCATGCAGGCCTCGGGCATGGTCATGGACCACACTCAGGATTGCGACCGTTACGCGGACTTGGCCAACGCCGGTTAGAATGGCCGCTTTGCGCACCACACACGATCAGGAGTGACCTGTGGAAAAGTTTAAAGGCGCCTTGCTGGTAGGCGCTCTTCGGTTGTTTGCCCTATTGCCCTGGCGCGCGGTTCAAGCGGTCGGCACGGCGATTGGCTGGATCATGTGGAAGACCCCCAACCGCTCTCGCGACACGGTGCGGATCAACCTCTCCAAATGCTTCCCCGAGATGGACCCGGTCGAGCGCGAACGCCTGGTCGGTCGCAGCTTGATGGACATCGGCAAGTCGCTGACCGAAAGCGCCTGCGCCTGGATCTGGCCGGCCCAGCGCTCCATCGACCTGGTGCGCGAAGTCGAAGGCCTGGAAGTGCTGCATGAAGCCCTGGCCTCGGGCAAGGGCGTGGTCGGTATCACCAGCCACCTGGGCAACTGGGAGGTGTTGAACCACTTCTATTGCAGCCAGTGCAAACCGATCATCTTTTACCGTCCGCCCAAGCTCAAGGCCGTGGACGAATTGTTGCGCAAACAGCGCGTGCAATTGGGTAACCGCGTGGCGGCCTCCACCAAGGAAGGCATCCTCAGTGTGATCAAGGAAGTGCGAAAAGGCGGCCAGGTGGGCATCCCTGCCGACCCGGAGCCGGCGGAGTCGGCCGGCATCTTCGTACCGTTTTTTGCCACCCAGGCCCTGACCAGCAAGTTCGTGCCGAACATGCTCGCGGGCCACAAGGCGGTCGGCGTGTTCCTGCATGCCCTGCGGCTGCCGGACGGCTCGGGTTACAAAGTGATCCTGGAAGCGGCGCCGGAAGACATGTACAGCACCGACACTGCCACCTCCTGCGCGGCGATGAGCAAGGTGGTGGAGCGTTATGTCGGCGCCTACCCGAGCCAGTACATGTGGAGCATGAAGCGCTTCAAGAAACGCCCGCCGGGCGAGGCGCGGTGGTATTGATTCACGTCGATCTGTAGACCCATGCAGATCCAGTGTGGGAGCTGGCTTGCCTGCGATGGCATCACCTCGGTGTAACTGAAGGACCGAGTTGCCTGCATCGCAGGCAAGCCAGCTCCCACAGGAATCTCTTCAGGCTTGGCGATCAAGTTTCTTCAGGAACACCGTCATCTCTTTCTCGGCCTGTTTATCGCCATGCGCCAGGGCCGCTTCGATCCCCTTCTCCCACGCCAGCCGCGCTGCGGCGTTATCACCCAGGCCTTGTTGCGCCTTGCCCAACAGCTTCCACGCCGCCGAATACTTCGGATCAAATTCGACGCACTTGTGCAGATGCTCCGCCGCCTTGGCGTTGTCCTTCAGATCCAGATAACCCTTGCCCAAGCCAAAGCGTAGCAATGAGTTATCCACACCCTTGGCGAGCATTTTTTCCAGGGATTCGAGCATGGCTGTGCATCCTTTAGCTAGGTCGGGTTTTCAATAACGCCCTCGCGGGCAAACCCGCTTCCATAGCAGGAGCGCGATCTCCTGTGGGAGCGGGCTTGCCCGCGATGAGGGCGGCAGGCTCAGCTGAATGTGTTGATCAGAAAAAACTCAGCCCCACGTGGAACAATTTCTCCACATCACGGATATGTTTCTTGTCCACCAGGAACAGGATCACATGGTCACCCGTGGCGATCACCGTGTCGTCGTGGGCAATGATCACCTCTTCGTCGCGAATGATCGCACCAATGGTGGTGCCCGGCGGCAGGCCGATATCGCGGATGGCCTTGCCGATCACCTTGCTCGATTTCGCATCGCCGTGGGCAATCGCCTCGATGGCTTCCGCCGCGCCACGTCGCAGGGAGTGCACGCTGACGATATCGCCCCGGCGCACGTGGGCAAGCAAGGTGCCGATGGTCGCCAGCTGCGGGCTGATGGCGATGTCGATATCGCCGCCCTGGATCAGGTCGACATAGGCCGGGTTGTTGATGATGGTCATCACCTTCTTGGCGCCCAATCGCTTGGCCAGCAAGGACGACATGATGTTGGCCTCGTCATCGTTGGTCAGCGCCAGGAAGATATCGGCGTCGGCGATGTTCTCCTCCATCAGCAGGTCACGGTCCGAGGCGCTGCCTTGGAGGACGACGGTGCTGTCGAGGGTGTCGGACAAGTGCCGGCAGCGTGCAGGATTCATCTCGATGATCTTGACCTGATAGCGGCTCTCGATGGCTTCGGCCAGGCGCTCGCCAATCTGCCCGCCACCGGCGATGACGATGCGTTTGTAGGTCTCGTCCAGCCGGCGCATTTCGCTCATCACCGCACGAATATTGGCTTTGGCAGCGATGAAAAATACTTCGTCGTCGGCCTCGATCACGGTGTCGCCCTGGGGCAGGATCGGTCGGTCGCGGCGGAAGATCGCCGCCACGCGGGTTTCCACATTCGGCATGTGTTCGCGCAGCTGGCGTAATTGCTGGCCCACCAACGGACCGCCGTAGTAGGCCTTCACCGCCACCAGTTGGGCCTTGCCCTCGGCGAAGTCGATCACCTGCAAGGCCCCGGGAATTTCGATCAGGCGCTTGATGTAGTGGGTCACCACCTGTTCCGGGCTGATCAGCACGTCCACTGGAATCGCGTCGTTGTCGAAAAGCCCGGCACGGGTCAGGTAAGCCGCCTCACGCACGCGGGCGATTTTGGTCGGCGTGTGGAACAGGGTGTGGGCGACCTGGCAGGCGACCATATTGGTCTCGTCGCTGTTGGTCACCGCCACCAGCATATCGGCGTCGTCGGCACCGGCCTGGCGCAGCACCGTCGGAAATGACGCGCGGCCCTGCACGGTGCGGATGTCCAGGCGGTCGCCAAGGTTGCGCAGGCGTTCGGCATCGGTGTCGACCACAGTGATGTCGTTGGCTTCACTGGCCAAATGCTCGGCCAGCGTGCCACCAACTTGCCCTGCCCCAAGGATGATGATTTTCATCCGGTCACTCCCTTAAACCCATTCAGCCGCGTGCGGCGGCAATCTTGATCAGTTTGGCGTAATAGAAGCCGTCGTGTCCGCCTTCCTGTGCAAGCAATTGGCGACCATGGGGCTGCTTGATGCCGGCGGCCGTGGCGAGATCGAGCTCACGCGCACCGCTGGTGCGGGCGAGGAAGGCTTGGATCACCTCGGTGTTTTCGGTGGGCAAGGTCGAGCAGGTGGCGTAGAGCAGGATGCCGCCGACTTCAAGGGTCGGCCACAGTGCGTCGAGCAACTCGCCCTGCAGCACGGCCAGGGCGGCGATGTCGTCGGGTTGGCGGGTCAGCTTGATGTCCGGGTGGCGACGGATCACGCCGGTGGCGGAACAGGGGGCGTCAAGCAGGATGCGCTGGAACGGCTTGCCATCCCACCAGGTGGCGGTATCGCGGCCGTCGGCGGCGATCAGCTCGGCACTCAGGCCCAGGCGTGCGAGGTTTTCCCGCACGCGCACCAGGCGCTTGGCTTCGAGGTCGACGGCGACCACACCGGCGAGGTCTTTTTCGACCTCAAGAATGTGACAGGTCTTGCCGCCAGGCGCGCAGCAGGCGTCCAGCACGCGCTGGCCGGGGGCCAGGTCGAGCAGGTCGGCGGCCAGTTGCGCGGCTTCGTCCTGCACGCTGATCCAGCCTTCGGCAAAGCCCGGCAGGCTGCGCACATCGGTGGCGGCGTCGAGCACAATGCCGTCGATGCTGTACACGCAGGCGGTAGCGCCAATGCCGGCGTCCGCCAGCAGTTGCAGGTAGCTGTCCCGGTGGTGATGGCGACGGTTGACCCGCAGAATCATCGGCGGGTGTGCATTGTTGGCCGCGCAAATGGCTTCCCATTGCTCGGGCCAGAAGGCTTTCAGGGACTTTTGCAGCCAGCGCGGGTGGGCGGTGCGCACCACCGGGTCATGCTCCAGCTCGGCCAGCAGCGCTTCGCTTTCACGTTGGGCGCGGCGCAGTACGGCATTGAGCAGCGCCTTGGCCCAGGGCTTTTTCAGTTTATCGGCGCAACCGACGGTTTCGCCGATGGCCGCGTGGGCCGGCACGCGGGTGTAGAGCAACTGGTAGAGGCCCACCAGCAGCAACGCTTCGACATCGGCATCCGCCGCCTTGAACGGCTTTTGCAGCAGCTTGGCCGCCAGCGCCGACAAGCGCGGCTGCCAGCGGGCAGTGCCGAAGGCCAGGTCCTGGGTGAAGCCACGGTCGCGGTCGTCGACCTTATCGAGCTGCGTGGGCAACGAACTGTTCAGCGAAGCCTTGCCGTTGAGGACGGCGGCGAGAGCCTTGGCGGCGGCCAGACGCGGATTCATTGCGCGACCACCCCGAGAAGCGTGCCCAGGGCAAATTTCTCACGACGGCTGTTGAACAAATCGCTGAAATTAAGCGCCTTGCCCCCGGGCAATTGCAGACGAGTCAGGCACAGCGCCTGCTCACCACAGGCGACCAGCAGGCCGTCCTTGCTGGCGCCAATGATTTCACCGGGAACGCCTTTACCGTCGGCCAGGGTGGCAGCCAATACCTTCAGGGCTTCGCCATTGAGGCTGCTGTGGCAGATCGGCCACGGGTTGAACGCGCGCACCAGGCGCTCCAGCTCCACGGCCGGGCGGTTCCAGTCGATGCGCGCCTCGTCCTTGTTCAGCTTGTGGGCGTAGGTGGCCAGGCTGTCGTCCTGCACTTCGCCTTCCAGGGTACCGGCGGCGAGCCCGGCGATGGCCTGGATCACGGCAGGTGGGCCCAGTTCGGCCAGGCGGTCGTGCAGGCTGCCGCCAGTGTCTTCGGCGGTGATCAGGGTAGTGACTTTGAGCAGCATCGGGCCGGTGTCCAGGCCAGCCTCCATGCGCATCACGGTGACGCCGCTTTCACGGTCACCGGCTTCCACGGCGCGTTGGATCGGCGCCGCACCGCGCCAGCGCGGCAGCAGCGACGCATGGCTGTTGATGCAACCCAGGCGTGGGATATCCAGCACCGCTTGCGGCAGGATCAGGCCATAAGCGACCACGACCAGCAAATCCGGCTGCAGCGCGGCCAGTTCGGCCTGGGCCTCGGCATTGCGCAGGGTCGGCGGTTGCAGCACAGGAATGTTGTGCTCGAGCGCCAGTTGCTTGACCGGGCTCGGCATCAGTTTTTGCCCGCGACCGGCCGGGCGATCCGGCTGGGTGTACACCGCGACGATGTCATAAGGGCTGGCAAGCAGCGCCTTGAGGTGTTCGGCGGCGAATTCGGGGGTGCCGGCAAAAACAATGCGCAATGGCTCGGTCATGGGAGGTCTCGGTTAAAAGCAGTCACAAAAGAAAAAGGCTTGCCGCAGCAAGCCTTTGGAAGAAGGGCATCAAGCTTGCTGGCGATGCTTTTTTTCCAGCTTCTTCTTGATCCGGTCACGTTTGAGCGTGGACAGGTAATCGACAAACAGCTTGCCGTTGAGGTGGTCGCATTCGTGCTGGATGCAGACTGCCAGCAGGCCTTCGGCAATCAGCTCGAACGGCTTGCCGTCGCGGTCCAGGGCCTTGATCTTCACGCGCAGCGGGCGTTCGACGTTCTCGTAGAACTCCGGCACCGACAGGCAGCCTTCCTGGTATTCGCCCATCTCGTCGGTCAGCGGTTCGAACTCGGGATTGATGTACACCCTCGGTTCGCTGCGGTCTTCCGACAGGTCCATGACCACGACGCGCTGATGCACGTTGACCTGGGTCGCGGCGAGGCCGATGCCCGGGGCTTCATACATTGTTTCAAACATGTCATCGACCAACTGACGAACCTTGTCGTCCACTACGGCCACCGGTTTGGCGATCGTGCGCAGGCGCGAGTCGGGGAATTCGAGGATGTTCAAAATAGCCATAAGCGTAATTGCTGCACATGTGAGGTAGAGGCAAATCGGCGTTGGGATGGACCCAGACAGCCGGTGTGAAAGGCTCGCAAGCCGCGAAGGCTATGGCATTTCACGCGAACGCACATAATAAAGGAGATTCACCCCATGAGGAAATCGCTACTCGTCTTGCTGCTGTGGGCCCCGCTTGCCATGGCCCTGCTTCCTGCACCCGTCCAGCGCCTGGATCCGCCGGCCTATCAGGCCATCCAGCGCTTTTTGTTGCACAACCGCATTCTTGATTCGCCCACCGACCTGGACACCGCGCCCTACATTGTCGCCGCCGGCAACGGCCGGGTATTGGGTGCCCATGACGAGCACGTGCATGCCCGGGGCGACCTGGACCCTGCCCAGCCGGGTTATGCAATCGTGCGACGCGGCAAGGCTTACACCGATCCGTACACCCAGGAGCTGCTGGGTATCAACGCGGATGACATCGGCACCGCACAATTTGTAACCGCAGGTGATCTCACCACCCTCGCCGTGCATCGGGTCACCCAGGAGGTCCGGCCTGGCGATCGCTTGCTGCGCGTCCAACCTGCCATCGATCCGGCCAACTTTGGCGCATCCCGGTCAGCGCCGTTCATTGCGGGACAGATCATCGATATCCCCAGGGGGGTGACCCAGATCGGCGTGCTGGATGCCGTCACCCTCAACAAAGGCCGCCGTGACGGTGTGGTCGAAGGCCAACTGCTGACATTGATCAAGGCCGGCGCGACCGTGCGCGACACCCTGACTGGCGCACCGGTCACGCTACCGGACGAACGCGCCGGCACGCTGTTGGTGTTTCGCACCTATGAAAAGCTCAGCTATGGCCTGGTGCTCAGTGCTTCCCGACCCCTGGCCGTAATGGATCGTTTCGAGAGTGCTGATCAAACGCAATAAATAGCCTGCTAAATAAGTTACCAACAGAGTTATCCACAGCTTGTTCCGGTCAAGGATGATCAGATGTATCCGATAAACAGCAGTGAAATATCCCCTTCAGAACTGGAAGCCCGACTACGCTTGCACAGGCTGCCGGAGGTGGGCCCGAAGCGTTTTCGCTTATTAATGGAAGCATTCGGCTCGGCCTCAAAGGCCATCAGCGCGCCGGCCAGTGCCTGGCGTTCCCTGGGTTTGCCAGCCATCAGCGCCGAGGCTCGGCGCAGTCATGAGATCCGCGACGGTGCCAGCCGGGCATTGGGCTGGCTTCAGCACCCGGCCCAGCATTTGCTGATGTGGGACCAGCCGGACTACCCCGCCTTGCTTGCCCAGATCGACGATGCGCCGCCGCTTTTATTCGTCGCAGGCGACCCCGGGATCCTGGAAAAACCACAGCTGGCGATGGTCGGCAGTCGCCGTGCATCACGCCCAGGCATGGACACCGCCGCTGCCTTTTCCCGCAGCCTGGCAAGCGCCGGTTTTGTCATCACCAGTGGCCTGGCGTTGGGCATTGACGGTGCGGCTCATCAAGCGGCATTGGATGTCGGCGGCCAGACCATCGGCGTGCTCGGCACGGGCCTGGAAAATTTTTATCCACAGCGCCACAGACGCCTGGCAGAAGCGATGATTGCCCACGGCAGCGCAGTGGTTTCCGAGTTTGCGCTGGACGCCGCGCCCCATGCGGCCAACTTTCCACGACGCAACCGAATCATCAGCGGCCTGTCCCTGGGCGTGCTGGTGGTGGAAGCCAGCATCGCCAGTGGCTCGTTGATTACGGCGAAACTGGCGGCTGAACAGGGGCGTGAGGTGTATGCGATTCCGGGCTCTATCCATCATCCCGGCGCCAAGGGCTGCCACCAGTTGATCCGCGACGGCGCGGTACTGGTGGAAACCATCGAGCACATTCTGGAAGGGTTGCGCGGCTGGCAGGCGTTGTCTCGTCCGGTGCCGATACCGGTGGTGCATCCGTTGGTGGCGCTGCTGCACGCGGCGCCTCACACCAGTGAGGGATTGGCGATTGCCAGCGGGCGCCCGCTGTCCCAGGTGTTGGCGACCTTGACGGAGCTGGAGCTGGAAGGCCAGGTGATCTGCGAAAGCGGGCGCTGGCTTGCGCGCTGCTAGGTTTTGTAACGAAGATCGGTAAACTGCGCAGAGCTTTAGTCCGGAGAGTGAGCAATGGTCAACAGGTGGCGTGTGCTGGAAACCGCACGAGAAATTCGCGCAGGCGCGGTGATCGCCTACCCAACCGAGGCGGTGTGGGGCTTGGGCTGCGATCCGTGGAATGAAGAGGCAGTCGACCGTCTGCTCGCGATCAAGAACCGCTCGGTAGACAAGGGCCTGATCCTGGTGGCGGACAACATTCGCCAGTTCGATTTTCTCTTCGAAGACTTCCCGCAGGACTGGATCGACCGCATGGCCAGCACCTGGCCGGGGCCGAACACCTGGCTGGTGCCCCACCAGGATCTGTTGCCGGAATGGGTGACCGGGATGCACGACACCGTCGCGTTGCGCGTCACCGACCATCCGCTGGTGCGGGACCTGTGTTCGCTGGTCGGGCCGTTGATTTCGACGTCGGCCAATCCTCAAGGCCGTCCTGCCGCGCGCACGCGAATTCGCGTGGAGCAGTACTTCCGCGGCCAGGTGGACCTGGTATTGGGCGGCGCCCTGGGTGGGCGCAAGAACCCGAGCCTGATTCGAAACCTGGCAACCGGTGAGGTGGTGCGGCCGTCCTGAGGGCGCATCGTGCCCATCGCCGGCAGGCCCGCTTTAGCCGGCTTGCTGGCGATGGCACCCTCAAGCCTTACGGCAACAGAATGGTCGACCCGGTGGTGCGACGCCCCGACAGCTCCGTCTGCGCCTTGGCCGCATCCGCCAGCGCAAACCGCTGATTGATATCAATGCGCACCTTGCCGCTCTTGATCATCGAAAACAGGTCGTCAGCCATGGCCTGCAAGTCTTTCGGGTTGCTGGCGTAGGTCGCCAGGGTCGGGCGGGTCACGTACAGCGAGCCCTTGGCTGCCAGAATCCCCAGGTTCACCCCGTCCACCGCGCCTGACGCGTTACCGAAGCTCACCACCAGGCCGCGTGGTGCCACGCTGTCCAAAGAGGTCAGCCAAGTGTCCTTGCCGACGCCGTCGTACACCACCGGGACCTTTTTGCCGTCGGTCAATTCCAGAACGCGCTGTGCGACGTTTTCCTTGCTGTAGTCGATGGTTTCCCAGGCTCCGAGGGATTTGGCCAGCGCAGCTTTTTCCGGCGAGCTGACCGTACCGATCAGCTTGACGCCCAGCGCCTTGGCCCATTGGCAGGCCAGGGAGCCCACGCCACCGGCAGCGGCGTGGAACAGGATGGTCTCGCCGCCCTTGAGCTCATACGTCTGGCGCAGCAGGTATTGCACGGTCAGGCCCTTGAGCATGGCGCCGGCGGCTTGTTCGAAGCTGATGTCGTCCGGCAGGTGCACCAGGTTGGCGGCGGGCAACACGTGCAATTCGCTGTAGGCGCCCAGCGGGCCGCTGCCATAGGCCACGCGGTCGCCGACCTTGAACTGGCTGACCTCGCTGCCGACCGCATCGACCACGCCAGCGCCTTCCGCGCCGAGCCCCGATGGCAAGGCCGGCGGCGCGTAGAGCCCACTGCGAAAATAGGTGTCGATGAAGTTCAGGCCAATGGCCTCGTTACGCACGCGAACCTGCTGCGGGCCCGGCTCTGCCGGCGTGTAGTCCACATACTCAAGCACTTCGGGGCCGCCATGGGCGCTGAACTGGATACGTTTGGCCATCTGCACTTCTCCTGAGGTCTATTTCGCGTAGCCCACTATCCCACTCCTAAGCTTGATCTTCGTCAACTGCGGCGACACAGGGTGCAGTGGTATCCTGTGCGCCCATTTGCCGCCGACGCCCAATGGCCTCGCGTAGCTTTGCCCGATTCAAGGTGATGCCATGACTACCCGCACCGAGGCTGTAAAGGCCTACCTGCTTGACCTGCAAGACCGCATTTGCAGCGCCCTGGAAACCTTCGAGACGGACACTCGCTTCATCGAAGACGCCTGGACCCGGCCTGCCGGCGGCGGGGGGCGCACCCGTGTGATCGAAAACGGGTCGGTGATCGAAAAAGGCGGCGTTAACTTTTCCCACGTGTTCGGTAGCGGCCTCCCACCGTCCGCCAGTGCGCATCGTCCCGAGCTGGCCGGTCGCGGGTTTGAAGCCCTGGGCGTGTCGCTGGTGATCCACCCGCACAACCCGCATGTGCCGACTTCCCACGCCAACGTGCGTTTTTTCATCGCTGAAAAAGACGGCGAAGAGCCGGTGTGGTGGTTCGGTGGCGGCTTCGACCTCACGCCCTACTACGGCAACGAAGAAGACTGCATCCACTGGCACCGTGTGGCCGAGCAGGCCTGTGCGCCGTTCGGTGCAGAGGTCTACTCGCGTTATAAGGCCTGGTGCGACAGCTACTTCCACATCAAGCATCGCAACGAGCCCCGGGGTATCGGCGGGCTGTTCTTCGATGACCTGAACGAGTGGGACTTCGACACCTGCTTCGCCTTCATCCGTGCGATCGGCGACGCCTACATCGACGCTTATCTGCCCATCGTGCAGCGCCGCAAAGCCATGGCTTACACCGAGCAGCAGCGCGAATTCCAGGAGTTTCGCCGCGGCCGCTACGTTGAGTTCAACCTGGTCTACGACCGCGGCACCCTGTTCGGACTGCAGTCGGGCGGGCGTACCGAGTCGATCCTGATGTCGCTGCCGCCGCAAGTGCGCTGGAGCTACGACTGGAAAGCCGCAGCCGGCAGCGAAGAAGCACGCCTCACTGACTACTTCCTGCAAGACCGCGACTGGCTTGGCGTGGCTGCGCCCAAGGCGGCCGTCTGATGGATCGTTATGTGGTATTCGGCAACCCTATCGGCCACAGCAAGTCGCCGCTGATTCACCGGATGTTCGCCGAGCAGACCGGCGAGCACCTGGACTACAGCACCCTGCTGGCGCCGCTGGAGGATTTTACCGGCTGCGCCCGTGAGTTTTTTCAGCAGGGCCGTGGTGCCAACGTCACCGTGCCGTTCAAGGAAGACGCCTACCGCCTGGCCAATACCTTGACCGAACGCGCCCAACGCGCCGGTGCTGTGAACACCCTGAGCAAACTGGCCGACGGCACCTTGCTCGGCGATAACACCGACGGCGCTGGCCTGGTACGCGACCTGACGGTCAACGCCGGGTTAGGCCTGCAAGGCAAACGCATTCTGTTGCTGGGTGCCGGTGGTGCGGTGCGCGGCGCGCTGGAGCCGTTGCTGGCCGAGCGGCCCGCTTCATTGATCATCGCCAACCGCACGGTGGAAAAAGCCGAATTGCTCGCCGAGTTGTTCGACGATCTGGGCCCGGTGTCCGCCAGTGGTTTCGATTGGCTGCGTGAGCCGGTGGACGTGATCATCAACGCCACGTCCGCCAGCCTGTCAGGCGATGTACCGCCGATTGCCGGCAGCCTGATCGAACCGGGCAAGACGTTCTGCTACGACATGATGTACGCCAAGGAACCGACCGCGTTTTGTCGCTGGGCTACCGAGCAAGGTGCCTCCGTGGCGATGGATGGCCTGGGCATGCTGGTGGAACAGGCCGCGGAAGCGTTCTTCCTGTGGCGCGGCGTGCGCCCGGAGTCGGCCCCGGTTTTAGCTGAACTGCGGCGGCAGCTGGCCTGAAGCTATCTGATGTGGGCATGGCCAATATGGGAGCTGGCTTGCCTGCGATAGCGGCAGGTCAGCCACTCACCTGGCACTGATACACCGCAATCGCAGGCAAGCCAGCTCCCACAGGTTTAACCGCGTTCAGTCTTCGAAATGGATGGGGCATTTATCCGCCCCTTCCAGCTTTTTCAACTCTTCCACCACCTGCGGCCGCGCCCGGCGCAACGTCAGGCTACGCCCCAACCCCCGCAACCGCCGCGCCTCCTGGTGCAGCATCTCGACGCCGGAATAGTCGATAAAATTGATCTGCTGCGCCTCGATCACCACCCGCTCGCCCGAAAGGCTTTGCAGGCGCACTTGCAGGTAATGGCTGGCGCCGAAAAAGATCGAGCCGCCCACGCGCAACACATCTTCATCACCGTCGCGCCACTGCTGGACCCTCGGTTGCGACGTGCGCTTGAGGTAGAAAAACAGCGAGGCCAGCACCCCCGCGTAAATCGCCGTTTGCAGCTCCAGCAACAACGTGGCGACGCAGGTCAGGCTCATCACCACAAACTCGGCGCGGCTGACCCGGAACAATGCGCGAATGCCGCGTTGGTCAACCAGGCCCCAGCAAATCAGCAAGATGCTGGCGGCCATGCTCGGGATCGGAATATGCGCGATCAGCGCCGCACCAAACAGTGCGAAGAGCGCCACCCAGAGGGCAGAAAACACCCCGGCCAAGGGTGAGCAGGCACCGGCCTCGTAGCTGAGGCCGGAGCGGGTAAAGGAACCGGCTGACAGATAGCCAGAGAAAAATCCGCCAACAATATTGGATAAACCCTGCGCGCGAACTTCCTGGTTCGCATCGAGCAATTGCTGAGAACGCGCTGATAGCGAGCGGGCAATCGACAGGCTGGTCACCAGCCCCAGCATGCCCACCGCAACGGCGCTGGGCAGCAGGCGCAGGATCATGTCCAGGTCCATCGGCAACGGGCTGAACGGTGGCAGCTTGCCGGTAAACGAACTGACCAGCGCCACATGCCCGAACATCGCCGGCCATACCCAGGCGGCCAGGCTGCCAAGGGCCAGCGCGATCAGCAGTGTCGGCCAGCGCGGCACCAGCACTTTGAGCAACGCACCCACCAGCAACGTGCCTAAACCGAGGCCCAAGGAAGCGTGGTCCCACTCGCCGCCATGGTCGATCAGCGCCAGCAGGCTGTTGATCGCTGTGGCCTGGCTGGGCAAATCCAGCCCGAGCAGATTAGGCAATTGCCCCAGGGCAATCACCACGGCGGCGCCGAGGGTGAAACCCAACACCACCGAATGCGAGACGAAATTCACCAGCGCGCCGAAGCGCAACATGCCCAGCAGCCACTGGAACACCCCGGCGAGGAAGGTCAGCAGCAGGATCAAGGTGATGTAGTCCTGTGATCCGGGCACGGCCAACGGGCTGACGCTGGCGTAGAGCACGATGGAAATGGCCGCCGTGGGGCCGCAGATCAGGTGCCAGGACGAGCCCCAGAGGCAGGCGATCAGCACCGGGATGATGGCGGCGTACAGGCCGTATTCGGGTGGGAGACCGGCGATCAGCGCGTAGGCAATCGACTGCGGCAAGGCGAGCACGGCACCGCTGAGGCCGACCATCGCGTCGCGGCCGACACTGGCGCGGGTCTGGCGCGGGAGCCAGGCGAGGAAGGGGAAGAGTGATTGGCGGGTGGGCCGGGGCATCGGGCTGCTCGAAATACTGTAGGAGCTGGCGGGCCAGCGAAGGTGGGTAACGATAACGCGGGTTGTCTGAAAAAACGCGGCGTTTTCGAGTGCTTCGCCGGCAAGCCGGCTCCTACAGGGGGTGGTGTTGCCTTCAGAGTTTGGCTTTTACGGCGGCCAGCGCATCCTGGCCATCCACGGTTTTCACGCCGTCCAGCCACTTGTCCAAGACCGCCGGGTTAGCCTTGATCCACGCCTTCGCCGCATCGGCATTGCTGACCTTGTTGTTGGCCACCTGCGCCATGATCGCGTTCTCCATGTCCTGGGTGAAACTCAGGTTGGTCAGCAGTTTTCCGACATTCGGGCAGGCTTGTGCATAACCCTTGCGGGTCAAGGTGTACACGCTGCCGGTATCACCGAAGTACTTTTCGCCACCCTTGAGGTAATGCATTTTCAGCTGCACGTTCATCGGGTGCGGCGTCCACCCGAGGAAGGTCACGAACTTCTGTTTCTTCACTGCCCGCGACACCTCGGCAAGCATCGCCTGTTCGCTGGACTCCACCAGTTTCCACTGGCCAAGGTCGAAGTCATTTTTCTTGATGATCTCCTGCAGCGAGATATTCGCTGGCGCGCCGGAGCCGATGCCGTAGATCTTCTTGTCGAACTTGTCGGCAAATTTGTTCAAGTCGGCGAAGTCATGTACCCCGGCGTCCCACACATAGTCCGGTACGGCGAGGGTGAACTCGGTGCCGCCGAGGTTTTTCGCCAGTTGCACCACATCGCCATTGGCCACGAACTTGTCGTAGAAACCCTGTTGCGCCGGCATCCAGTTGCCCAGGAACACATCCACCTGGCCATCCTTGAGCCCGCCAAAGGTGATCGGCACCGCCAGGGTGTCGACCTTGGCCTTGTAGCCCATGCCGCTCAACAGGAAACCGGTGATGGCATTGGTCGCGGCAATGTCGCTCCAGCCTGGATCGGCCATCTTCACCGTCTCACAACCGGTGTCGGCGTACACGTTGGCGCAGCTCAACGCCAGCATGCCCAGCACCACAGTCAATTTTTGCATGGCCTTCCCTCTGTATTTATTGGTTTTGGCAGGGTTGTGGATAACGTGCCTTGCGCTCCAGGTCGTCGAGGTCGATATGGTTGCGCATGTATTGCTGACTGGCGTCGACCAGTGGCTGGTGATCCCAGCTCTTCAGCTTGCCTTGGGTCAGCGCCTCAAACACCAGGCGACGACGGCGTTGGCTGGCGAGCACCTGCTGGTGGATCGCCGGGATGTCCCATTTGGCCCGCGCTTCACGCAAAAACGCCTCGAACCGTGGCCGGTGTTCCGGTGCCTGGCTGAGGTCCTCCCGCTCGTGCGGGTCGTTATGTACATCAAACAACAGGCAAGGATCGTCCTCACTGTAGATGAACTTGTAGGCGCCACGGCGGATCATCATCAGCGGGCTGATGGTGCCTTCGGCCATGTATTCGCCGAACACTTCGTCATGCCCGCCCTGCCCCAGCAAGTGTGGGAGCAGCGAGCGGCCATCCAGCGGCAGGCGTGGGTCCAGCTCGCCGCCGGCCAGCTCCACCAGGGTCGGCAACAGGTCGGCAGTGGAAACGGCGTGGGTCACGCGGCCCGCGGCAAACTGCCCCGGCGCACTGACCAGCAGCGGCACGCGCGCAGCCATTTCAAACCAGTGCATTTTGTACCAGAGGCCGCGCTCGCCAAGCATGTCGCCGTGGTCGCCGGAGAAGATGATGATCGTGTCATCGGCCAGGCCGGTGTCTTCCAGGGTTTGCAGGAGCTTGCCGACATTGCTGTCGATATAGCTGCACGCGCCGAAGTAGGCGCGGCGGGCATCGCGGATCTTGGCCAGCGGCAGCGGCTTGTCCCACAGGTCGTAGACCTTAAGCAGGCGTTGCGAATGCGGGTCGAGGTCGCCTTGCGCGGGTGTTGCAGGCAAAGGGATGTCGGCATCGTCGTACAGGTCCCAGAACGGCTTGGGAATGGTGTACGGGTCGTGGGGGTGGGTCATCGACACGGTCAGGCAGAACGGCTGGTCGCCGTCTTCGCGGATATGGTCGAACAGGTATTGCTGGGCCTTGAACACCACCTCTTCGTCGAAATCCAGCTGATTGGTGCGCACACAAGGGCCGGCTTGCAGCACCGAGGACATGTTGTGGTACCAGCTGGGGCGTACGTCCGGCTCATCCCAATTGACTGCCCAACCGTAGTCGGCCGGGTAGATATCGCTGGTCAGGCGTTCTTCATAGCCATGCAACTGATCGGGGCCACAGAAATGCATCTTGCCCGACAGCGCCGTGCGATAACCGAGACGACGCAGGTAGTGGGCATAAGTCGGGACATCGGCGGGGAAATCCGCTGCGTTGTCGTAGGCGCCGATCTTGCTCGGCAACTGGCCGCTGACCAGGGTAAATCGCGACGGCGCGCACAGCGGGCTGTTGCAATAAGCGGCGTCGAACACCACACCCTGCGCGGCGAGGCGGCTCAGGTTGGGCAACTTGATCAGGGAAGGTCCGTAGAACGGAAGCAGCGGCGCGGCCATTTGATCGGCCATGATGAAAAGAATGTTCTTGCGCTTCATGGGTCTTCGGCATTCCATAGGCGGTGTTTATGCGAATGAGCATGCAGCCCATGGAAAATGGGGTAAAGCCCATGAAAAGCAATGTCTAGGATAAGCACAGCTTATGTATGAAGCCCTCGGTGACCTGTCCCTCGACCTGTTGCGCGCCTTCGAAGCCGCCGCGCGCCACCGCAGCTTTACGGCTGCCGCTATGGAGCTGGGCACCACCCAGCCCGCGATCAGCCAGCAGATCAAGCGCCTGGAAGAACAGCTGGCGATCCGCCTGTTCGATCGCATCTACCGTGGCATCGAGCTGACCGACGCCGGTGCCCTGCTGTTCGAGCATGTGCAAGGCGGCTTGCAAAGCATTAATCATGGCCTCAGCGCGATTACGCAGCAGGACCAGCATGAAGTGCTGCAAGTGGCCACCGACTTCGCCTTCGCCGCCTATTGGCTGATGCCGCGCCTGCATCGCTTCCACCAGGCCAACCCTCAGGTCGACGTGAGCCTGGTGACCAGCGAGCGCAACCACGCGACCCTGCGCAGCGATATCGACGTCGCTGTGCTCTTCGGTGATGGCCGGTTCAAACAGGGCGACAGCCTGTGGCTGTTCAACGAGGAAGTATTCCCGGTCTGCAGCCCGCAGTGGCTCAAGGACCAGGCCGTGCCGCTGACCGTTCAGAATTTGCAGGATTTCCCCTTGCTGCACCTGCGCCAGGAAAACAACAGCCAATGGTTCGACTGGAGTGGTGTGTTTCGCGAACTGGGCATCAGCACCGCGCCCACCCCGGGGCAACTGCGCTTCGACAACTACACCCTGCTGATCCAGGCGGCGATCGCCGGCCAGGGCGTGGCCATCGGCTGGCGCCACCTGGTGGATAACCTGCTGGAACAGAACTGGCTGTGCCGGCCAATCGGCGACACCGTGATCTCGCGCTTCGGCTATTACGTGGTGCAACCCCAGCGCAAGCGGCGTGGGCAACTGGTCGAGCGTTTTGTCGACTGGCTGGTGGCGGAACAGGCCAGCAGCGCGCAGTCGCTGACCGGGCTGGCCCTGCCATCGATTGCGGTCTAGGATTTGGCGCACAGTGGATCCGGAGTCCGACATGCAACGTATCAAGGGCTACCACGCCCACATCTACTTTGACGCCAGCACCATCGACCAGGCGCGGGCCTTGTGCGAGGACGGTGCCAGGCTGTTTCCGCTGCGCATGGGCCGCGTGCATGAACGGCCCGTCGGCCCGCACCCGGACTGGAGTTGCCAACTGGCGTTCGACGCCGAATACATCGGCGTGGTGTTGCCGTGGCTGGCGCTCAACCGCAATGGCCTGGTGGTGTTCCTGCACCCCGATACCGGCGATGACCTGAAAGATCACACCGACTACGCGATCTGGATGGGGGCGATGCGCGAATTGGACCTGTCTATTTTCTGACCTGCGCCCTGATGCAGGATCCGGCCTGCCGGCGATGGCGCCTCAAGAACGCTATCGCCGCCAGGCCGGTTCTTTTGTACGCTCTCTCCCTATATATGGGATGTGTATTTATATATTGAGACTTGCGTACGCCTGGGTTTATATTCGCTGCATCCGCTCAGAACTCAGGTGAAGCGATGCAGGCGCAATTGATCGCGCTCGATTGGGGGACCAGCTCCCTTCGTGCTTACAAACTCGGCCCGGCGGGTGTGGTGCTGGAACAGCGCGCGCTGGCGTCCGGCATCATGCACTTGCCCAGCGAGCCCCGGGATATTGCCGGTGTGCGCTGCAGCGATGGCTTCGAGTTGGCGTTCGATGCGGCGTGCGGCGACTGGCTCGACGCCGAGCCAGGCTTGCCGGTGATCGCCTGCGGCATGGTCGGCAGCGCCCAGGGCTGGAGCGAAGCGGCTTATCGCAATACCCCCGTGGACGTCGCGAGCCTCGGCAAGGCTTTGCACACCGTGCGCAGCCTGCGCGGCGTGGTGGTGCACATCGTGCCGGGAGTGATCGAGCAGGTCGGCTTGCCCAACGTGATGCGCGGCGAAGAAACCCAGGTGCTGGGCGTGCTGCAAAGCCTGCCGAGCACCGCTGAAGTCTTGATCGGCCTGCCGGGCAGCCATTCCAAATGGGTCGAGGTGGTCGACGGTTGCATCACTCACTTCGACACCTTCATGACCGGCGAGCTGTTCGCGGTACTGAGCAAGCACAGCATTCTCGGGCGTACGCAAAAGGTCGCCGAGCAGTTTCAGGCCGACGCGTTTGATCGCGGCGTGCAGGTGGCGCTCTCCCGGGACGGCCAGCGTGGCGTGCTGTCGACGCTGTTCAGCGCACGCGCGCTGGGCCTCACTGCCGAACTCGCCCCGGAGCAACAACCCGATTACTTGTCTGGCCTGCTGATCGGCCATGAACTCGCCGGCTTGCCTGGCCACGCCAAGCAAACGCCGATCATCCTGGTCGGTGCTGGCGCCCTCTGCGCCCGCTACCAACGCGCCCTCGCCTTGTGCGGTTTCGCCCACGTCAGCCTGGCGCAGGAAGCGACCGAGCGTGGCCTGTGGCAATTGGCCGTGGCGGCCGGGCTCACTCAACCTGCAACGGAGGCCTGACATGCTCAAGCAAGCACTCGCACAAAACGGTTTGATCGCGATTCTGCGCGGGGTACGACCGGACGAAGCCCAAGCCATCGGCCAAGTGCTGTACCAGGCGGGCTTTCGGGTGATCGAAGTCCCGCTGAACTCGCCCGACCCGTACACCAGCATCCGCACCTTGCGCGACAGCCTGCCCGCCGATTGCCTGATCGGTGCCGGCACGGTGTTGACGCCCGAGCAGGTCGAGCAGGTGCAGGCCGCCGGTGGCCAGGTGATCGTCATGCCCCACAGCGATGCCAAGGTGTTGCGCGCGGCGAAGGCCGCCGGCCTGTACCTGTCGCCCGGCGTGGCCACGCCTACCGAGGCCTTTGCCGCCTTGGCCGAAGGTGCCGACGTGTTGAAACTGTTCCCGGCCGAGCAAATGGGCCCTTCGGTGATCAAGGCATGGCTGGCGGTATTGCCGGCCGGCACGTTGCTGCTGCCGGTGGGCGGTATCACCCCGGACAACATGCAGGTGTTCATCGACGCCGGCGCCAAGGGCTTCGGGTTGGGGTCGGGATTGTTCAAACCGGGTATGACAGTGGATCAGGTAGCGAGCCGCGCCCAGGCTTATGTCGCCGCCTGGAAAGCCCTGAGCTGATATCAAGTTCCGCGCCTGCAGGCGCCGCATCTATAAGAGAGATAACAGATGAAAATCACCAAACTGACGACCTTCATCGTCCCGCCGCGCTGGTGCTTCCTCAAGGTCGAGACCGACCAGGGCGTCACCGGCTGGGGTGAACCCGTGGTCGAAGGCCGCGCCCACACCGTGGCTGCTGCGGTCGAGGAACTGTCCGACTACCTGATCGGCAAAGACCCACGCAATATCGAAGACATCTGGACCGTGCTCTATCGCGGTGGCTTCTACCGAGGCGGCGCCGTACACATGAGTGCCCTCGCCGGTATCGACCAGGCGCTGTGGGACATCAAGGGCAAGGCCCTCGGTGTGTCGGTCAGCGACCTGCTCGGTGGCCAGGTGCGTGACAAGATCCGCGTGTATTCGTGGATCGGCGGCGACCGCCCCGCCGACACCGCGCGCGCTGCCAAAGAGGCCGTGGCCCGTGGTTTTACTGCGGTGAAAATGAATGGCACCGAAGAATTGCAGTTCGTCGACAGCTTCGAGAAAGTCGACCTGGCCCTGGCCAACGTCGCGGCCGTGCGTGATGCAGTCGGCCCTAACGTCGGCATCGGCGTCGACTTCCATGGCCGGGTGCACAAGCCCATGGCCAAAGTGCTGATGAAGGAGCTGGACCCGTACAAACTGATGTTTATCGAAGAGCCGGTGCTCAGTGAAAACTATGAAGCCCTCAAGGAGCTGGCACCGTTGACCAGCACGCCCATTGCCTTGGGCGAGCGCCTGTTTTCGCGTTGGGACTTCAAGCGCGTGCTCAGCGAAGGCTACGTCGACATCATCCAGCCTGATGCTTCCCATGCCGGCGGCATCACCGAAACCCGCAAGATCGCCAATATGGCCGAAGCCTACGACGTGGCCCTGGCCCTGCACTGCCCGTTAGGTCCGATTGCCTTGGCGGCCTGCCTGCAACTGGATGCGGTTTGCTACAACGCGTTTATCCAGGAGCAAAGCCTGGGCATTCACTACAACGAGAGCAACGACCTGCTCGACTACGTGCGCGATCCGGGCGTGTTCGACTATGACCAGGGCTTCGTGAAGATCCCCAACGGGCCTGGCCTGGGCATCGAGATCAACGAGGAATACGTGGTCGAACGCGCGGCCATCGGCCACCGCTGGCGCAACCCGATCTGGCGGCATGCCGACGGCAGTTTTGCCGAGTGGTGATATTGACCTGAAGGGACCTGTTCGAATGTGGGAGCTGGCCTGCGATAGCGGTCTGCCTGTGCCAGCTGAGTCAGCGGTCGCACCGCCATCGCAGGCAAGCCAGCTCCCACATTGACCGCGTCGACCCGTCCTCAATAAACATAACAAGAGGCAACCCCCATGCACCCTGAATCCTTCACCGGGCAGGCATCTTTAGTCACGCCTACCCGAAAGCGCTTCTTCATCATGGTGCTGCTGTTTATCACCGTGGTGATCAACTATCTCGACCGCAGCAACCTGTCGATTGCCGCCCCGGCCCTGACCAGTGAACTGGGGATCGACCCGGTGCACGTCGGGCTGATCTTTTCCGCATTCGGCTGGACCTATGCCGCCATGCAGATCCCTGGCGGCTGGCTGGTCGACCGCGTGCCGCCCCGCATTCTCTACACCGCCGCCCTGCTGCTGTGGTCGATCGCAACGGTGATGCTCGGGTTCGCCGCCAGTTTCATCGCGCTGTTCGTGCTGCGCATGGCCGTCGGCGCGCTGGAGGCGCCGGCCTATCCGATCAACAGCCGTGTGGTCACCACGTGGTTTCCCGAACGCGAGCGCGCCACTGCGATTGGCGTCTATACCTCCGGGCAGTTTGTCGGGCTGGCCTTTCTCACGCCGGTCCTGGCGTGGCTGCAGCACGCGTTCGGCTGGCACATGGTGTTTGTCGCCACCGGTGGCGTCGGCATCCTGTGGGCCGTGATCTGGTACGCGGTGTACCGCGAGCCGAAGGATTTCAAAGGCGCCAACGCCGCTGAAATCGACCTGATCCGCGAAGGTGGCGGGTTGGTGGACATGCAGGCGCAAGCCACCAAGGCGCCGTTCAGTTGGGTCGACCTGGGTATCGTGCTGAGCAAGCGCAAGCTCTGGGGCATCTACCTCGGGCAGTTCTGCCTGAACTCGACGCTGTGGTTCTTCCTGACGTGGTTTCCGACGTACTTGGTGAAATATCGCGGCATGGACTTCATCAAGTCCGGCTTGCTGGCGTCGCTGCCGTTTCTGGCGGCGTTTGTCGGGGTGCTTTGCTCGGGGATATTTTCCGACTGGCTGATTCGCCGGGGGGCGTCGGTGGGTTTCGCACGCAAATTGCCGATCATCGGTGGATTGCTGATTTCCACGGCGATCATCGGCGCCAACTATGTGGACTCGGCGGCATGGGTGATTGCGTTCCTGGCGCTGGCGTTTTTCGGCAATGGCCTGGCGTCGATCACCTGGTCGCTGGTCTCGACCCTGGCGCCTGCGCGTCTGCTCGGGCTGACGGGAGGGGTGTTCAATTTCATCGGCAACCTGTCGGCGATTGCCACGCCGATCGTGATTGGCTTTTTGGCCAGCGGCGATTCGTTTGCGCCGGCGATCACCTACATCGCGGTGCTGGCGTTGCTCGGTGCGCTTTCCTACGTGCTGTTGGTGGGTAAGGTCGAGCGTATTGAACTGAATGAATAGCCTGTGGCGGATGGGCGTTTGGCGCTGATGGGGGCTTCTCTACCAGGTGAGCCTTTGTAGCAGACAGGCTCCCTGTGGCAAGCCCGCATCCTGTGGCAAACCCGCATCCTGTGGCGAGCGGGCTTGCCCCGCGTTGGGGTGCGAAGCACCCCCAAAACCTGGCGATGCGTTATTCCTGAAATACCGCAGTAGCTTCTATTGGGGCTGCTGCGCAGCCCAACGCGGGGCAAGCCCGCTCGCCACAGGATGCGGGTTTGCCACAGGAAGCGGGCTTGTTACAGGGAGCGGGCTTGCACAGGAAGAAGGCTTGTCACAGGGAGCAGGCTTGCCACAGACAGACAGACAGCCTGCTTGCCTAGCAAGCTCACCCTGCCCCTCGGTTTCAGTTGAGGACGCCGTCAAGGATCTCGTAGACGATGCCGGTACCCACCGCAATCAACACCACGTCCGGGCCGGAGCGGCGCCATTCGTAGCCTGGGTACACCGGCAGGCGCGCCAGCGCTCGGTTGTCCAGGCGTTCGCCGTAGTAGCCACGGGGCAGTGGTTGGCCGCGTACCAGGCGCACATTCGGCGGCGGTGGGGCGCCGCGCGCGAACTGACCATGGTTGTCGTGGATGATCTGCCGCACCGGGCCGAAGTCCTGGGGTGGGCCGCCGCGACGGTTGTCCTGGGGGCCGCGGTGGTCGTCGCCATGTTGCTCGTGCTGGCCTTGCGGGCCGCCACGGTCTGGGCCGCCTTGGTCGTAAGGCGCGGCCTGCGCCAGGGCACTTGCGCCGAGCATCAACACGCCGAGACCAGCGATCAAGCGTTTAGGCATTTTCATGGGGTGTTTCCTCAGTACTGCACGAACAAAAAAGGGACCTCGAACGAGGTTCGAAATCCCTTGGTCTTGTCAGTTTAGGTACTGAATCGACGGTATGATTCCTCTGTATCAGGAACTTTACCTACCGCTTACGAGCAGCTTACTTACGGGCGCTGCGGACACCTTCCGACAGTGCCGCGCAGAGGCCCAACACGCCATCAATCGCTTGCTGATCAGTTTTGGCATTCGCAATGTGATCGATCAAGGCCGACCCCACCACGACACCGTCTGCCAGGCGCGCGATGGCGGCGGCTTGTTCCGGCGTGCGGATACCAAAACCGATGCTGATCGGCAGGTCGGTATGCCGGCGCAGGCGGGTCACGGCTTCCTCGACATGCTCGAGGGTGGCCGCGCCGGCGCCGGTCACACCGGCCACCGACACGTAGTACACAAATCCAGAGCTGCCGTTGAGCACGGTAGGCAGGCGCACATCATCGGTGGTCGGCGTGGTCAGGCGGATAAAGTCGATACCCGCAGCCTGGGCCGGGTCGCACAGCTCGCCGTTATGCTCGGGCGGCATGTCGACCACGATCAGGCCGTCTACACCGGCTTGCTTGGCATCGGCGATGAACTGCGGCACACCGTATTTGTGGATCGGGTTGAAGTAACCCATCAGCACCAGCGGCGTGTCGGTGTTGTCCTTGCGGAACTCTCGGACCATCTGCAGGGTTTTCGCCAGGTTCTGCTTGGCGGTCAGTGCGCGGATGTTGGCCAGTTGGATGGCCGGGCCGTCGGCCATCGGATCGGTGAAGGGCATGCCCAACTCGATCACATCGGCGCCGGCTGCCGGCAAGCCCTTGAGGATCGCCAGCGAGGTGTCATAACCCGGGTCGCCGGCGGTAACGAAGGTCACCAGGGCCGCGCGGTTTTGTTCTTTCAGTTGCGCAAAACGTGTTTGCAGGCGGCTCATTTAGTGTTTCTCCTGCTGAGATGGCTCTTGTGAAGCCTGTTCCATGTGGTGCATCACGGTTTGCATGTCTTTGTCGCCACGGCCGGACAGGTTCACCACCATCAGGTGATCCTTGGGCAAGGTCGGGGCGCGCTTGAACACTTCAGCCAGGGCGTGGGCGCTTTCCAGTGCAGGAATAATCCCTTCCAGGCGGCAGCATTTGTGAAACGCGTCGAGGGCTTCGTCGTCGGTCACCGAGGTGTATTGGACGCGGCCGATATCATGCAACCAGGCGTGTTCCGGGCCGATGCCGGGGTAGTCCAGGCCAGCGGAAATCGAGTGGGCGTCGATGATCTGGCCGTGGTCGTCCTGCAGCAGAAAGGTGCGGTTGCCGTGCAGTACGCCGGGTACGCCGCCGTTCAGGCTGGCGGCGTGCTTGCCGGTTTCGATGCCGTGGCCGGCGGCTTCAACGCCGATGATCTCGACGCTGGTGTCATCCAGGAACGGGTGGAACAGGCCCATGGCGTTGGAACCACCGCCGATGCACGCGACCAGGCTGTCCGGCAGGCGGCCTTCCTGGGCTTGCAGCTGGGTGCGGGTTTCCTTGCCGATGACGGCCTGGAAGTCGCGCACCATCGCGGGGTACGGGTGCGGGCCGGCCACGGTGCCGATCAGGTAGAAGGTGCTGTCGACGTTGGTGACCCAGTCGCGCAGGGCTTCGTTCATCGCGTCCTTCAGGGTGCCGGTGCCGGCGACGACTGGAATCACTTCAGCGCCCAGCAGCTTCATGCGGAACACGTTGGCCTGCTGGCGTTCGATGTCGGTGGTGCCCATGTAGATCACGCACTGCAGGCCAAACCGTGCGGCAACGGTGGCAGTGGCCACGCCGTGCATGCCCGCGCCAGTTTCAGCGATGATGCGTTTCTTGCCCATGCGCCGCGCCAGCAGGATCTGGCCGATGCAGTTGTTGATCTTGTGCGCGCCGGTGTGGTTCAGCTCTTCGCGCTTGAGGTAGATCTTGGCGCCGCCGCAGAACTCGGTCAGGCGTTCGGCGAAGTACAGTGGGCTCGGGCGGCCGACGTAGTCGCGCTGGAAGTAGGCCAATTCCTCGTTGAACGCCGGATCGATCTTGGCCGCTTCGTATTCGCGGGCCAGGTCGAGAATCAACGGCATCAGGGTTTCGGCGACGTAGCGGCCGCCGAACGCGCCAAACAGGCCGTTGGCATCAGGGCCGTTGCGCAGATCGGTCTGGGACTGAGTCATGGGACGCTCCAGGTAGGAATTTGGGTAACCAGCAATGACGGCCACTCTACCCCTCACATCCCGCACTGAAAACCGATAAGATCGCATTAACCTGTCAGGAAAACTCACAGATGAGCCGAGACCTTCCGCCCCTGAATGCCTTGCGTGCGTTCGAAGCCACCGCCCGGCTCAACAGTGTCAGCCAGGCGGCCGAGCAATTGCATGTGACCCATGGTGCCGTCAGCCGCCAGTTGAAGGTGCTGGAAGAGCACCTGGGTGTCAGCCTGTTCGCCAAGGATGGGCGCGGCCTTAAACTCACAGATGCCGGCGCCCGCCTGCGTGATGCCAGCGCTGAAGCGTTCGAGCGTCTGAGAGATGTCTGTGCCGAACTTACCCAGGCCAGCGCCGACGCACCCTTCGTGCTGGGCTGCTCGGGCAGTTTGCTGGCGCGCTGGTTGATTCCGCGCCTGGGTCGTTTGAATGCCGACTTGCCGGACTTGCGCCTGCACCTGTCGGCGGGTGACGGCGACTTCGACCCCAGGCGCCCGGGCCTGGACGCTTTGCTGGTGTTTGCCGAGCCGCCATGGCCGGCGGACATGCAGGTGTATGAACTGGCCAGCGAGCGTATCGGCCCGGTGATGAGCCCGCGTTTTGCCGGTTACGAGCGCTTGCGCCAGGCGCCGCCGCAAGCGCTGTGCGCAGAAGCCTTGTTGCACACCACTTCACGCCCGCAGGCCTGGCCCAGTTGGGCGCAGCAACACGGCATCGCGCCCGGCGCGTTGAAACACGGCCAGGGGTTCGAGCATTTGTATTATTTGCTGGAGGCGGCAGTGGCAGGTCTGGGGGTGGCGATTGCGCCGGAACCGCTGGTGGCAGAGGATCTGCGCGCGGGTCGCCTGGTGGCGCCGTGGGGCTTCAGTGAAACCCCGGCGCACCTGGCGTTGTGGCTACCCAAGCGCGCCGCGGATGGGCGCGCCGGGCAACTGGCGCAGTGGCTCAAGGCTGAGCTGGCGCACCAGGACGTTTAGTCGCCGCGTTTGCACAGCAGATAAGCCGCCAGCAGGCCCAGTGCGCCAACGGCGACGCCGGCGGTAGTCCATGGGTGCTCTTGTGCGTAGTCCCGGGTCGCAACACCGGTTTCGCGGAGTTTGACTTTGCTTTCTTCGTACGCGTCGCTGATCAGGTGGCGGGAGTGCTTGAGGGCATTCTCGGCATTGCTTTTCAGGGCCTTCAGCGTTTTGCGCGACTCATCGGACGCATCGTCCTTGAGGCTCTCAAGCGACTTGAGCAGGCTCGAAATCTCGGCTTCCATGCTTTCCAGCGACGCTTTGCGTAAAGAAGTGTTGGCCATGTGGACTCTCCTGAAATGATTGAGTGGCAGGTGTAGATACCGACTGCGCCCGTTTCAGAAAGTGCAGTAAATCTGAACTTTCAGGTAGGAACGGTCGCCAGAAGCAGTACGAACATTGACTGCTACGCTCACTAGAGACCTCAGGAGAAACGCTATGTCTGATCATCACACGTACAAGAAAGTCGAACTGGTTGGCTCGTCGGCGACCAGCATTGAAGATGCGATCAACAACGCCCTGGCTGAAGCCAACAAGAGCATCAAGCACTTGGAATGGTTCGAGGTGACCGAAACCCGTGGCCACATCAAGGACGGCAAGGCCGCGCACTTCCAGGTCACCCTCAAAGTCGGGTTCCGAATCGCCAGTAGTTGATCACGTCGGTTGAACTTGCCGACTGGCCGATTGCCATAACCTGCGCTACAACCAATGGGTGCCGAGGCGAAAGCGTCGGCACGCTCTTTTCGATCAGCGCAAGGAAAGTAACGGATGAAGAAGTTCCTGTTAGCGGTAGGTTTGTTGAGCATTGCGGGCACTGCCCTGGCGGCGGGCAAGCCTTGTGAAGAGCTGAAAAGCGAAATTGCAGCGAAAATCGACGCCAAGGGCGCTTCGGGTTATTCGCTGGAAGTCGTGGACAAGGGCGCAGCGCCGAGCGATCACACAGTGGTCGGCAGCTGCGAAGCCGGTACCAAGGAAATCGCCTACAAGCGCGGGTGATCCCGTGCTTCAGATATAAAATCGACGCACTTGTGGCGAGGGAGCTTGCTCCCGCTGGAGTGCGCAGCACTGCCTTTTTCGGCGGCGCTACGCAGCCCAGCGGGAGCAAGCTCCCTGGCCACAGGTGCGTCGTTTTTTTTCGCCTGAAGTTTTAGCCCTTCATCAACTGTGCCAGCAGCTCGTAGGAATGAATCCGGTCGGCATGCTCGTACAGGTCGCAGGTAAAGATCAGCTCGTCAGCGCCGGTCTGTTCGACCAGCACCTCCAGTTTGGCGCGGATCTTCGCCGGGCTGCCGACCATGGCCAGGCCCAGGAAGCTGCCTACCGCATCTTTTTCATGCGGTAGCCACAGACCGTCCATGGTTTTCACCGGTGGGCGCTGCACCAGGCTTTGCCCGCGCATCAGCGCAAGGATGCGCTGGTATACAGAGGTGGCCAGGTAGTCCGCCTGCTCATCGGTGTCCGCCGCGACCAGTGGAATGCCGAGCATCACGTAGGGTTTGTCGAGCACGGCCGATGGCTTGAAGTGATTGCGGTACACGCGAATCGCTTCATGCATCAGGCGCGGTGCGAAATGGGAGGCGAAGGCGTAGGGCAAACCGCGCTCGCCCGCCAGCTGGGCGCTGAACAGACTGGAACCCAGCAGCCACACTGGCACATTGGTGCCGGTGCCCGGTACGGCGATCACCCGTTGGTCGGGCGTGCGTGGGCCCAGGTAGGCCATCAGCTCAGCGACGTCTTCGGGGAAGTCATCCGCGCTGCCCGAGCGCTCACGGCGCAGGGCGCGGGCCGTCATTTGGTCGGAACCGGGCGCGCGGCCCAGGCCCAGGTCAATACGGCCCGGGTAGAGACTTTCGAGGGTGCCGAACTGCTCGGCGATCACCAGCGGTGCATGGTTGGGCAGCATGACGCCGCCCGAGCCGACGCGAATCGTCGAGGTGCCGCCAGCCAGATAGCCCAGCAAGACCGAAGTGGCCGAGCTGGCGATACCGTCCATATTGTGGTGTTCCGCCACCCAGAAACGGTTGTAGCCGAACTTTTCCACGTGCTGGGCCAGGTCCAGGGAATTGCGTAACGACTGCGCCGGACTGCCGTTGGCCCGCACGGGCACGAGGTCGAGGGTCGAGAACTTTACGTCGGACAGCGATTTCATAAGCCTGCTTCTCCAATGGGGGCGCAGGCTTCATAGACGAACCAAAACCTGCCGCTTCATGTGCATGTCCTATGCAATGAGGGCATATACCCGAGATTCAATAGCTGACCCGAAATTTCCTACTTAATCGCTTGGTTTTTCTTACAAGTGAACTTTGCCAAAGCTTCTATCCTCAGAACCTTACTGACGCAAAACCACCGTTCGAGGAGAAAGCTATGAGTATTGTTAAAAAGGCATCCGCGCATTGGGAAGGTGATCTGAAGACTGGCCTGGGTTCCATTTCCACCGAAACCGGCGTGCTGCGCGAAGCCCCCTACGGCTTCAAGGCGCGTTTCGAAGGCGGTAAAGGCACCAACCCTGAAGAACTGATCGGTGCGGCGCACGCCGGGTGTTTCTCGATGGCGTTTTCGATGATTCTCGGTGATGCCGGCCTCAAGGCTGACAGCATCGACACCCAGGCTGAAGTGACCCTGGACCAGGTCGATGGCGGCTTTGCGATCACTGCTGTGCACTTGATCCTCAAGGCCAAGATTCCAGGCGCGAGCCAGGCGCAGTTCGATGAACTGAGCAAGAAAGCCAAGGAAGGGTGCCCGGTATCGAAAGTGCTGAATGCGAAAATTAGCCTGGATGCCACCCTCGTAAACTGACACCGCTACCTGTAGGTCGCCGGCAAGCCGGCGCCTGCAGTTGTTTCTGGGCGGCGCCAAAACATCTGCGTTAAATCAGAACTCGTGTTTCACCGATGTGGTCCTATAGCCTATGCAGCCTTAGACGCACACCCGTGCGCAATGCATTCAGGGAGCTTCACACATGAAACGTTTTGCCTTGGCGATCATCTGCGGTGTGTTGGCCACTTCGGCCGTGGCCGCGCCAAAAGACTGCGAAGAGCTCAGGAAAGAGATTGAGGTCAAGATCCAGGCGAACGCCGTTCCGTCCTACACCCTGGAAATTGTCAGCAAGGAAGAAGCCGACAAGCACGACTCCGCCATGGTCGTCGGCAGCTGTGAGAACGGCACTAAAGCCATCGTCTACCAGAAAAACAACGACTGATCAGAGGCAGTTGACGCTGCGCTCTTCGGCCAGCAATTGGCGGGCGGCGTTGTACAGGCGGATATTCGGCGTGTAGGCCAATGAGCGCCCTTCCAGGCTATAACGTTGGCCGGCTTCGAAATGGTCGTACTGCAAGGTAATGAAGCACGTCCGATCTGTCGTTTGTCCAAACCCGCTGAAACTGCCGCCGGTCGGCACCTCGAAATCAAAGCGCACCATCAACTCATGACTGCCGGGCGGGACCTGGAAGTAGCGCCCGTCGGGGAGGTTCTTGCCGTCCAGGCGCTGGGCCATCACCAGTTTGGCACCCGGTGTCGGGGTGGCGAAATCGATCCAGGCCTGGTGCGGGTCAACCGGCGGGATGGGGGTGTAAGCACACGCACTCAGGAGCAGCGCGGTGACGGGGAGCAAGAGCTGACGCATGGCAGGCACTCATCGCAGGGAAAGAATTGAGCCTGGCGCGCACGGCAACAGACTCGCTATGAGTATAAACACGTCACGCCATGGAAAAATTCCGTACAGGCAGGATAGTCTGGCGAGCAAATCAGCCAGGAGCGGTCGGGGCATGGTCAGGCGTTTTCTTGCAGGGGCGGTGGTTGTGTTGCTCAGCGGCTGTTCCAGCCTCAGTTATTACAGCCAGTTGGCCAGCGGACAATGGCAATTGTTGCGTGCCCGCGAGCCGGTGGCCGAGGTCATCGCCGACCCGTCCCGCCCACAGCCACTGCGTGAGCACCTGGTGCAATCGCAAAAAGCGCGGACATTCGCCAGCGAGCACCTGCACCTTCCTGACAACCAGAGTTACCGTTTGTACGCCGATATTGGCCGGCCTTACGTGGTCTGGAATGTTTTTGCCACGCAGGAATTTTCCCTGTCGCCTGAAAAACACTGTTTCCCCATTGCCGGTTGCGTGGCCTATCGCGGCTACTACAACCAAGGCGCGGCGCGCGGTGAGGCGGCGTTGTTGAAGCAACAGGGTATGGATGTCTCGATCGGTGGCGTCGAGGCCTATTCCACCCTGGGGTGGTTCAACGACCCGATCATGAATTCGATGATGAACTGGGGTGACGAGCGCCTGGCCACGCTGATCTTCCACGAGTTGGCGCACCAGCGTTTCTATGTGAAGGATGACACCGAGTTCAACGAGTCATTCGCCAATTTCGTCGAGCAGGAAGGCACCCGCCAATGGCGCGCGGCACGGGGCCTGGCGCCCCTCAGCGACTCGGCGGTGGCGCAGCGTGACCAATTCACCCGGCTGATCCTCGAGACCCGTCAACGCCTGGAAAAACTCTATGCGCAGCCCCTGTCTGGCGAGGTGATGCGCCAGGCCAAGGCGGCGGAATTCGAGCGTTTGCGCAGTGATTATCGGCAACTGCGTGATAGCCAGTGGGGCGGCGACAAGCGTTATGACGTGTGGATCAACCAGCCGATGAACAATGCGCGGTTGCTGCCGTTTGGGCTGTATGACCAATGGGTGCCGGCGTTTGCGGCGTTGTTTGCGCAGCAGGGCGGGGATTGGCTGAAGTTTTATGCAGCGGTCGAGCAACTGGGGCGGTTGCCGCAGGCGCAGCGCAAGGCGGCGTTGAGGCAGTTGGAGGGTACGGGGCCATCAGGGCCTCTCGCAGGCAAGCCAGCTCCCACAGAGGGATCCGGGTATGACTCGGGGCCGCGGGTGTAAGAAGATCAAATGTGGGAGCTGGCTTGCCTGCGAAGGCGGTCTCAAGCGCGCGGCAAAAATGCCTGGTGCATCTCGGCCAGCGTTTCGAAATGCCAGGTCGGCGCCTCGGCATTCAACTCTGCAAAACTGCCAAATCCATAGCCGACCGCCGCCGAATCCAGACCATTGCTACGGGCGCCGATCAGGTCATGCTTGCGGTCGCCAATCATCAGGGTGGTCGAAGGATCAAGGCCTTCCTCGCTGATCAAGTGCGCAATCAGCTCAACCTTGTTGGTCCGCGTCCCATCCAGCTCGCTGCCGTAGATCACCTTGAAGTGCTTGGCGAAGTCGAAATGCCGAGCGATCTCGCGGGCAAACACCCAAGGCTTGGAGGTTGCTACATAGAGCTGGCGACCCTGGTTGCCCAAGTCTTCCAGCAGTGGCATCACGCCGTCGAACACGCGGTTTTCATACAGGCCGGTGACCTTGAAGCGCTCACGGTAGAAATTCACCGCCTCCCAGGCCTTGGCCTCGTCGAAGCCATAAAACTGCATGAACGCCTGCAACAGCGGCGGGCCGATGAAGTGTTCGAGCTTGGTCAGGTCCGGCTCATCGATCCCCAGCTTGCCGAGGGCGTACTGGATCGAACGGGTGATGCCCTCGCGCGGATCGGTGAGGGTGCCATCCAGGTCGAACAGGACGGTTGAGTAGTTGAGGGTCATTGATCGAATCCTTGCGCCAGGTGCAGGTCTTTGAGCTTCACGTAGTTCGCGGCGCTGTAGGTGAAAAAGGCACGCTCCTTGTCAGTCAGCGCGCGGATTTGTTTAACCGGGCTACCCACGTACAAAAAGCCACTGTCGAGTTTCTTGCCAGGCGGCACCAGGCTGCCGGCGCCGATAATCACGTCGTCCTCCACCACGACGCCGTCCATCACGATGCTGCCCATGCCGATCAACACCCGGTTGCCGACGCTGCAACCATGCAGCATGACTTTGTGGGCGACGGTCACGTCATCGCCGATCAGCAGCGGGAAGCCGTCAGGATTGAAGGGCCCGGCGTGGGTAATGTGCAGCACGCAGCCATCCTGCACGCTGGTGCGCGCGCCGATACGGATGCGGTGCATGTCGCCGCGAATCACGGTCAGCGGCCAGACTGAGCTGTCGGTGCCGATTTCGACATCGCCGATCACCACCGCCGAAATATCGACAAAAGCCCCGGCGCCCAGGGTTGGCGTGTGGTTCTGATAGGTGCGAAGGGTCACGATAGCCTCTCTCTTATGTGCTGATAGCTGCGGTGGGCGTTGATTGTAATTAAGATGGCCCCATCTTTGTTCTTACATGTTTCTTCAGCCAAGGTGCCAACCGTGAGCGCGAACAACCCTCTTCTGCAGTCCTACGACCTGCCGCCGTTCTCGGCGATCCGTGCCGAGCACGTGCAGCCGGCCATCGAACAGATCCTCGCCGACAACCGTGTCGCCATCGAAGGCATCCTGCAAAGCCAGGGTAAAAATCCGACATGGGCAGGCCTGGTGCTGGCCATGGACGAACTGAACGACCGCCTGGGCGCCGCCTGGAGCCCGGTCAGCCACCTCAACGCCGTGTGCAACAGCGCCGAACTGCGCGAAGCCTACGAGGCTTGCCTGCCGGCGTTGAGCGCCTATTCCACCGAGATGGGCCAGAACCGCGAACTGTTCCAGGCCTTCGAAGCCCTGGCCAACAGCCCGGAGGCTGCCGGTTTCGACGTGGCGCAAAAAACCATCCTGGAACATTCCCTGCGCGACTTCCGCCTGTCGGGTATCGATCTGCCGCCTGAGCAGCAAAAGCGCTACGCTGAAGTGCAGAGCAAGCTGTCCGAGTTGGGCAGCAAGTTTTCCAACCAGCTGCTGGACGCCACCCAGGCCTGGACCAAGCACGTTACCGATGAAGCCACCCTCGCCGGCCTGACCGATTCGGCCAAGGCGCAGATGGCTGCCGCCGCCCAGGCCAAAGGCCTGGATGGCTGGCTGATCACCCTGGAGTTCCCGAGCTACTACGCGGTGATGACCTACGCCCAGGAGCGCGCCCTGCGTGAAGAAGTCTACGCGGCGTACTGCACCCGTGCGTCGGACCAAGGCCCGAACGCTGGTCAGAATGATAACGGCCCGGTGATGGAACAGATCCTCGACCTGCGTCAGGAACTGGCCAAGCTGCTCGGCTACGCCTCGTTCTCCGAGCTGAGCCTGGCGACCAAAATGGCTGAGTCCAGCGACCAGGTGTTGACCTTCCTGCGTGACCTGGCCAAGCGCAGCAAGCCGTTTGCCGCCCAGGATCTGCAGCAGCTTCGGGCCTACGCCGCCGAACAAGGCTGCGCCGACCTGCAAAGCTGGGACAGCGGTTTCTACGGCGAAAAACTTCGCGAGCAGCGCTACAGCGTGTCGCAAGAAGCCCTGCGCGCCTATTTCCCGATCGACAAAGTGCTCGGTGGCCTGTTTGCCATCGTGCAGCGCCTGTACGGCATCGAGATTGCCGAGCAGAAAGGCTTCGACACCTGGCACCCGGATGTCCGCCTGTTTGAAATCAAGGAAAACGGCCAGCATGTCGGCCGCTTCTTCTTCGACCTGTACGCCCGCGCCAACAAGCGTGGCGGTGCCTGGATGGACGGCGCGCGCGATCGTCGTCGCACCCTCGATGGCGTGCTGCAAAGCCCGGTCGCCAACCTGGTGTGCAATTTCACCCCGGCCGATAGCGGCAAGCCTGCCCTGTTGACCCACGATGAAGTGACCACCCTGTTCCACGAATTCGGCCACGGCCTGCACCACCTGCTGACCCGCGTCGAACATGCCGGCGTGTCCGGTATCAACGGCGTGGCTTGGGATGCGGTGGAATTGCCGAGCCAATTCATGGAGAACTGGTGCTGGGAGCCGGAAGGCCTCGCACTGATCTCCGGCCACTATGAAACCGGCGAGCCGCTGCCCCAGGACCTGCTGGAAAAAATGCTCGCGGCAAAAAACTTCCAGTCCGGCCTGATGATGGTGCGCCAGCTGGAGTTCTCGCTGTTCGACTTCGAACTGCATGCCACTCACGGCGACGGCCGCAGCGTGGCGCAAGTGCTCGAAGGCGTGCGTGACGAGGTGTCGGTGATGCGTCCGCCCGCCTACAACCGCTTCCCGAACAGCTTTGCGCACATCTTCGCCGGCGGTTATGCGGCGGGTTACTACAGCTATAAATGGGCCGAAGTGCTGTCGGCGGATGCCTTTTCCAAGTTCGAGGAAGACGGCGTGCTCAATGCCGAGACCGGCCGCGCATTCCGCGAGGCGATCCTCGCCCGTGGCGGCTCGCAGGCGCCGATGGTGCTGTTCGTCGACTTCCGCGGACGGGCGCCGTCGATTGACGCACTCTTGCGCCACAGCGGCCTGAGTGAGGACGCGGCAGCATGAGTGAAGGGCCTGTGATTACCAAAAAGCAATTTATCGCCGGGGCGGTCTGCCCGGCGTGCAGCGAGCCGGACAAGCTCAAGATGTGGACTGAAGACAACGTGCCGCACCGCGAGTGTGTGGCCTGCGGGTATACCGATACGCTGAATGACCAGGGGTTGTCGGTGCCCAAGGAGTTGGGTACGCGGGTCAACACCTCGGCGTTGAAAGCGTCGGATCCAAAGGTGCAGGCGGTGCAGTTCTTTCCGAATCCCAAGCTGAAAAAAGACTGAAGCCTGCTTCCTGGCGGCGTTGGCTAGCCTGCGATAGCCCCAACGCGGTGTGACTGAAACACCGCGTACTTGCTTCGCAGGCAGGCTCCTACAGTTGCTCTTCAGTCTTGTTCGTTGTCGAAATCCAATCCTTCATCGAGCACAGTGCAAACGCACTGGTGCTGCAATCACCATTCGCCAAGGCCGTGCGCAACTTGTCGACATCCGCCTGGATCATGTAGCGAACACCGTCCTTGAAGCCACTGCTGCCGCCGAAACCACCCGAGGTCATCTCGTTCAGCGCGTCTTCCTTGCTCCATCCCTGGATCACCACGCGATACATCGCCGCCATCAGGCCGGTGCGGTCTGAGCCATGCTTGCAATGCATCAGCACCGGGCCGTTGGCCTCGGCAGCCTGAATGGCCCTCAGCGCAGTGAGAACGTCGGCGTCATCGACATGGTTGGTGCGGTAGGTCAGTTGCACCTGCTTGATATCAGCGTTCTTCAGCCAGGCGGAATCGGATTCCGGCAGGAAGTTGATCACCGTACCGATCTTCAGGTTTTTCAAGACCGGCAGCGCATTGCTGTCCGGCAGCGCGCTGCGATAGAGCGTGGGCGTCATCTGGTGCAGGTTGAATTGATTGCCCACGGGTTGGGCCCACTCCGGGGAGCGCAGCGATGTAGTCTCGTCCGCTCGGGCTTGGGCGATGGCGAGCAGCGCCATACAGGCCAGGCCGAGCGCCGGCAGCAATCGAATCTTGAACATGGGTGAGTGACCGAACAGGGCGTTGATTGATGAGCCTTAGCGTCGCTTGCCGGCGGTCAACGGCGCGTGAGGGGCTCGTCAAAGAATCGTGATTGAAGCGCCGGATCGGCTGTTTTTCTCGCTGAATCGATTCTTCAAATCCTTAGCCTGCTATCATTTGTAACTATTGATTGCCAATGTGTTCTATCCCTTTGGATCCCATTTCCTGGCAAGCCTTCACGCTGCTCCCAGAAGCGGCTGATAAAACCCGTGACCACATGATGAGGTGCACCCATGTCTGATCAAGATCAAGACAACCCCCGGCGTGACTTTCTGCGCAAATCCTTGACCTTGATCCCGGTGGTCACGGTTGCCAGTACCGGCCTTGGCGGTTCGATACTGATGGCCACGCCCGAGCCTGCCCAGGCTGCGCCGGCCAAGCCTGCGGCCAGCGACAAGGCCTATGAACCGAGCTATTTCAGCGCCGAAGAGTGGGCGTTTCTCAACGCTGCCGTCGCCCGCCTGATCCCTGCCGACGCCCAAGGCCCCGGTGCGCTGGAAGCCGGCGCGCCGGAGTACATCGACCGCCAGATGAACACGCCCTACGCCAGCGGCGCACTGTGGTTCATGCAAGGCCCATTCAATGCCGATGCCGCGCCCGAGATGGGCTGGCAGAGCAAGCTGGTGCCCAAGGAGATCTATCGCCTGGGCATCGCTGCCACGGATGCCTGGTCGAAGGCGTTCAACGGTAAGGCTTTTGCTGCGCAAGACAGCGCTACCCAGGACGATATGTTGCGGCGCCTGGAAGCCGGTGGCAGTGAAGTCAGCGCGCATTTCGACACAGTGCCGGCGAAGATGTTTTTCAATTTGCTGCTGCAAAATACCAAGGAAGGGTTCTTCTGCGACCCGATTCACGGCGGCAACAAAGGCATGGTCGGCTGGACCATGATCGGCTTCCCCGGCGCCCGCGCCGATTTCATGGATTGGGTGGAACGCAACGAGCAATACCCCTTCCCGGCTGTTTCCATCCGCGGCGAGAGGGCATAAACGTGGCGACCATCATGAAGAAAGTGGATGCAGTGATCGTGGGTTTCGGCTGGACCGGCGCGATCATGGCCAAGGAGCTGACGGAAGCCGGCCTCAACGTGGTAGCGCTGGAGCGCGGCCCGATGCAGGACACTTACCCGGACGGCAACTATCCGCAGGTCATCGACGAATTGACCTACAGCGTGCGTAAAAAACTCTTCCAGGACATCTCCAAGGAGACCGTGACCATTCGCCATAGCGTGAATGATGTCGCCCTGCCCAACCGCCAATTGGGCGCGTTCTTGCCCGGCAACGGCGTGGGCGGCGCGGGCCTGCACTGGTCGGGGGTGCACTTTCGCGTCGACCCGATCGAGTTGCGCATGCGCAGTCACTATGAAGAGCGCTACGGCAAGAACTTCATTCCCAAGGACATGACTATCCAGGACTTCGGCGTCAGTTACGAAGAGCTGGAGCCGTTTTTCGACTATGCGGAGAAAGTCTTCGGCACCTCAGGCCAGGCCTGGACCGTGAAAGGTCAGCTCGTAGGCGAAGGCCGTGGCGGCAACCCGTATGCGCCGGATCGCTCCAACCCGTTCCCGTTGGAAGCGCAGAAAAACACCGTCTCCGCACAGCTGTTTCAGAAAGCGGCGGCCGAAGTCGGCTACAAACCCTACAACCTGCCGTCGGCCAATACCTCGGGGCCGTACACCAACCCCTACGGCGCGCAGATGGGCCCGTGCAACTTCTGCGGTTTCTGCAGCGGCTATGTCTGCTACATGTATTCCAAGGCCTCGCCGAACGTGAACATCCTGCCGGCGCTGCGCCAGGTGCCGAACTTTGAGCTGCGGCCAAATTCCCACGTGCTCAAGGTCAATCTCGACAGCACCAAGAGCAAGGCCACGGGCGTGACCTACATCGACGGCCAGGGTCGCGAATGCGAGCAACCGGCGGACCTGGTGATCATCGGCTCCTTCCAGTTCAACAATGTGCGCCTGATGTTGCTTTCGGGTATCGGCAAGCCTTACGACCCGATTACCAACGAGGGTGTGGTGGGCAGGAACTTTGCCTACCAGAACATGGGCACGATCAAGGCGTTCTTCGACAAGGACACCCACACCAACAACTTCATCGGCGCGGGCGGCAATGGCGTGGCCATCGATGACTTCAACGCCGATAACTTCGACCACGGGCCCCACGGCTTTGTGGGCGGCTCGCCGATGTGGGTCAACCAGGCTGGCAGCCGGCCGATTGCCGGTACGTCCAACCCGCCGGGCACCCCGGCCTGGGGTAGTGCCTGGAAACGCGCTACCGCCGATTACTACACCCACCAGGTGTCGATGGACTCCCACGGCGCGCATCAATCCTACCGGGGCAACTACCTGGATCTGGACCCGGTGTATCGCGATGCCTACGGCTTGCCATTGCTGCGGATGACGTTCGACTGGCAGGAAAACGACATCAAGATGAACCGCTTCATGATGGAAAAGATGGGCAAGGTCGCTCAGGCAATGAACCCCAAGGCAATTGCCGTGCTCGGCAAAAAGGTCGGTGAGCACTTCAACACCGCCTCTTACCAGACCACCCACCTCAATGGTGGCGCGATCATGGGCACCGATCCGAAAACCAGTGCGTTGAACCGCTACCTGCAATCCTGGGATGTACACAACGTGTTTGTCCCAGGCGCGTCCGCCTTCCCACAAGGGTTGGGCTACAACCCTACCGGCCTGGTCGCTGCCCTGACCTATTGGTCGGCGCGGGCGATCCGCGAGCAGTACCTGAAAAACCCCGGCCCACTGGTTCAGGCATAAGGAGCGATGACCATGAAAGCACTCGTTATCGCCTCCCTGGCGCTGTTCAGCAGTTGTTCGATCAGCGCCGCTGAAACCGACCTGGTCAAGCAGGGTGAATACCTGGCCCGCGCCGGTGACTGCGTGGCCTGCCATACCGCCAAAGGCGGCAAGCCATTCGCTGGCGGCCTGCCGATGGAGACCCCGATCGGGGTGATCTATTCCACCAACATCACCCCGGACAAGACCGGCCTGGGTGACTACAGCTTTGAGGACTTCGACAAGGCCGTGCGCCATGGCGTCGCCAAGAGCGGTAGTACGCTTTACCCGGCAATGCCATATCCGTCCTATGCGCGCGTCAGCGAAAGCGATATGCAGGCGTTGTATGCGTACTTCATGAAGGGCGTCGAGCCGGTCGCGCAGGAGAACAAGGACAGCGATATTCCGTGGCCCCTGAGCATGCGCTGGCCGTTGGCGGCGTGGCGCTGGATGTTCGCCCCCGAGGTGGCGGACTACCAGGCAGCGGCGGGTGGCGACCCGGTGATCAGCCGCGGTGCCTACTTGGTTGAAGGCCTCGGCCACTGCGGCGCGTGCCATACGCCACGGGCGCTGACCATGCAGGAAAAAGCCCTGAGTGCGACTGACGGCAATGCATTCCTGTCCGGCAGCGCGCCGCTGGAAGGCTGGATCGCCAAGAGCCTGCGCGGCGACCACAAGGACGGCCTCGGCAGTTGGAGCGAGGAGCAACTGGTGCAATTTCTCAAGACCGGTCGCAGTGATCGCAGCGCGGTGTTTGGCGGCATGAGCGACGTGGTCGTGCACAGCATGCAATACATGTCGCAGGACGACCTGACCGCTATCGCTCGCTACCTCAAGAGCCTGCCGGCGGTGGACCCCAAGGATCAGCCGCACGCCTACGACAAGCAGGTGGCCGAGGCCTTGTGGAAGGGGGATGACAGCAAGCCGGGCGCGTCGGTGTATATCGACAACTGCGCGGCCTGCCACCGGACCGACGGCCATGGCTACACGCGGGTGTTCCCGGCGCTGGCGGGCAACCCGGTGGTGCAGACGGCGGATGCCACGTCCTTGATCAACATCGTGTTGAACGGCGGCACCTTGCCGGCGACGCACACGGCACCGTCGACCTTCACCATGCCGGCCTTCGCCTGGCGTCTGTCGGACCAGGAAGTGGCGGATGTGGTCAGTTTCGTTCGCGGCAGCTGGGGCAACAAGGGCGCGCCGGTCAAGGCCAGCGACGTGGCGGACCTGCGCAAGAGTGATATGCGCACGACCTCGGGCGATGACCTGGGCCAAGTGACGCAAAAGCACTGATCCTGCCCTGACCGCCAGACGGCACTGGTCAGGAACCTCGCGCCTCGATACTGTATATAAAAACAGTATCGAGGCGCTTTCATGTCTACTCCGCTGCCGCCCCGGGGTCGGGGCACGGCCACCAACCTGCACAACCGCTTTGCGCCGACCGTCAGCGTGGTCGAGGACGACGGCTGGTTCCAGGAAGTACCGCCGACCCAGGGCACTGAAGTGCGCATCGAAACGGCCAAGAGCATCATCACCCGCAACAACTCGCCAGACCTGCCGTTCGATCGCTCCATCAACCCGTATCGGGGTTGCGAGCATGGTTGTATCTACTGCTATGCGCGGCCCAGCCATGCTTACTGGGATATGTCGCCAGGGCTGGATTTCGAAACCAGACTGATCGCCAAGACCAATGCCGCCGACGTGCTGGAACAGCAGCTGTCGAAGCCGGGCTACGTGTGTGCGCCGATCAACCTGGGCTCCAATACCGACCCGTACCAGCCCATCGAGCGCGAGTACAGGATCACCCGGCAAACCCTCGAAGTGTTGCTGCGTTATCGGCACCCGGTGACCATCATCACCAAGGGTTCGTTGATCCTGCGGGATCTCGACCTGCTCACCGAGCTGGCCCGGCAGCGCCTGGTTGCCGTGATGATCAGCCTCACCAGCCTGGACGACGAGCTCAAGCGCATCCTGGAGCCGCGTGCGGCGGCGCCCAAGGCGCGGTTGCGGGCGATTCGGGTGATGCGCGAGGCGGGAATCCCGGTCGGCGTGCTGTGTTCGCCGATGATCCCGATGATCAACGACAGCGAGTTGGAAAGCCTGCTCACCGAAGCCCACGCCGCGGGGGCCCAGAGTGCGGCCTACATGATGTTGCGCCTGCCGCTGGAGGTGGCGCCGTTATTTGAGGAGTGGCTGGCGGCGCATTACCCGCAGCGCGCGGCCCATGTGATGAGCCTGGTGCGCCAGGTGCGCGGCGGCGAGGTCTATGACAGCCGTTTCGGCGTGCGCATGCGCGGCGAGGGGCCGTTTGCCGATTTGCTCGCCCAGCGTTTCAGCAAGGCGATCAAGCGCCTGGGGCTTAACCGACGGGAAGGGTTTAATCTGGATTGCACCGCGTTCTGCCCACCGGGCAGGCAGATGGCATTGTTGTAAACTGTAGAGGCGCATCCTGCTTCCTGGTAGGAATAGTCGCGTTTTGACATCACTGAAACCCGCGGTCTAGAGCGGTTCATTCAGTTTGAGTTAAGTTTCGGCGGTTACCTTGTTCAGCGAGTGACTGATGAGTCGCAAGCCGGGTTTTTGGATGTTTACAACTATTCCAGCGGCCCGGCGTCGAACTTGCCTGCAAGCTCCCCCTGCATTAATCAAGAGGATGAATCATGAGTGACAAGGATAAACAGCCGTTGGCTGCGTCGGCTTCTGCCCCTCAGGTGGCGGAATCCGCCGATGCAGCGCTAAAGCACATCGTCGACGGCTTTTTGCATTTCCATCACGACGTCTTCCCCCAGCAGGAAGAACTCTTCAAGAAACTCGCCACGGCCCAGAGCCCACGGGCGATGTTCATTACCTGCGCCGATTCGCGCATCGTGCCGGAGCTGATTACCCAAAGCTCGCCTGGCGACCTGTTCGTGACGCGTAACGTCGGCAACGTAGTGCCGCCCTATGGTCAGATGAACGGGGGTGTTTCCACCGCCATCGAGTACGCCGTGCTCGCCCTGGGCGTGCAGCACATCATTGTGTGCGGGCACTCCGATTGCGGCGCCATGCGCGCGGTACTCAACCCTGAGAGCCTCGAGAAGATGCCCACGGTCAAGGCCTGGCTGCGGCATGCCGAGGTCGCCAAGACCATGGTCCACGACAACTGTGACTGCGCCAATGAAGGCGAGAGCATGAAGGTGCTGACCGAAGAAAACGTCATCGCCCAGTTGCAGCATTTGCGCACCCACCCTTCCGTGGCATCGCGCATGGCCAATGGTCACCTGTTCATCCACGGTTGGATCTACAACATCGAGACCAGCGAAATCCGGGCTTACGACGCGGATCAATCGACGTTCCGACCGTTGGGCGGCGAAGGCCCAATTCCTTCCGCGACGCCTAAAGCGCGCTTCTAACACACTTCCCTGCCGGGTAAAGCGGTGGCTGCCATGGACGCAGCCAGGCTTTGCCGCGCCCGGCGAATGCCTCGGGAGAGTCATCATGCGTGCTGCTCAATTGAAAGCTGTACTGCCACGGGAGCTGCTTGCGTCCGTGGTTGTGTTTCTGGTCGCCCTGCCGTTGTGCATGGGCATTGCGATTGCGTCGGGCATGCCGCCGGCCAAGGGCCTGATCACCGGGATCATCGGTGGCCTGGTGGTGGGTTGGCTGGCAGGTTCGCCGCTGCAGGTCAGCGGTCCGGCGGCGGGCCTGGCGGTATTGGTGTTCGAACTGGTGCGCCAGCACGGCATGCTGATGCTCGGGCCGATCCTGTTACTGGCGGGCTTCCTGCAATTGGTGGCTGGACGGCTGCGCCTGGGCTGCTGGTTTCGTGTCACGGCGCCGGCGGTGGTGTACGGGATGCTGGCGGGGATCGGGGTGCTGATTGTGCTGTCGCAGGTGCATGTGATGCTCGACGGTGCCCCCAAGCCATCGGGGCTGGATAACCTGGCTGGCTTCCCGGCGGCGCTGGTCGAGGCCATTCCGACTGTTGGCGGAGGCCTGGGTTGGCAGGCTGGTTTGCTGGGGCTTTCGACGATGCTGGTGATGTACCTGTGGGACAAGTTCCGCCCGCAAACCCTGCGCTTTGTACCAGGCGCGCTGTTGGGCGTAGGCCTGGCAACGGGTGCCAGCTTGTTGCTGGCGTTACAGGTCAACCGTGTGGAGGTCCCGGAAAACCTCGCCGATGCCATCGACTGGCTGCGTCCCAGCGACCTGCTGAACCTGGCCGATCCACAACTGTTGATCGCTGCGTTCGCCGTGGCGTTTATCGCCAGCGCCGAAACCTTGCTGTCTGCGGCGGCTGTCGACCGCATGCACAGTGGTCAGCGTTCTGATTTTGACAAGGAATTGTCCGCTCAGGGTGTAGGCAACATGCTCTGTGGCCTGGTCGGCGCCCTGCCGATGACCGGTGTGATCGTGCGCAGTTCGGCCAACGTACAGGCGGGCGCCACCACGCGCTTGTCGGCGATGTTCCATGGGCTGTGGCTGCTTGCGTTCGTGCTGTTGCTCTCGTGTGTGCTGCAAAGCATTCCGGTGGCGAGCCTCGCGGGTGTGCTGGTGTACACCGGCATCAAGCTGGTTGACGTCAAGGCGTTCCGGGCGTTGGGACGCTATGGGCGGATGCCGATGTTCACCTATGCGGCGACGGCGCTGGCGATCATCTTTACCGACCTGCTGACCGGCGTACTGGTGGGTTTCGGGCTGACACTGGTGAAGCTGGCCTTGAAGGCGTCGCGCTTGAAAGTCAGCCTGGTCGACCTGCCTCAGGCAGGTGAAATGGAGTTGCGCCTGACCGGTGCGGCGACCTTCCTGAAAGTGCCGATGCTGACCCAGGTGCTGTCGACGGTACCTGCGGGAACCACGGTGCATGTGCCGCTGAGTAATCTGAGTTACATCGACCATTCCTGCCTCGAGCTGCTGGAAGAATGGGGCCGGGCGAATGCCGCCAAGGGCTCGACGCTGGTGATCGAGGCACGTGGGTTGAAGCGCAGGCTGGAAGGCCGGGTGCGTACGACGGTGGGAATCGGTTCGGCGCCTTCTGCTGGCTGACGAAACCGGATCAAAAAAGTGGCAGCGGGCTTGCTCGCGAAGGCGGCGGATCAGTCAAATATTCAGTGACTGGCACGCCGCATTCGCGAGCAAGCCCGCTCCCACATTTTGTTCTGCGTCAGGCTAAAGCGTTACGCCGGCTGTTCCAGCGCCAACTCAACCCCCAACTGGCGCGACAGGCACGGCCAGCGCTTCCATGCAGCTTCTGTGTTGGGGCTCTTGAGGGTTTCGCGATAGGCCTCGACTGACTCCAGCGCAAAGCTCTCCTCGTTGAGCATTTCATCTACCGCCAGGTGCACGGCCTCATCCAGCTGGTTGGCGAATTCTTCGCCGATCAGTTGGTGGGCAATCAGGTTGGCTACGGTGGTGTCGGCCGGAATCAACGGCTGGCCGAAATGCTTGATATACAGATCGTTGACTTCTTCCACCAGGCGATGGGCCAGGTAGGCCTCGTCGAGCAAGCCGTCCAGGCCTTCGTGACCGGCCAGGATCGCCGGCGGTTGCAGGAAGAAATGCTCGGCGATTTTCAGCACCGGTTTGATCTGGCTTTCGATACCGGCTTCGCGGGCCACGTCGTTGGCGGCTTCCAGCAGGTCCGGGACGAGCTCAATGTAGGCGGTGACAAAGCGGGTCATGACAATCTTGCGATCACCGTCAGCCAGGGAAATGGCCGAATGCAGGTGCGGCAATTGTTTTTCCAGTTGCTGGGCAAGCTGGCCAGTGCTGGCTTCGTGTTGATGGGCACGGGAAATCTGCTCGCGCAATGCGGCGGTGTTCATGAAAGCTCCAGTGAAACAGGCGTAGGAAAAGGGAGAGGATAAGGTAGCTCGTTTATACGAGCGCCTAAGACGCATTTGTCATAATTATTTCATGGTTATGCGCGTGCGTTATATCGAATTGCCATCGTTCGTCGGATAAACGATTCCGCCCCCGGTTTTATTGGCTTCGACCAGTCATTTTTGCTCATTTGCCCCTACACATTGCGGGGTTGCAGAGCCTGTCTATACTCGGATTTGTACGCGATTAGCTGATGACGCCAGACTGCATGAGCAGGCAAGGCTAAGCGGTTGTAGGCAGTATGGAAGCCGCTCCCTTCGACGCAGGTGCAAACCGGCGGGATAACAAGAACGATAAGGGGAACCCGCAATGATGCGACATCCACACGTTTGGATGGGCCTCCTGTTGTGGTCGGTATTCGGCCAGGCGCACGCCGCCTGGACAACGAATATGGCGCCAGGGGCGACTGAAGTCAGTCACGCTGTGTTTGACCTGCACATGACCATTTTCTGGATCTGTGTGGTGATCGGCATTGTTGTGTTTGGCGCGATGTTCTGGTCGATGATCGTTCACCGCCGATCCACGGGCCAGGTCGCGGCCAAATTCCACGAGAGCACCACCGTGGAAATTCTCTGGACCGTGGTGCCCTTGCTGATTCTGATCGCGATGGCCATCCCGGCGACCAAGACCCTGATCAATATCTACGACAGCAGTGAATCGGACATCGATATCCAGGTCACCGGCTATCAGTGGAAGTGGCATTACAAATACCTGGGCCAGGACGTGGAGTTCTTCAGCAACCTGGCCACGCCCGCCGAGCAGATCCATAACCAGGCGGTCAAGGGCGAGCATTACCTGTTGGAGGTCGACCAGCCACTGGTGCTGCCGGTGGGCGCCAAGGTGCGTTTCCTGGTGACCGCCGCCGACGTGATCCACTCCTGGTGGGTGCCGGCCTTCGCGGTCAAGCGTGACGCCATCCCCGGCTTCGTCAACGAGGCCTGGACCCGTATCGAGAAGCCCGGCATCTACCGCGGCCAGTGCGCCGAGTTGTGCGGCAAGGATCACGGCTTCATGCCCATCGTGGTCGAGGTCAAGTCCAAGGCGGACTACGACACCTGGCTCGGCGAGCGCAAGGAAGAGGCGGCCAAGCTCAAGGAACTGACATCCAAGGAATGGACGCTGGAAGAGCTGGTGGCGCGCGGCGACAAGGTCTACCACACCACCTGCGTGGCCTGTCACCAGGCCGAAGGCCAGGGCCTGCCACCGATGTTCCCGGCGCTCAAGGGCTCGCCGATTGCCACCGGGCCCAAGGAAGATCACCTGCACCGCGTTTACTTCGGCAAGCCCGGCACCGCCATGGCGGCGTTCGGCAAGCAGCTCTCGGAAGTGGATATCGCCGCGGTGGTGACCTACGAGCGCAATGCCTGGGGCAACAACAAAGGCGACATGGTCACGCCTAAAGACGTGCTGGCCATCAAGCAGGCGGAAAGCAAATGACCTCCTTCATTGCGTATGCCCCGAACCGCCCCGCCCACTCGCTTGCAGGAGAACGGCCATGAGCACTGTGATCGACGACCATGGCCACGCCAGTGACCATGCCCACGGCCCCGCCAAGGGTTTGATGCGCTGGGTACTGACCACCAACCACAAGGACATCGGCACGATGTACCTGTGGTTCGCCTTCACCATGTTCCTGCTCGGCGGTTCGTTCGCCATGGTGATCCGCGCCGAGTTGTTCCAGCCCGGCCTGCAGATTGTCGAGCCGGCGTTCTTCAACCAGATGACCACCATGCACGGCCTGATCATGGTGTTCGGCGCGGTGATGCCAGCGTTCGTCGGCCTGGCCAACTGGATGATTCCGTTGATGATCGGCGCGCCGGACATGGCCCTGCCGCGCATGAACAACTTCAGTTTCTGGCTGTTGCCGGCGGCGTTCCTGTTGCTCGTCTCGACCCTGTTCACTCCGGGTGGCGGGCCGAACTTCGGCTGGACCTTCTACGCGCCCCTCTCCACCACCTACGCGCCGGAAAGCGTGACCTTCTTCATCTTCGCGATTCACCTGATGGGTATCAGTTCGATCATGGGCGCGATCAACGTGGTCGCCACCATTCTCAACCTGCGCGCCCCCGGCATGACCCTGATGAAGATGCCGTTGTTCGTCTGGACGTGGCTGATCACTGCCTTCCTGCTGATCGCAGTGATGCCGGTGCTGGCCGGTTGCGTGACCATGATGCTGATGGACATCCACTTCGGCACCAGCTTTTTCAGTGCTGCCGGCGGTGGCGACCCCGTGCTGTTCCAGCATGTGTTCTGGTTCTTCGGCCACCCCGAGGTGTACATCATGATCCTGCCGGCCTTTGGCGCCGTCAGTTCGATCATCCCGACGTTCTCGCGCAAGCCGCTGTTCGGCTATACGTCGATGGTGTACGCCACGGCGAGCATCGCGTTCCTGTCGTTCATCGTGTGGGCGCACCACATGTTCGTGGTCGGCATTCCGCTGGTGGGCGAGTTGTTCTTCATGTACGCCACGCTGCTGATTGCGGTGCCGACGGGGGTGAAGGTATTCAACTGGGTCAGCACCATGTGGCAAGGCTCGCTGACCTTCGAGACGCCGATGCTGTTTGCCGTGGCTTTCGTGATCCTGTTCACCATCGGCGGCTTTTCCGGGCTGATGCTGGCGATTGCCCCGGCGGACTTCCAGTACCACGACACCTATTTCGTGGTGGCGCACTTCCATTACGTGCTGGTGCCCGGTGCGATCTTCGGCATCTTCGCCTCGGCCTACTACTGGCTGCCGAAATGGACCGGCCACATGTACGACGAAACCCTCGGCAAGCTGCACTTCTGGTTGTCCTTCATCGGCATGAACATGGCGTTTTTCCCGATGCACTTCGTCGGGCTGGCTGGCATGCCGCGCCGTGTGCCGGACTACAACCTGCAGTTCGCCGACTTCAATATGGTCTCCTCGATCGGCGCCTTCATGTTTGGCGCCACGCAGATCTTCTTCCTGTTCATCGTGATCAAGTGCATCCGTGGCGGCCCGCCTGCGCCGGCCAAGCCCTGGGACGGCGCGGAAGGCCTGGAGTGGAGCATCCCCTCGCCTGCGCCGTACCACACCTTCACTACGCCACCGGAGGTCAAGTGAACAGCTTGGCGCAGGCTGCCAGGGTCTCCTGTGGGAGCTGGCTTGCCTGCAATGAGGGCCTGACAGTTGATGGATTGCGTGACTGTTACACCGCTATCGCCGGCAAGTCAGCCCCTACAGAAAAGCCAAGAGCGGGTGATCGTCATGCTTGAGTCGATCCCCACCAAGCGCCTGGTCACCCGCCTGCTGATCCTGGTGGTGGCGATGTTCGGCTTCGGCTTTGCGCTGGTGCCGATCTACGACGTGATGTGCAAGGCGTTCGGTATCAACGGCAAGACCGCCGGGCAGTACGAGGGCGAGCAGGTCGTCGACCCCACGCGGCAGGTGCGGGTGCAGTTCCTGTCGACCAATGCCATCGACATGGTCTGGGAATTTCATTCCAAGGCCGATGAGGTGGTGGTCAATCCGGGTGCCGTCACCGAAATGCTGTTCGTGGCCTACAACCCTACCGACAAAGCCATGACCGCCCAGGCCGTACCCAGCATTTCCCCGGCCGAAGCGGCGATGTACTTCCACAAGACCGAATGCTTTTGCTTCACCCAGCAAGTGCTGCAGCCAGGCCAGCGCATCGAAATGCCGGTGCGTTTCATTGTCGACCGCGACATGCCCAAGGATGTGAAGCATTTGACCCTGGCGTACACGCTGTTTGATATCACTGCGCGCCAACCGCCGGTGGCTGTCCATAGCGGCGGCTAGCTACTGTTTGCCCGCTCAATCAGGAGAGCGAATACATGTCGACTCATGATACGTACTACGTACCAGCGCAAAGCAAGTGGCCAATAATTGCTACCCTGGGCATGCTCATCACGGTGTACGGCCTGGCTGTGTGGTTCAACGACCTGAAGGCGGCGCGCCCGGAATCCCACGGCCCGTGGATCTTCTTCGTCGGTGGCCTGCTGCTGGCCTACATGTTGTTCGGCTGGTTCGGCGCGGTGATCAAGGAAAGCCGCGCCGGTTTGTACAGCCCGCAGATGGACCGCTCGTTTCGATGGGGCATGACCTGGTTCATCTTTTCCGAGGTGATGTTCTTTGTCGCGTTCTTTGGGGCGCTGTTTTACGTGCGGCACATGTCCGGCCCCTGGTTGGGCGGCGAAGGGCACAAGGGCATCGCGCACATGCTGTGGCCGAACTTCGAGTTCACCTGGCCGCTGCTCAACAACCCTGACCCGAAAATGTACCCCGCACCGGAGGGCACCATCAGCCCGTGGGGCCTGCCGCTGGTCAACACGATCTTGCTGGTCAGCTCCAGCGTGACCATCACCCTGGCCCACCATGCCTTGCGCAAAGGCCATCGCGGCGCGCTGAAAATCTGGCTGGCGCTCACGGTGCTGCTGGGTTGGGCGTTCCTGGGCTTCCAGGCCGAGGAGTACATGCATGCCTACAAAGAGCTCGGCCTGACACTCGGTTCGGGTGTGTACGGCGCGACGTTCTTCATGCTCACCGGCTTTCACGGTGCCCACGTGACCATCGGCACGATCATTCTGTTTGTGATGCTGATGCGCATCCTGCGCGGGCATTTCAATGCCGAGCACCAGTTTGGTTTCGAGGCCGCCAGTTGGTACTGGCACTTTGTGGATGTGGTGTGGATCGGGCTGTTTTTCTTCGTCTACGTGCTGTAGCGCGCCTCACCACGGTGCATGCGATACCAGCTGGCCGCTGAAAAAGCCCCAGGCGATCAGCCCCACGGTGATCGCGGCCAGCACCACACGCACAGTCAAGGCAGTGACGAGGCGGTTGGAGTTGCCCTCGTCCTTGACCAGAAAGAACAAGCCACTGAACAGGCTCACGACAGTCGCGATCAGCATCAGGGCAATGACGGCTTTGAGCATGGTCTGGCTCCAATGGGATGGGCGGGCAATGAAAACAAGTATAGCCAGCGCCATGAAACGCTTTCGCCCAGGGCTCGCACCGACGTTGGTGGTGCTCGTGTTGCTGCCGTTGATGGTGGGCCTGGGGTTCTGGCAGCTGTCTCGCGGGCATGAAAAACAGCTGCTGGTGGACAGTTATGCCGAGCGGCGGGTGGCCGATCCCGTCAGCAGCACACAACTGAGTGAGATGGCTGATCCGGCTTTCCGCCGGGTCCGTCTGCGCGGGCAATTCGACGCCGAACACAGCGTGTTGCTGGACAACCGCATGCGCGATGGCAAGGCTGGCGTAGAGCTGCTGCAACCCTTCCACGACCAGGCCAGCGGCCTGTGGTTATTGCTCAATCGTGGCTGGCTGCCCTGGCCCGACCGGCGCACCCCGCCGGTGTTCTCCACGCCTGAACAGCCGGTGAATCTCGACGCCTGGGTGTACGTCGCACCGGGTGAAACTTTCCAGTTGCACGCCGACCCGACGAGCGCGCAATGGCCGCGCTTGCTGACCGCCCTGCACCCCGGCGCGCTGTGGGCTGAGCTTGGGCGTAGCGGTTTTGCCTACGAGCTGCGCGCCGAAGCTGGCCCTGGTACGTACGAAATCATCTGGCCCATCGTAGCCATGGGCCCGGAAAAGCACCTGGCCTACGCGGTGCAGTGGTTCGCCATGGCATTGGCGCTGCTGGCCCTTTACCTCTACCTCGGATGGCACAACACAAAGGAGAAGCACCATGGGAGCGGCCATGAATCCACTCAACATGTCTGAACCGCTCAATCGGCGTAAGGGCCGCTGGCAGCTGATCCTGATCCTGATGATGGTGATCGGCCCGATGGCGCTGGCCACCTTCATGTACAAGCTGCAGTTCTGGGTGCCGGACAACCGCAGTTACCACGGCGAAATGATCGGCAACGGCCAGACCCGCGCCGATATCGGCGTGCAGGCGGATGAAGAGCGTTGGCAACTGCTGGTCACGGCGCCCACGGCCTGCGCCGCCGATTGCCAGCAGCTGGTGTACCTGGCGCGCCAGCTGCAAATCAGCCTCGGCCGGGATGCGTCGCGCGCCAGCCACGCCTTGGCCAGCGCGCAGCCGGTGAGCACCGACTACGAGGCCAAGCTCAAGGCTGAATATCCACAACTGCAGCGCTACTCGCTGGACCTGTCGACCTTCACCAAGGACGCCGCCGCGCCGGGCGATGCGCAACTGTGGATCGTCGACCCGCACGGCAACCTGGTGCTGCGCTACGACGCCAAGGTCAAGGGCAAGGACTTGCTCAACGACCTGCGCCATCTGCTGAAACTGTCGAACATCGGATAAGGGCATCGTCATGGCCAAGCCTGGATTTCGCCTCGCGTTGTTTGCCACCCTGCTGGCGCTGATTGTGGTGCTGCTCGGCGCGTATACGCGCCTGACCCACGCCGGTCTCGGTTGCCCGGACTGGCCGGGTTGCTACGGCTTTATCAGCGTGCCCAAGACCGAGGCCCAGCTGGCGCATGCCGAGCTGCATTTCCCGGACACGCCGGTGGAGGCGGACAAGGGCTGGGCCGAGATGACCCATCGCTACTTCGCCGGCACCTTGGGTCTGCTGATCGTGCTGCTGGCGGCGCGTTCGTGGAGTCATCGACGTGATCCGGGCCAGCCGGTGAAGCTGCCGTTATTTGTATTGGCGGTGGTGTTCGCGCAGGCGGCCTTTGGCATGTGGACGGTGACGTTGAAGCTGTGGCCCCAAGTAGTCACGGGGCATTTGCTGGGCGGTTTCGCGACCTTGAGTCTGTTGTTCCTGCTGACCCTGCGCCTGTCTGGAGTGCTGCCCGCGTTGATCGTGCCCAAGCGCCTGCAATATTGGGCGACGGCTGGCCTGGTGCTGGTGATCGGCCAGATCGCCCTGGGCGGCTGGGTCAGTTCCAACTATGCGGCGGTGGCCTGTATCGATTTGCCTACCTGTCACGGCCAGTGGTGGCCGGCGGCGGATTTCGCCAATGGTTTCCACCTGACCCAGCACATCGGCCCCAATTATCTCGGCGGCCAGCTCGACAGCGATGCGCGAACCGCCATCCATCTCACCCATCGCATCGGCGCGGTGTTGGTCACTCTGGTGTTGCTGGGGCTGGCCTGGCAGCTGCGTGCGGTGGGCATGACGCGACTCGCGGGCCTGTTGTTGATTGCCCTGGCGGCGCAGATCGGCCTGGGCCTGAGCAATGTGTATTTCCATCTGCCGCTGCCGGTAGCCGTCGGCCATAACGCCGGGGGCGCGGCGTTGCTGCTGACCCTGGTGTTGGTCAATTACCACGCGCGTACCAGCCTGGTACGGGTGCGCAACCAGCTGCCGTTCGGCTGGCGGTTTATCCCGCGCAAACAGGTGTCAGGCCTGATCACCCTTAAAGGAGAGATGCCATGGCGACCTTGATCGGCGCGCGTCACGGCCAGGCGATCTGGCGTGACTACCTGGAGCTGACCAAGCCGAAAGTGGTGGTGTTGATGCTTATCACCTCGCTGGTGGGGATGTTCCTCGCCACTCGCGCCGGCGTGCCGTGGGCGGTGCTGATTTTCGGCAACCTGGGTATTGCCCTGTGTGCCGGCGGCGCGGCGGCGGTCAACCATGTAGTGGATCGGCGCATTGATGCGGTGATGGCGCGCACGCACAAACGGCCGATGGCCGAAGGGCGGGTATCGCCGGTGGCGGCGCTGGCTTTTGCAGGGTTTCTGGCGGTTGCGGGCCTGGCCTTGCTGCTGGCGTTCACCAACCCGCTGGCCGCCTGGCTGACGCTGGCTTCCCTGCTCGGCTATGCGGTGATCTACACCGGTTTTCTCAAGCGCGCGACGCCGCAGAATATCGTCATCGGCGGTTTGGCGGGTGCCGCGCCGCCGTTGCTGGGTTGGGTCGCCGTCACCGGCCATATCAGCGCCGAACCCCTCCTGCTGGTGTTGATCATCTTCGCCTGGACCCCGCCGCATTTCTGGGCCCTGGCCATCCACCGCAAGGAGGAATATGCCAAGGCCGATATTCCGATGCTGCCGGTCACCCACGGCGAGCACTACACCAAGGTGCATATCCTGCTCTACACCTTCGTCCTGCTGGCGGTGAGCCTGATGCCCTACGTCATCCACATGAGCGGCCTGCTGTACCTGGCCTGTGCATTGGTTTTGGGCGGACGCTTTCTGCAATGGGCCTGGGTGCTGTACCGTGGCGCTCAGCCGCACGCGGCGATCAACACGTTCAAGTACTCTATCGCGTACTTGTTCCTCCTGTTTATCGCCCTGCTCGTAGACCACTACTTACTGTTGAACCTATGACTCGAACTCAAAAAACCGTCTTTATCCTGGTGGCCATCGTCGCGTTGATCATGGGCCTGACCGTCAACAAAGTGCTTTCGGGCAAAGGCCAGGGCGACCCGACCGCACTGATCGATGCCGGCATCATCCTGCTGCCGCAGAGCCGTCAGCTGCCGCCGGTGAGCATGACCAACCAGGACGGCCAGCCGGTGGTGGTCAATGAGTTGAAGGGCAAGTGGAGCCTGCTGTTCTTCGGCTACACCTTCTGTCCGGACATCTGCCCTACCACCCTCGCCCAGCTGCGCCAGATCAAGAGCGAGCTGCCCAAGGAGGCGGTGGATAAGCTGCAGGTGATCCTGGTCAGCGTCGACCCGAACCGCGACACCCCGGCCCAGCTCAAGCAGTACCTGGGTTACTTCGATCCGCAGTTCGAAGGCCTGACCGGCGCGAATGTGGACGATGTGCAGAAGGTCTCGAATGCCGTGAGCATCCCGTTTATCCCGGCCGATACCAGCAAGCCCAACTACACCGTCGACCACAGCGGCAACCTCGCGCTGATCGGTCCTGACGGCACACAGCGTGGATTCATCCGCGCACCGTTGAACAACCAGAAGCTGGTGGCGCAATTGCCGGGATTGTTGAAGCGTCCATAAGCCCGGCGCTTCTATTCCACGGCCTTGTGGGAGCCCTGATCTGCGGGCAACCCAAAAACAAATGTGGGAGCGGGCTTGCCCGCGAAAGCATCGGTTCAGTCACTGATAAGTCGACTGACACTGCACTTTCGCGAGCAAGCCCGCTCCCACATTTTTTGCTCTTCGGTGCTTCGAATCAGAACGCCGGCAGGATCGCGCCTTTGTACTTCTCGAGGATGAAGGCTTTCACTTCAGGCGTGTGCAGGGCTGCAACCAGCTTCTTCACGGCGTCCGCGTCTTTGTTGTCTTCGCGGGTCACCAGGATATTCACGTAAGGCGAGTCATTGCCTTCGATCACCAGCGCATCCTTGGACGGATCCAGCTTGGCTTCCAGCGCGTAGTTGGTGTTGATCAGCGCCAGGTCGACCTGGGTCAGCACGCGCGGCAGGGTGGCGGCTTCCAGTTCGCGGAATTTCAGGTTTTTCGGGTTGGCGGTGATGTCCTTGATGGTCGACAGGATGTTGGTCGGGTCCTTCAGGGTGATCAGGTTGTGCTTGGCCAGCAGTAACAGCGCACGGCCACCATTGGTGGCGTCGTTCGGGATCACGACGTTGGCGCCGCTTGGCAGGTCTTCCAGCTTCTTGTACTTGCTCGAGTAGGCGCCCAGGGGCTCCAGGTGCACCGCGCCGACGCTCACCAGGTGAGTGCCCTTGGCCTTGTTGAACTCATCCAGGTACGGCTGGTGTTGGAAGAAGTTGGCGTCCAGGCGCTTCTCGGCGACCTGTACGTTGGGCTGCACGTAGTCGGTGAAGACTTTGACCTGCAGGTCCACGCCTTCTTTGGCGAGGGCAGGCTTCACGAATTCGAGGATTTCCGCGTGCGGCACCGGCGACGCGGCGACCGTGATGGTCTCGGCGGCGTGGGCGGAAAACGCGGCAACGGCGGCGAAAGCAACCAGTAGTTTTTTCATCCAACAAGCTCCTTGTTCGGACATCTGCCGGCAGTTGGCCGGCAATGGCCGTTATTTTCGAGAAAAGTGCACCACCAGCTTGTCGCCGACGGTTTGCAGAATTTGCACCAGCACCAATAGCATCACCACGGTGACCACCATCACATCGGTCTGGAAACGCTGGTAACCGAAGCGGATCGCCAGGTCGCCCAGGCCACCGGCACCGACTACGCCGGCCATCGCCGTGTAGGAAACCAGTGTAATCGCCGTCACCGTGATCGCCGCGAAAATGCCCGGGCGGGCCTCAGGCAACAGGGCGTTGGTGATGATCTGGCGAGTGCTGGCCCCCATGGACTGAGTGGCTTCGATGATGCCGCGGTCCACCTCACGCAAGGCCGTTTCCACCAGGCGCGCAAAGAACGGCGTGGCGCCCACCACCAATGGCGGAATGGCGCCGGCCACGCCCAGCGAAGTGCCGGTGATCAGCACGGTGAACGGGATCATCACGATCAGCAGGATGATGAACGGCAGCGAACGCAGAATGTTCACGATCAGCGACAGCAGTGCGTAAAGCCCTTTCTGCTCGAACAGTTGGCGCGGGCTGGTCAGGAACAACAGCACGCCCAGCGGCAGACCCAGCACGACGGTAAAGAACAGCGAGCCGAACAGCATGGTCATGGTGTCGCCGGTGGCCAGCCAGATTTCGGACCAGTCGATATTGGCGAAGAAACTCAACAGGACTTCCATTAGCGCAGGACCTCCATGTGGACGTCAGCGGCGGTGAAGCGCGCAAACGCGGCTTCCATATCGCCACCCGTGACGGCGAGGGTCAGTTGCCCGTAGGGGATGTCTTTGATGCGGTCGATACGCCCGGCGAGGATGCTGTAGTCCACACCCGTTTCGCGGGCGACGGTACCCAGCAGCGGCGCGTAGGTCGCTTCGCCCTGGAAGGTCAGGCGCACGATGCGCCCTGGCACGTGAGCGAAGTCATCGCGCTGCTCGCCTTCGTCGACCTGCTCGGACTCCTGCACGAAACGCTTGGTGGTCGGGTGCTTGGGGTGCAGGAACACATCGGCGACCGAGCCCTGCTCGACGATCACGCCGGCGTCCATCACGGCGACCTGGTCGCATACGCGGCGGATCACATCCATTTCGTGGGTGATCAGCACGATGGTCAGCTTCAGTTCGCGGTTGATCTCGGCCAGCAACTGCAGCACCGAGGCGGTGGTTTGCGGGTCGAGGGCGCTGGTGGCTTCGTCGCACAGCAGGATCTTGGGTTTGGTCGCCAGGGCGCGGGCAATGCCGACGCGTTGCTTCTGGCCGCCGGACAACTGCGCCGGGTACTTCTTGGCGTGATCCGACAGGCCGACGCGGGCGAGGAGTTCGGCCACGCGCTGGTCGATTTCCTTGCGCGACAATTCGCCGGCCAGGGTCAGCGGCAGCGCCACGTTGTCGGCAACGGTTTTGGACGCCAGCAGGTTGAAGTGCTGGAAAATCATCCCGACCTGCTGACGGAAACGGCGCAGGCCGTTGGCGTCCAGTGCAGTGACTTCTTCACCGTCGACATTGATCTGACCGCCGCTGGGCTGTTCCAGGCGATTGATCAGGCGCAGCAAAGTACTTTTTCCCGCACCCGAGTGACCAATCAGGCCAAACACCTGGCCGTTTTCGACGCGCAGGCTGGTGGGGTGCAGGGCGGGGATTTCCTTACCGGCGACGCGGTAGGTTTTATGGACGTTATGAAACTCGATCACGTAGCGAACCTTGTGGGGCGCATGGAAAAGGGATCAGCGGTTAGCCGGGCGCGCATTTTAGCCTGTCCGTATAGCGTTTCTTAGCATTTATTTCGCATTCAACCAGTGATTTGGCAATAACGCGATCAAAGGTCATAAAAAAGGAACGGTACAAAACCGTGTCAGTCACTACTTAAGCAACTCGATTTCCCAGGTGCCGTGCCTGGGGTTTTGCTCAAACGAGCCGGGGATCGCTCTGGCCACTTTGAATAAGGAGTTTTGTCTGATGAGTACCAAGAAGCCAGCCACCCCGCCGAAGAGTGAACTTGCCGGCACCGATACCCTGGACCGTGGCAACACCAACGCCAAGCTGCAGGCCCTGGAGGAATTCCGCTCCGATGCGACCGGCCAGGCCCTGCGTACCAACCAAGGCGTGAAGATTTCCGACAACCAGAACACCCTGAAAGTCGGCTCCCGTGGCCCGTCGCTGCTGGAAGACTTCATCATGCGTGAAAAAATCACGCACTTTGACCATGAGCGCATCCCGGAGCGCATCGTGCATGCCCGCGGTACTGGCGCGCATGGTTATTTCCAGACCTATGAAAACCATTCGGCGCTGAGCAAGGCCGGCTTCCTGCGCAACCCCGAGCATAAAACCCCGGTGTTTGTGCGCTTCTCCACCGTGCAGGGCCCGCGTGGTTCCGGCGATACGGTGCGCGACGTGCGCGGTTTTGCAGTGAAGTTCTTCACCGACGAAGGCAACTTCGACCTGGTGGGCAACAACATGCCGGTCTTCTTCATTCAGGACGCGATCAAGTTTCCCGACTTCGTCCACGCGGTAAAACCTGAGCCGCACAATGAAATTCCTACCGGCGGCTCGGCCCACGATACGTTCTGGGACTTTGTCTCGCTGCAGCCGGAATCGGCGCATATGGTGCTGTGGGCAATGTCCGACCGCGCCATTCCAAAAAGCCTGCGCGCAATGCAGGGGTTCGGCATTCACACCTTCCGGCTGATCAACACCGAAGGTAAGTCGAGTTTCGTGAAATTCCACTGGCATCCAAAAGTCGGCACCTGCTCCCTGGTGTGGGACGAAGCGCAAAAGCTTGCCGGTAAAGATACCGATTACCACCGTCGCGACCTCTGGGAAGCGATTGAAAGCGGCGACTACCCTGAGTGGGAATTGGGCGTGCAGATCGTCGCCGAAGAGGACGAGCACAAGTTCGACTTCGACCTGCTCGATCCGACCAAGATCATCCCCGAAGAGCTGGTGCCGATTACGCCGCTGGGCAAGATGGTGCTTAATCGCAACCCCGACAACTTCTTCGCCGAAGTCGAGCAGGTGGCGTTCTGCCCGGGCCATATCGTGCCGGGTATCGACTTCACCAACGATCCGTTGCTGCAAGGTCGTCTGTTTTCCTACACGGATACGCAGATCAGCCGTCTCGGTGGCCCGAACTTTCATGAGTTGCCGATAAATCGGCCGGTGGTGCCTTTCCACAACGGTCAGCGCGACGCCCAGCACCGCACGGTGATCGACAAGGGGCGCGCGGCCTACGAGCCCAATTCCATTGACGGCGGTTGGCCGAAGGAAACCCCTCCTGCCGCCCAGGATGGTGGGTTCGAGACCTATTACGAGCGCGTCGATGCCAACAAGGTGCGTGAGCGCAGTGAGTCGTTCGGCGATCACTTCTCCCAGGCCACGCTGTTTTTCCACAGCATGAGCCACCACGAGAAAGAGCACATCATTGCGGCCTACAGCTTCGAATTGGGCAAGGTTGAGCGCGAGTTTATCCGTGCCCGTCAGGTGAACGAGATTCTGGCCAACATCGATCTGGAACTGGCCAAGCGCGTTGCGCAGAACCTGGGCCTGCCGGCGCCGACCAAAGGCACCGTGCCGCCACGCAAGTCGTCGTTGAAGGAGTCGCCGGCGTTGAGCCAGGTGAACCTGCTGTCGGGCGATATCAAGACGCGCAAAGTCGCGATTCTGGCCGCCAACGGCGTCGATGGCGTGGCGATTGCCGCGTTGACGAAGGCGCTGGAAGCCGAGGGTGCCCATGCCAAGTTGCTGGGGCCGACCTCGGCACCAGTGACCACCGCCGATGGCAAGAGCTTGAAGGTCGATGCGTCGATGGAAGGTATGCCGTCCATCGCGTTTGACGCGGTGTTTGTGCCAGGGGGTGCCAAGTCGGTGCAGGCATTGAGCGGCGACGGTGTGGCGCTGCACTTCCTGTTGGAGGCGTACAAGCACCTGAAGGCGATCACAGTCGCCAATGACGCCAAGCCATTGCTGGATCTGCTGAAGCTGGAGGCGGATGCGGGCTTGATCGTGGGGTCGGATGCGAAAGCGTTCAAGGCCTTCTTTGCGGCGATTGCGCAGCATCGGGTTTGGGATCGCGAGCCGAAGGCCAAGGCGATTCCGGCTTAAACGCTTGATTGACCGTTAGACCGCTATCGCAGGCAAGCCAGCTCCCACATTTTGAATTGTGAATACATTCAAATGTGGGGGCTGGCTTGCCTGCGATGCTTTTATTGCGCCTTGCGCGGAATCAGCACAACCTGCGCCGGAATATTCTTCAGAATCTGCCGGTGAATCTTCAGGTCATACCCCGAATCAATTCGCTTCACCCGTTTGGTCAGCAACGTGGCCAACCACGGGTAATCCTGCGTGCGCGGCGCTTGGATGCTCACGTCGCACTGGTAATTCACCACGTCGGTAGCGATGGCATCGAGTTGATGGCGCAGCGCTTCAATGTCGGTGAGGTTCAATGCCACGGTAGTGCTTTGCGCGGCCGGGTCGATGACCTTGGCGGCAGGCTTGGCTTCGGCGGCCTTGAGGGCGGCCTCGGCCTTGTCCAGCTCGGCTTTGCGCGCATGGGTGATGGCGCTGTTGACGCCGCCGGTCAGGGCCGGCGCCTTGGGCATCAGCGCACGGGCACGGCTCAAGGCCGTGGCGGCGGCGTTGACGTCACCTTTTTGCAGCACGATCTGGCTGCGCTGCAGGTAGGCCTCGGCCAGCTGACGTTGGTAAGTCTCCAGGGCCGGGTCGTTGGGCGACTGGGCCTGTAACGCGGCCAATTGGTCTTCGGCGGTGGCCAGCTCACTGCTGGCCAGGTTTTGCTCCAGCTGTGCGATGGCCGCAGCACGCGCGTCCGGTGCCTCGGGGGCGGCGGGCGGTGTGCTTTGACAGGCGCCCAGCAGCAGGGAAAATGCGGCAAGGAGCAGATAACGGGAGGTGAACAGCTTCATTCCTGCGACTCTCTATTTGCGCAAAAAGCGAGCAAGTCTACACCCCTCGACGGGGCAGGACAAAACTCAGCAGAAACAGGGCGGCGGCCGTGACCACAATTGACGGCCCGGCCGGCGTGTCCTTGAACCAGGACAACGCCAGGCCCCCACACACGGCGAGCATCCCCAGCAGGCTGGCGCCGATGGCCATCTGCTCGGGTGAGCGAGCGTGGCGCTGGGCGGCGGCGGCTGGGATGATCAGCAGCGATGTGATCAACAATACGCCGACAATCTTCATCGCGACAGCAATCACCACGGCGATCAACAACATCAGCGCCATGCGCAGGGTCGGCACGGGCAGCCCTTCCACCGTGGCCAGCTCTTCATGCACGGTGATCGCCAGCAGCGGACGCCACAGGGCGACCAGCAGCACCAGCACGACGGCGCTGCCGCCGAGGATCCAGGCAAGGTCGGTTGGGCTGATCGCCAGCAGATCACCGAACAGGTAGGCCATCAGGTCGATGCGCACTTCGTGCATGAAGCTGAGCACCACCAGCCCCAGCGACAGGGTGCTGGGCGCCAGGATGCCCAGCAGCGTGTCGGAGGCCAGCGGCTGGCGCTGCTGCAGGGTCACCAGCAGCACCGCCAGCAGCAGGCAGCCTACGGTCACGGCGATGGTCGGGCTCACATCCAGCAAAAAGCCCATGGCCACGCCCAGCAGCGCGGCGTGGGACAGGGTGTCGCCGAAATAGGCCATGCGTCGCCAGACCACGAACGAGCCCAGTGGGCCCGCCACCAGCGCCAAAGCCAAGCCTGCCAGCAGGGCGTAGAGCAGAAAATCAGCCATGCTTGCAGCTATCTCCGTGAACGTGGGTGTGAGGTGCGGTGGGGTCGTCGACCACGGCGCCATGCAGGTCATGGGCGTGGTCGTGATGGTGGTGGTAGATCGCCAGGCTCTGGGCATTCTTGCCGAACAACTCGACGAACGCCGGGTCGCCGCTGACCTGTTCCGGGTGACCTGAGCAGCAGACGTGGCGATTCAGGCACACCACTTGGTCGGTGGTGCTCATTACCAGGTGCAGGTCGTGGGAGACCATCAGCACGCCGCAGCCATGGCGGTCGCGCAGGCGGGTGATGAGGCTGTACAGCTCGGCCTGGCCGGCCACGTCGACGCCTTGCACGGGCTCATCGAGTACCAGCAGTTCCGGCTCGCGCAGCAGGGCGCGGGCCAGCAGCACGCGCTGCATCTCGCCACCGGAGATGCTCTGCACGGGGCTGTCGATGACTTGTTCGGCGCCGACTTCCTTGAGCGCGGCCTGGGCGCGAGTGCGATCCACGCCGGGGACCAGGCGCAGAAAGCGCAGGACCGACAGCGGCAAGGTCGGGTCCACGTGCAGTTTTTGCGGCATGTAGCCGACGCGCAGCTTGGGCTTGCGCCACACGCTGCCGGTGTCGGGCTTGAGCAGGCCGAGCACGGCGCGCACCAGGGTGGTCTTGCCGGCGCCATTCGGGCCGATCAGCGTGACGATCTGGCCTGGCTCCACACTCAGCGCGATGTTATCCAGCACGTTTTGCCCGGCGAACGTGACCCCAACCTGCTCCAGGCGGATTAACGCGTTGCTCATCAAGCCCCCTGGCAGCCCGAGCAGAGACCGACCACTTCGACCGTCTGCCCTTCGACCTGGAAGCCAACGTCGGCGGAGCTCTTGATGATGGCGTCGCTGATGCTTTTTTGTTCAAGTTCGATGGCGGCGTGGCACTCGCGGCAGATCAGGAATTGGCCCTGATGCGCGTGTTCCGGGTGATTGCAGCCAACAAAGGCGTTGAGCGAGGCGATGCGGTGCACCAGGCCGTTTTCCAGCAGGAAATCCAGCGCGCGGTACACGGTAGGCGGCGCCGCGCGGCGACCGTCCTGCTCGCTGAGCACGCCAAGGATGTCGTAGGCACCCAGCGGCTTGTGGCTTTGCCACACCAGCTCCAGCACCCGGCGACGCAAGGCAGTCAGGCGCAGGCCCTTCTGTGTGCACAGGGTATCGGCCTCCGACAGCGCGGTATGCACGCAGTGAGAGTGGTCGTGGGGACGGCTGGCAAGCGGTGTTTTAGGCATGAGCGGCGACAGATATTTGATAGAGACGTTATTATGTTACCCGTTCCTACGCCATTGAGTGGTCATCGTGTCCCGACTTTTTCCCGTTTTTGTCGTATTTGTCACCAGTTTGTTCATTACCGCTACCGCTCAGGCCGAGGTCAAGGTGCTGACCAGCATCAAGCCGTTGCAGTTGATTGCCGCGGCTGTGCAGGACGGCGTGGCGATTCCGGAGGTGCTGCTGCCGCCGGGTGCCTCGCCGCATAACTATGCCTTGCGCCCATCCGACGTACGGCGCGTGCAGTCGGTGGACCTGCTCTACTGGATTGGTCCGGATATGGAGAGCTTCCTACCCCGCGTGCTTAAAGGTCGTACGGCGCCGACGGTCGCGGTCCAAGACCTGCCGGGCATGAAATTGCGCCGTTTCGCCGAAGATAGCCATTCGCACGCCGACGATGCCGACGAGCATGATCACGATCACCGTCCAGGCAGCCTGGATGCCCACCTGTGGCTATCGACGGTCAACGCACGGGTGATCGCCGCGCGCATGGCGACTGACCTCAGCGCCGCCGATCCGCAAAATGCCGCACGTTACCAGAGCAACGTGAAGGCCTTCGACGAGCGCCTGGACGCCCTGGACGCGCGTTTGAAAGCCCGCCTGGCGCCAATCGGCAACAAGCCTTACTTCGTGTTTCACGAAGCCTTTGATTATTTCGAAGAGGCCTACGGTCTCAAGCATGCCGGCGTGTTCAGCGTGGCCGCCGAGGTTCAGCCGGGTGCCCAGCATGTGGCGGCGATGCGCACGCGTCTGCAGGAAGTGGGCAAGACGTGCGTGTTCAGTGAGCCGCCGTTGCGTCCGCGGCTGGCTGAAACGCTGGTAGCCGGCCTGCCGGTGAAGCTGGCGGAGTTGGATGCGCTGGGTGGTTACACGCCGGCTACTGCCCAGGGTTACGAGCAGGTGCTGGAGAAGCTGGGGAATGACTTGGCGGGGTGCCTGGAGTCGCTCTGACCGCTGCACCGATCTCCTGTGGGAGCTGGCTTGCTCCCACATTGACCGAGTAGATCTTTAAAGCGCGAACGGCAGGTGAACGGTGACCTGCTGACGCTGCTCCAGCCGGTGCTCGAACTCCGCCGGGTCATGGATCAGCACATCCTGGCCTGCGAACGACTCAGCGGCGATCAGGCGAGACAGCCAGAAGCGTACACACGCTACCCGCAGCATGGTCGGCCACAGCTCCGCTTCCTTGGCCGTGAACGGTCGCAGGCCCGCATAGGCGCCCAGCAGTGCGCGCGCGCGTTGCCCATCGATCACGCCGTCCGCGTCCGAACACCAGTCATTCAGCGCGATCGCCACGTCGTACAGCATCGGGCCCGAGCAGGCGTTGTAGAAGTCGATCAGGCCGGTCAGGTGCGTGCCTTCGAACATCGCATTGTCGCGGAACAGGTCGGCGTGAACGTTGGCGCGCGGCAGGGCAAGGATGTCGGCCTTGTGGGCTTCGATCTCGGTCAATGCCGCTTGCAGCAGCTGCTGTTGTGCGTCGTTCAAGTGCGAAATCAGCTGCGCACCTTCGCTGAGCATCCAGTCCAGCCCGCGATCGGTCTTGCGCTCCAGCACCTTCTCGCCCTGCGTCGCCAGGTGCAGGTGGCCCAGCAGGTCACCGACCTGGGCGCAGTGCTGCGCATTGGCGTCCTTGATGTGCTTGCCGGCCAGGCGCGGTTGTAACAGCGCCGGTTTGCCTTTCAGCTCGCGCAACGCGACGCCGTCGGTGGTGCGCAAGGCGTAAGGCACCGGCAGGTCGGCGTCGTGGAGCACGTCGAGCAGCTCGATGAAGAATGGCATTTCTGCGACGGGGCCGCGCTCAACAAGGGTCAGGACGAATTCGCCCTGTTCCAGGCTGATAAAGAAATTGGTGTTTTCGCTACCAGCGGCAATCCCCTGGAAGTCAAGCAGGCGGCCGAGCCCGTAAGGGGCGAGAAAGGTTTCCAGCTCGGGCCGAGCCAGGGGGGTGAACACAGACATGGTTAAAACTGCCAGTACGGGCGCCGCAGTGCGCGGCGCCAATTTAAGTTAAGAAATCATTTCCATTCGAAGATCTTCCATGACGGGATCAGCATATCCGGCTGGTCAGAGCGGATGAAGTTCGCGTCGGTTCCGTCCGCGCGTACCAGGAAATAAGGTGGCGCACCCTTTACGGTCACCTTGATTGCGTACAGGAAACCGTTTTGGCGGTACTCCTGGATAGTCCGGTCGCCTTCCGTGCGAATGGTAACGTCCGGATCCCCCGAAGGGGCGCTGTCTGCCGCCATGGCAGCCATCGGAGCGAGTGCAATCAAGCCAGTCAACAGCAGGCGATTGAATGTACGCATGATAACCTTGTCCCTTTGTCGTCATTGGTCCGGCTATTCTAGCGCCTGACCCGCCGAAAAGGTTGATCCTGCTCATGAGCCAAGCCCCCCTCGTCCTGGTGGACGGTTCTTCTTATCTGTACCGCGCCTTCCACGCGCTGCCACCGCTGACCACCTCCAAAGGCCTGCCGACCGGTGCGGTCAAGGGCGTGTTGAACATGCTCAAAAGCCTGCGCAAGCAGTACCCGGACAGCCCGTTCGCGGTGGTGTTCGACGCCAAGGGTGGGACCTTTCGCGATGAGATGTACGCCGAATACAAGGCCAACCGCCCGAGCATGCCCGATGACATGCGCCTGCAAATCGAGCCTCTGCACCAGAGCGTGATCGCGCTGGGCTTCCCGTTGCTGTGCGTCGAAGGCGTCGAGGCCGATGACGTGATCGGCACGTTGGCCCGCAGCAGCGCGGCCGCGAGCCGGCCGGTGGTGATTTCTACCGGCGACAAGGACATGGCCCAACTGGTGGACGGGCACATTACCTTGGTCAACACCATGACCGGTAGTTCGATGGACATCGAGGGCGTAAAGGAGAAATTCGGCGTCGCTCCGGAGCAGATCATCGACTATCTGGCGTTGATGGGCGATTCGTCCGACAACATTCCGGGCGTCCCGGGCATTGGTCCGAAGACCGCTTCCGGCCTGTTGGTGGGCGTGAATGGCGGACTCAAAGAGCTGTATGAGCAGCTGGATATCGTGCCGACCCTGCCGATCCGTGGCGCCAAGACGTTGCCGGCCAAGCTCGAGGAACACCGCGAGATGGCGTTCCTGTCCTATCAACTGGCAACGATCAAGGTCGATGTGCCGCTGGACGTGGGCCTGGATGATTTGCACCTGATCGAGCCGGATTGCGAAAAACTGCTGGAGCTGTACACCCTGCTGGAGTTCAAGAGCTGGATCGACGAGATTCAGCGCGATGCCAAGCGCGTGGAACTCAAGGCATCCGCCGACGTGGTGCCCGCCGCCGCTGATCTTCTCGAAGGGATGCCTGCGGCGCCCGTCGAAACGAACTACACCACGATCCTCGACCAGGCGACCTTCGACACCTGGCTGAAGAAGCTCAATGCTGCAAAACTGTTCGCGTTCGACACCGAGACCACCGGGATCGATGCCCAGCAAGCGCAGCTGGTCGGGGTGTCCTTCGCTGTAGAGCCTCACGAAGCTGCCTACATCCCGCTGACGCATTCCTACATCGGTGCGCCACAGCAGCTGGACCGCGACACCGTGTTGCTGGCGTTGAAGCCACTGCTGGAGGACCCGGCCAAGCTCAAGGTCGGCCAGCACGCCAAGTTCGACATGAACATCCTGGCCAACTGCGCCATCGGCGGCGACCCTGCCCAGGGCATTACCGTGCGGGGTATTGCCTTCGACACCATGCTTGAGTCCTACGTGCTGAACTCCACCGCGACCCGGCACGACATGGACAGCCTGGCGAAGAAGTACCTGGACTACGACACCGTCAGCTTCCAGGACATCGCCGGCAAGGGCGCCAAGCAGTTGACCTTCGACCAGATCCCGCTGGAGCAGGCGGGCCCCTATGCCGCCGAAGACGCCGACGTGACGCTGCGCCTGCACCAGGCCCTGCACGCGCAACTGGCGGCCATCCCGAGCCTGGCCAGTGTGCTGACGGATATCGAAATCCCGTTGGTGCCGGTGCTGGCGCGTATCGAGCGCCAGGGCGCGCTGGTGGACAAGGAGCTGCTGGGCATCCAGAGCATTGAACTGGGCGACAAGATGGTCGAGCTGGAACGCCAGGCGTTCGAGATTGCCGGTGAGGCGTTCAACCTGGGATCGCCTAAGCAGCTCGGCGCGATTCTCTACGAGAAACTCGGCCTGCCGGTGCTGAAGAAGACCGGCAAGGGCCAGGCGTCCACGGCTGAAGAAGTGTTGGCCAAGTTGGCCGAAGATGACTTCCTGTTGCCCAAGGTCCTGATGCAGTACCGCAGCATGAGCAAGCTGAAAAGCACCTACACCGACCGTCTGCCAGAGCAGATCAACCCGCGTACCGGGCGCATTCACACGTCTTATCATCAGGCAGTGGCCGCAACCGGGCGTTTGTCGTCCAGCGACCCGAACCTGCAGAACATCCCCGTGCGCACCGCCGAAGGACGGCGGATTCGCCAGGCGTTTGTCGCGCCCAAGGGCTACAAACTGCTGGCGGCGGACTATTCGCAGATCGAGCTGCGGATCATGGCGCACCTGTCCAAGGACGAGGGGCTGATGAATGCGTTCCGCAACGACCTGGACGTGCACACTGCGACGGCGGCTGAAGTGTTCAAGGTTGAATTGGCACAGGTCACGTCCAACCAGCGTCGCAGTGCCAAGGCGATCAACTTCGGTCTGATCTACGGCATGGGCGCGCAGAAGCTCGGCAAGGACATCGGCGTCGACACCAAGACCGCCAAGGCCTATATCGATGTGTACTTTGCCCGCTATCCGGGCGTGCGCGAGTACATGGAGCGCACGCGTGCCCAGGCTGCCGACCAGGGCTACGTGGAAACCTTCTTCGGTCGCCGGCTGTACCTGCCGGATATCAATTCCAACAAGCCCCAGGAGCGCGCGGCCGCCGAACGCACGGCGATCAACGCGCCGATGCAGGGCACGGCGGCAGACATCATCAAGAAGGCCATGGTGCTGGTGGATAACTGGCTGACCGAATCGGGCCTGGATGCCAAGGTCATCCTGCAGGTGCACGATGAATTGGTGCTGGAGGTGCGTGAGGACCTGGTGGCTGCCGTCAGCGAGAAGATCCGCGAGTACATGAGCGCGGCGGCGCAATTGGATGTGCCGTTGGTCGTGGACGTTGGCGTGGGCGACAACTGGGACGAGGCCCACTGATTCCGGGCCTTTGCCGCCACCCTAGGTGGTGGCAGAGTGCTTTAGTCCAGAAAACGCCGTGGCTTATTACCAATAGTTTTTTGAACGTGCCGGAACTTAACCCATGAAATGCAACTCAGAGTTACTGAATGGGTGGTGAAGCCCTTCAATGCTCCTATGTTGTGTTAAGTGTTGGCAGATATCTGGACCCCGCCCTAGCGGTCCGGAACTTGAACCCCGAACTTCCCCTCCCCATACGAAGTCCGGGGTTTTTTTTGCCCGCAGAAAAGTTATTCCGCGAGTTCCGCGCCCTTGTCAGCCAATTCCATCCAGCCCGCCAGCACGGTGTAAGCCTCTTCGAGGCCCATGCGCTTGGGCGCCGAGAACAGCTGGATGGTGATCGCATCGCCCCAACCCTTACGGATTTCGGACTGCACCTTGAGCAGCGTGTTCTTGGCTGCGCCATAGGTGAGCTTGTCGGCCTTGGTCAGCAGGATATGCATCGGCATGCCGCTGGCGACGGCCCAATCGAGCATCAGCAAGTCGAAGTCGGTCATTGGATGACGGATGTCCATCATCAGGATCAAGCCTTTCAAACTCTCCCGGCCACCCAGGTAAGCCTCCAGGTGACGCTGCCAGTGCAGCTTCAGCGGGATAGGTACTTTTGCGTAACCGTAGCCCGGCAGGTCGACCAGACGCCGATCATCGTCTAGCTTGAAGAAATTGAGCAGCTGCGTGCGGCCCGGGGTTTTCGAGGTGCGCGCCAGGCTGGCATGGGTCAGGGTGTTCAGGGCGCTGGATTTGCCGGCGTTGGAACGACCGGCAAAGGCGACTTCAAAACCTTCGTCATCGGGGCATTGGTCAACTTTGGCGGCGCTGAGCATGAAGGTGGACTGTTGGCACAGGCCGAGGATGGGGTTCTTGAGTTGCATGAGATTTCCGATGTGGGCGGTGCCGAGAAAGGGTGCGGCAAGCGGTGTCGTTTCCGTTTCAGTAGCGCCAGTATATAATGCCGCAGATTTTGTGTGTGCTTTGTCCCAGCGAAGGATGAAGTTCACGGGAGCGAAAGACCTTCATTGCGCATTAGAACGCAAAACGCTCTCAAACCCTGAAAAGGTCGATGTATGACCAGATGGTTGCTCGCTTTCGGTGTCCTGATTCCGCTTTTCGGCGCTCAGGCTACACAGGATCCGGAAGCGGTGTACAACCGAGTTTGCGTGGCTTGCCATGCCGGCCAGCTGCCGAACGCCCCCAAGCGGGGTGACCAGGCAGCCTGGGCGCCAAGACTGGCGCAGGGCATGGACACGCTGGTGCAGCACGTAGACCAGGGTTTCAAGGCAATGCCGCCGCGTGGTTTGTGCATGGACTGCAGTACTGAGGATTACCAGGCCGTCATTGAGTTGATGGTGAGTAAACCCGGTAGATAACTCTTAAACCCTTAGCCGTAGTTGGATTAGCTGATGAACAAACTGATCGTGAGTCTGCTGTTGACCTTGGGCGTCACCGGTGTTGCCTTTGCTGCAGAGGGCCCCCTTAAAGGTGATGCCACTGCCGGCCAAGCGAAAGCTGCCGTGTGTGGTGCCTGCCATGGACCGGACGGTAACAGCCCGGCTCCGAACTTCCCCAAACTGGCCGGCCAGGGTGAACGTTACCTGACCAAGCAGATGCACGACATCAAGGATGGCAAGCGCACGGTACTGGAAATGACCGGCTTGCTGACCAACCTCAGCGATCAGGACCTGGCAGATATCGCGGCGTATTTTGCCAGCCAGAAAGGCAGTGTGGGAGCTGCCGATCCGAAACTGGTCGAAAAAGGCCAAGCATTGTTTCGCGGCGGCAAGCTCGCTGAAGACCAGCCTATCGGCGGCATGCCCGCCTGCAAGGCGTGCCACATTCCGGACGGCAGCGGCCTCGCCGCTGCAGGCTTTCCTCACCTGAGTGGCCAGCATGCTCAATACACGGCGAAGCAGCTGAAGGATTTTCGCGAAAAAGTGCGCTACATCGACGGCGATGCCGGCAACAAAATGATGACCGACATCGCGGCCAAGCTCTCGGACAAAGATATCGAAGCGCTGTCCAGCTACATTCAGGGTCTGCACTGATCAGCCTGGCAACGTTAACACTCGATTAATCCCGTGATGCAAGCATAAAAAGGGTGGCCCAGGCCGCCCTTTTTTGTGGCCGGTGCCGTTACACTAACGAACTCATGCCCGCGTAGACCTGTCACAACAAAGGTCGCGTGAGGCGACTTTATTTGTCCAGGAGTAAAGCATGCGTAATCTGATCCTCAGCGCCGCTCTCGTCACTGCCAGCCTCTTCGGCATGACCGCACAAGCTGCCGACGTGCCGCTTGAAGCCGGTAAAACCTACGTTGAATTGGCCAACCCTGTACCCGTATCGGTACCCGGCAAGATCGAAGTGGTGGAGCTGTTCTGGTACGGCTGCCCGCATTGCTACGCGTTTGAACCGACCATCAATCCATGGGTTGAGAAGCTGCCTAAGGACGTGAACTTCAAGCGTATCCCCGCCATGTTCGGCGGCCCATGGGATGCCCACGGCCAACTGTTCCTGACCCTGGAAGCCATGGGTGTCGAGCACAAGGTGCATAACGCGGTATTCGACGCGATCCAGAAACAAGGCAAGCGCCTGACCAAGCCGGACGAAATGGCTGACTTCGTTGCCACCCAGGGTGTCGACAAGGACAAGTTCCTCGCCACCTTCAACTCCTTCGCCATCCAGGGCCAGATCAAGCAGGCCAAGGAACTCGCGCAGAAGTATGGTGTGCAAGGCGTACCGACCATGATCGTCAACGGCAAATACCGCTTCGACCTGGGCACTACCGGTGGTCCTGAACAGACCCTCAACGTTGCCGACCAGCTGATCGCCAAAGAGCGCGCAGCCAAGTAAGGGGCCCGTCATGCGCCGCTGGGGTACCGAACGCGTTGTTGGCCTGCATGACCCGCAGGTCAACGAACATCACCTGGAATCCACAGGCCTGCCGGCAGACAGCCGCTTGCGCCTGCTCAGCTTCAATATCCAGGTGGGGATCAGTACCGAGAAATACCGGCACTACCTGACCCGTGGCTGGCAGCACCTGCTGCCGCACAATGGGCGTGCCGGTAACCTGCAGAAGATCGGCAACCTGTTGCATGACTTCGACCTGGTTGCCCTGCAGGAAGCCGACGGTGGCAGCATGCGCTCCGGCTACATCAACCAGGTCGAGCACCTGGCCCAGCTCGGTGCCTTCCCCTACTGGTATCAGCAACTCAACCGCAACCTGGGGCGCCTGGCGCAGCACAGCAATGGCGTGCTCAGTCGCTTGAAACCATCCGCCATCGAAGATCATCCGCTGCCGGGCCCCAAGGGGCGCGGGGCGATTCTCGTGCGTTTTGGCGAAGGGCCCGAGGCCCTGGTGGTGGTGATGATGCACCTGGCGTTGGGTGCACGCACCCGCACGATGCAGCTGGCCTACATCCGCGAGTTGATTGGCAATTACAAACACCAGGTGTTGATGGGTGACATGAACACCCATGCCAACGACCTGCTGCAGAATTCTCCGTTGCGCGACCTTGGGCTACTGGCACCGCAAGCCGAAGCCACGTTCCCCAGCTGGCGCCCGCAACGCTGTCTTGACCATATCCTGCTCAGTCCGACCCTCACGCTGGAAAGCGTGAAGGTGCTGGCGCAGCCCATCTCCGATCACCTGCCGGTCGCGGTAGAGATTCGTCTGCCGGGTTCGCTCACGGCTGATGCATTGCCCGCGTTGAGCCCCGGCCCTCGCGGACCCCTTGCATGAGCGACGACGCCCAGCGCTGGAAAGAAAAATACCTGAAGAGTATCGAGCAACAAGAAAAGCTCGAACGCCGCTGGGCTGCGCGCCTCGACCTGTTGCGCCGTGGGCTGGTGCGCAGCACGCTGGCCGCTGAAGGCACCGACCGTGCGGTCGATCAATGCATGAAGGAAATGCGCGACGTTGTCCGTAGCGATGATATGGACGCGGCCCTCGCGGCCTTGCTGCCGCGCCTGGAAAAAGCCGTGCTGGATTCGGAGCAGCGCCGCGAAACCCGGGTGGACCAGATGAGCACTGCGCTGACCTCCCTGGTCGCGCAGTTGCAAAAGCTGCCACTGCCGCGTGAGGTCGCACGCCCGCTGAAGACCTTCGCCAAGCAGTTGGACGGGCGTGTCAGCCAGGCCCGTGAGATCCCCTTGCTGCTCAGCGAGCTGAGCAACTTGCAAGGGCAGGCGCTGGATAACCTGGAACCGGACGGCGAGACCACGCGCCCAGGCCCCGGATTGTTACAGCGTCTGTTCGGCGCCAAGGAGACGGCCAACGAAGCGGTCGCCAGCGAGCCGGCCCCACCGCCTGTTGCAGCCAAGCCGGTCGCCGTGGCTCAGGAGCCCGAGCAATCCGAGGAACTCACCCAGGCCTTGCGGGCCTTTGCGCCACAGCCGCAAGAGGCGGTTGCCCCGCCCCCTGAACCCGTCGCGCCGGCCAGCGTTGTCGAGGCGCCCAGTGAGACGTTTGCCTTCGAGGCCCCGCCTACGGCGGCGCCCGTTGACGTGCCCGCAGTATCCAGGGAGCCCGAGTCGCAGAGCGAAGAACCCGCGCCCGAAAGCGCCCTCGCGGCTTTTATCGACGTGCCATCGGATGAGGTCGAGACGCCGGACGAAACCACTATCGGCAGTCTGTCGCTGCCGCCTGTGCTGGAGCCCGACGAGCCCGATCCCGACGAGTTGCAAGCGGATGCTGCCTATTCCCTGCCGGACTCGCCGGAGCCGTCCTACAGCTCCGTCGCCAAACATATTGAAGACACCCTGCTCGGCCTGCTCGAAGACCTGTCCTTGCCCGAGCGCCACAGGCCCCAGGCCGAAGCCATGCGTGAGCGCCTCGCCCATGGCCTGAACTGGTACGAACTGCTACCGATTCTCGATGATCTGGCCGTGCTGATGCTGGCGATCACCGACAGCGGCCAGCATGAGTTCGAGGCGTACCTCAAGCAGCTCAACGAGCGTCTCGAAGCCTTCCAGGGGCATTTGCAGGTCGCCAGCGACGGGCATGCAGACAGCCGATCCGCTGCCCGCGAGCTGGACACGCAGATTCGCGAACAGGTCGACGGCTTGCAAAGCAGTGTGCAGGACGCCGCCGACCTCGACAGCCTCAAGCACGTGCTGGAAAGCCACCTCGAAGGCTTGCTCGGCACCATGGACGAGCACCAGCAGCAACGCGACCAGCGCGAGCAGGAAGTGGCCGCGCGCTTGAAAGGGCTGGCCGAGCGGGTCGCCAATATGGAGCAGGAGGCCCAGGGCTATCGCGAACACCTGGAGGTGCAACGCCAGAAGGCCTTGATCGATCCACTTACCGGCCTGCCTAACCGCGCAGCCTGGAGCGAGCGCCTCGATCTGGAGGTCAACCTCTGGCACCAGCGCGGCAACAACCTGTCGTTGGCGATGCTCGACCTGGATCACTTCAAGCGCATCAACGATGGCTACGGCCATCTGGCCGGCGACAAGGTGCTGAAGATCATCGCCAACGTGCTGCGCAAGCGCCTGCGGCCGAACGATTTTATCGCACGCTTTGGCGGAGAAGAGTTTGTGTTGCTGATGCCGGACTCCTCATTGGCAGAGGCCGTGGCGGCAGGTGATGCGTTGCGCGCAGCGATTGAGGCGTGCCCGTTTCACTTCAAGGGCGAGCCGGTGACGATCACCGTGTCCATGGGCGTCGCGCAGTTCCAGGCGGGCGAGCGCAGTGACCTGGCCCTCAAGCGTGCGGATGCGGCGTTGTACCGGGCCAAGGCTGCGGGACGCAACCAGGTGCAGGCGGCGTAAAAGATGTTCCATTTTGTAATTTGACCGCCGAGCCACAAACGGTACGTTACACTGTTGCATTATCGTCTTCAGCGTAATGCCTTCTGCCATGAAATCCCTGTACTTCGCCTTTTTGTTCCTTTTACTCACGGGCTGCGCCAGTGGCCCGCGCCTGGACACCACTCACCCCTCGGTGAACCATGATAACCGCGTGCAGTTCGTGGTTGTCCACTACACCTCGACCAACCTTGAACGCTCCCTGGCACTGCTCACCCACGGCCAGGTCAGCAGCCATTACCTGATCGGCGATGACGCTTCTGCCACCATCTACAAGCTGGTCGACGAGAGCCAGCGCGCCTGGCATGCCGGGGAAAGCGAGTGGATGGGCCGGACCTGGCTCAATTCCAGTTCAATCGGTATTGAAATCGTGAACCCCGGCTACAAGGACACACCGACCGGTCGCCTGTGGTACCCCTACTCCGAAGCCCAGGTTAAATCGCTGGTGGTGTTGCTCAAGGACATCAGCAAGCGCAATGGCATCGACCCCAAGAACATCATTGGCCACAGCGACATCGCGCCGCTGCGCAAGCTGGATCCGGGTCCGCTGTTCCCGTGGAAGCGACTCGCCGCTGAAGGGTTGGGGGTCTGGCCGGACGCGCAGGCTGTTGCCCGATTCCAGGTGCAGTACGCCGCGGATCTACCGAGTATCACGTGGTTCCAGGAAGAGCTCGCGCGCCTGGGCTACCAGACACCGCAGACCGGCGAGCTGGATGTCGCCACGCGGCATGTGATCGCGGCATTCCAGATGCACTTCCGGCCATCGCTGTTTGATGGCACACCGGACGCCGAAAGTGCTGCGATCCTGCGGGCCTTGAACCGCAGTTAAGGTGTTAACCGATTCAAAAAAGTGGGAGCGGGTTTGTTCGCGAAGGCAGTGTGTCAGTCATCAAATACATGGACTGATCCACCGCCTTCGCGGGCAAGCCCGCTCCCACTTTTTTTGCCGTGACCGGCCAGGTTACAGCGGCAACGCCATGTAGAACTGTGTGCCCTGCCCTGGCCGCGAGTACACGCCCATGCGGCCACCGTGCAGTTGCACGATTTCTTTGCACAGCGCCAACCCCAGGCCAGCGCCGCCTTTCTTGCGGCCCACTTGTACGAACGGCTCGAAGATCCGCCCTTGCTGTCCGTAGGCGATGCCTTCACCGTTGTCCTCGACACTGATTATTACCCGCTCACCGTGGCGACGTGCCTGCAAGCGGATCTGCCCGCCTTCGGCGGTGTGGCGCAAGGCGTTGCCGAGCAGGTTGTCGAGTACGCGCTCCAGTTGTGCCTGGTCGGCATACAAGCGCGGCAGGTCGGACTGGGCTTCTACCAGCAGTTCGATGCGTTGCGCGTTGGCTGGTTCGACGAAGCGCGCACGCGCATGTTCAAGCAAGTCGGTGACATCGCACGCGCCCAGGGTGAGTTTTTGCAGGCCGTTCTGGTAGCGCGAGAAGTTGAGCAAGTCGTTGATCAGCTGCATCAGGCGCTGCATTTCTTCATTGACCGTATCCAGCAGGTCCGCTTCGCGCGAATCCGCCGGAAATTTCGCGCGCTCGCGGAACAGGCCGAACGCCATGTGCATGCCGGTCACCGGCGTGCGCAGCTCATGGGAGGCGCGCAACACGAACTCGCTGCGCACGCGCTCGAAGGCGCGTTGTTCGGTGACGTCATGCAGCACCATAACTGCACCGAGGATATGCCCCTGGGTATGGCTGACGGGCGTCAGGCTATAGGTCAGCAGGCGCAGCTCGCCTTCGACTTCGACTTCCAGGTCGTCCGGAGCGCGCTCCAGGTTGCCGCCACGCAGCACCAATTGCAGCTGTTCATCCAGTTCCGGGCGCACCAGTGCTTCACCCAGGCCCTGGCCGAGACGTTCTTCATCCCAGCCCAATTGGCGCTGGGCGACGGGGTTGAGGTGCTCCAGGCGGCCCTGGCGATCGATCATCAGCAGGCCATCGTCGATGCTGTCGAGCACGGCTTGCAGGCGTTGCTGGCCGGCCAGCAGTTCGTCGACGTTGGTTGCCTGATGCTGGCGCAGGGCTTCGGCCATGATGCCGAAGCGACGGGTCAGCTGGTTCATCTCAGCCGCCGATGAGATCGGCAGCGTCACTTCGAAATCGCCCTGCCCGATCTTGTCCGCCGCCTTGGCCAGCGCTTCGATCGGCCCGCCAAATCGCCGGGCAATGCCATGCGCGGTCACAAATCCGATGATCAATACCGCAAGCCCCACCAGCCCCAGTAAACCTGCGATCAATAGCGCCCGCTCGCGGGACTTGTGCTCGCTGTTGCTGATGTTTTCCAGCGCTTGCTTGTGCTCGTTGATCAGCCCGTTACGCAGCACATTGAAGGTTTCGGTGAGCTTTTCCTTGGTACCTGGCGGTGGTTCTGCTTGCTGGGATTGGTCAAATGCCTCCAGCAATGCCTGGTACTGGCCTCGCGCCTGGCTGAATCCGGTCCCGTGGCCGTCGCGCTGTTCATGGGCGATACCTTGGTCCAGCAAGTCGAAATAGCGCTGTTTGGAGGCTTTCAGGGCCTCCGGGTCCGGCGGCTCTTCGAGCATCATGATCAACTGGTCGCCCAAGCTCTGGCGCAGCTTGAGGCCCAGGTCCAGGGTGATGAAATTGCTGCGAATCAACGACTCCTGGGTCTTGGCCATTTGCATGACGCTCACCAGACCCAGGATCAAACCCAGCAGGGCGACGGTAATCAGCGCAGAAATACTCAGGAACAAACGAGTGCGCAGTTTCATCGCTAGCTTCATAGAGTGCTCACAGGTTGTACTGTTTGCGTTTGCGGTACAGGGTCGAGGCGTCGATACCCAGGGTGCGCGCGGCCTGGTCCAGGGTGTCGCTGGTGGCGAGGACGGCGCCGATGTGGGCTTTCTCCAGCTCGTCCAGGCTCAGTGCCGCGCCGATACGCGGCGCATTGTTGGTCGGCTGCTCGGCCATGCCGAGGTGGCTGATTTCGACTTTTTCCTGTGGGCAGATAATGCTGGCGCGCTCGACCACGTTGCGCAGCTCACGGATATTGCCCGGCCAGCGATAGTTCAACAGCGCCTCACGTGCTTCATCGCTGAAACCGCGAGCCGGCCGCGCGTATTCCTTGACGAAGCGTGCCAGGAACCGGTCGGCCAGGGTCAGGATGTCCTCGCTGCGTTCGCGCAGCGGCGGCAAGTGCAAGGTGATCACATTGAGGCGGTAGAGCAAGTCTTCACGGAAGCGGCCGTCGCGCACCATGTCTTCCAGGTTCAGGTTGGTGGCCGCCAGGATCCGCACGTCAGCACGGCGGGTGACCGGGTCGCCCACGCGCTCGTATTCCTTGTCCTGGATAAAACGCAGCAACTTGGGTTGCAAGGTGAGGGGGAAATCGCCGATCTCGTCGAGAAACAGCGTGCCGCCGTCTGCCTGGTTGACGCGGCCCAAGGTGCTTTCACTGGCACCGGTAAACGCACCGCGGCTATGGCCGAACAGCTCGCTCTCCATCAACTCTGCCGTCAGCGAAGGGCAGTTGATGGTCACGCAGGACTTCTTCGACCGCTTGCTCCAGCCGTGAATGGCCCGGGCCAGCTCGCCTTTACCGGTGCCCGACTCGCCGAGAATCAGGATGTTGGCATCTGTGCCGGCCACTTGGCGCGCGGTTTCCAGTACCACCATCATCGAGGGGCTGTGGGAATCGAGGCCGTCTTTGGGCTGGCGCACTGCGCCTTCCAATGCTTCCAGGCGTGCAGAGAGTTGGCGCACTTCCAGTTGCTTGGCGGTGGCCAGGCGCAATTGGTCGGGGCTGCAGGGCTTGACCAGGTAATCGGCCGCACCCGCTTGGATCGCGTCCACGGCGGTATCCACCGCCGAATGGGCGGTCACGATGACCACGCGCATCCACGGTGCTTGTATGCGCATTTGGGCCAGCACATCCAGGCCATTGTCTTCGCCCAGGCGCAGGTCGAGGAAGCACAGGTCGAATACCTGGCGCTGCATCAAGGTGTCGGCTTGGGCGGCGCTGTTGGCGGTGGCCACGGTGTAGCCTTCATCTTCCAGGCAATAACGGAAGGTGCGGAGGATCGCGGATTCGTCATCCACTAAAAGAATGCGGCCTTGAAGTTCCTTGGCTGATTCCATCTGTCCCGCGCTCCTTAACTATGAATGATGGTGTTTAGTCCCGGAATAATCGGGCAAGTTGCATGGTCTATTCTGATCGATAATAGGCAGCATCGTGCAGCTATCTGCGCGGTGTCCTACAAAGCCTTGCCTGATGGCGTTTTCATGCCGTCTTGCCCCTTCGGCAACACTCCCTCCGCTTTCTATCCCTCGACCCGACCACTGACCATCGTGCATTTCGCACGGCGTACAGGGGGGCATCGTGCAGGATGCTAGGCGATTGCCCTAACGCATATATTTAACTTATTGATTTTATTGAGTTTTATTTTGCAAAAAAGCTGGCATGCGCTCTGCAATAGCTATCCCAACGAATAATCAGAATGCGGGAGAAATGCAGCATGACTCGCCAAAGCCTCAACCAACTGCGTGTATCGCCACTGCGCTTGCAACAAGGTCTGTTTGCCAGCCTGGCCTTGATGGTCACGCTGATTGCAGGCCAGCAGTTTCAGCATTGGCAGCAGAGTCAGCAGCAGACCCCGCAATTCGAACGTCCGGTGATGACCCAGACGCATTTTCGATCCGTCGGTAGCGTGACTGCCGATGTGACAGCCCCGCAATTGCGCGTAGCCGACCAGGATTCAACCCTGGGCGAGCTGCCAACCCAAGAGCGTTGGGTGTTCTAGGCAAGAACGTCGGGGGCTCGTTTTGAGCGTCCGTACCGCACTACCGCTGTTACCTCTAAAAGAAGCGTAAGGAGAATCACCATGTTGAGTTGGGCAATCACATTTCTGATCATCGCCATTGTGGCTGCAGTCCTGGGCTTCGGTGGTATCGCGGGCACCGCCACGGGTATCGCCAAGATTCTCTTTGTCGTCTTCCTGGTGATGTTCATCGCTTCGTTCTTCTTTGGTCGTCGCGGCCGAGGCTGAACATGACCACTTCCTTTAAAGCCATGGCTGCCGCCCTGCTCCTGGGCGGCAGCGGCCTGGCGATGGCCGCCAATGACGGTCAATCCCGGGCCAACGAACTGCTCAGCGCGGACCCGCAATACCGTGAAACCTGGCAAAGCGTGGTGAAGAAAGAAGAGCGCCTGCCTGAATGGGTAATGAACCTGTCAGGCACGGCCGAACAAATGAATGCCGTGGAAGAAGATGGCGACAAGTACTTGGTCGGTCCGCTCTGTGAAACCGCAGACACATGCCTGAACAAGCGCCTGATCGTTGCCTTCAGCCTCGACAAGGATGATGCCTACGCGATGTTGGTCGAAGTCCCTGCCGGCTTGCCGGCGGACAAGTCGCCGACTCGGCACGCCGATTACCGGTTTATCGGTAAGCCGGACGAAGGCATGCAGAAGCTGCTGATGGAACAGCTGAAGAAAGATCCGAATTGGTACTAGGTTCCGTCTGACGCGCTTGTCGTCTGCGGGATCATCGTCCATAGAAAGAAGCCCCTCGCTTCTTTCTGTCTGCCTCACTCGCCACGGGTGAGGCATGACCAGGGGGCCGGGTTGCTCTGATCAATCGAGATCGGCGTGACCTACGGGTACAGGGAGTGCCTGCGCAAGGGCCGGGTCAGGCGAAAAGCTGCGACGCAGGTTCACAAGTCCTCAAGCTTGCTGAACTTGCGGCGGGCTTATGCTGCTTACTTCCCTCCTCATACCGCTCATAGCCGAGAATTTCCTTTCTGCCTGCACTTAACCATTACTTGGTGTGTACGAGCGACCATCTATCGAGAAAGTTTTGCCCTTGCTATAGGACATTTCTGACACGACGCCCATGAATTTCCAGGCATTTTTGCCAATGGCCTGAAGTCGTCCTGAATCTCTGCGCGAGCCTGAATTGGCCGGTTCACGGCATGTTCACCTGCCAAAATGTCGCATTTGAACTGACCGATCAGACAGTTATTATGAAAAAAAGCCATGCCGATTCGGCATAGGGTAGGCGTTTACGGCATTAGACGTCGCCCCCTTGCATCGGAATAGTTGCGCCTTTTTTCGCCTGCCAGTAAGCCATTTCGGCCACGCTGCGGTGACCTTCCATGGAGGCAGATGCTCACACTTTTTCGCTCTCGAGCGTTCCAGCTGGCGCATTTGCCTTAAGTCCACTTGAAGTAAGGGTAATGACATGAAGAAGGCAAAGCTAAGCCTCGCCTGGCAGATCCTCATCGGTTTGGTGCTGGGGATTGCAATCGGTGCAGTGCTCAACCATTTCAGTGCTGAAAAGGCCTGGTGGATCAGCAATGTGTTGCAGCCAGCGGGCGATATCTTTATCCGCCTGATCAAGATGATCGTGATCCCGATTGTGATTTCTTCGCTGATCGTCGGCATTGCCGGAGTCGGTGACGCGAAAAAGCTCGGGCGTATCGGTGTCAAAACCATCCTTTACTTTGAAGTGGTCACCACCATCGCCATCGTGGTCGGCCTGTTGCTGGCCAATCTGTTCCACCCCGGTGCCGGTATCGACATGAGTACCCTGGGCACCGTCGATATCTCCAAGTACACCGCCACCGCTGCCGAAGTGCAGCATGAGCATGCGTTTATCCAGACCATCCTCAACCTGATCCCGTCGAACATCTTCGCCGCCGTCGCCCGTGGCGAAATGCTGCCGATCATCTTCTTCTCCGTGCTGTTCGGCCTCGGTTTGTCGAGCCTCAAGCCGGAGCTGCGCGAGCCGCTGGTGACCATGTTCCAGGGCGTGTCCGAGAGCATGTTCAAAGTCACCCACATGATCATGAAATACGCCCCTATCGGTGTATTCGCGCTGATCGCGGTGACTGTCGCCAACTTCGGCTTCGCCTCGCTGCTGCCGCTGGCCAAGCTGGTGATCCTGGTTTACGTGGCCATCCTGTTCTTCGCCTTCGCGGTGCTGGGCTTGATCGCACGCCTGTTCGGCTTCTCGATCCTCAAGCTGATGCGTATCTTCAAGGATGAGCTGGTGCTGGCCTACTCCACCGCCAGTTCCGAAACCGTGCTGCCACGGGTGATCGAGAAGATGGAAGCCTACGGCGCGCCGAAGGCTATCTGCAGCTTCGTGGTACCGACCGGCTACTCGTTCAACCTGGATGGCTCGACCCTGTACCAGAGCATCGCGGCGATCTTTATCGCCCAGCTGTATGGCATCGACCTGTCGATCGGCCAGCAACTGATGCTGGTGCTGACCCTGATGGTCACCTCCAAAGGCATCGCCGGCGTGCCGGGCGTGTCCTTCGTGGTGCTGCTGGCCACCCTGGGCAGCGTGGGTATTCCGCTGGAAGGCTTGGCGTTCATCGCCGGTGTCGACCGCATCATGGACATGGCGCGTACCGCGCTCAACGTGATCGGCAACGCGCTGGCCGTGCTGGTGATCTCGCGTTGGGAAGGCATGTACGACGACGCCAAGGGCGAGCGCTACTGGAACTCCCTGCCGCACTGGCGCAGCAAGCAGGCGCTGCCGGCCGGCGAGACCAGCCGCGGCTGATGCTGGCGTGATCTGAACAAACCCCGGGAAATCCGGGGTTTGTCGTTTCTGCCAGCCCCGCTATCATTCGCCCCATCTTTCGGGGGATTCAACTGATGCTCAATGGCCTGTGGCTTGGCTTCTTTGTCGTGGCAATGGTGTCAGCACTGGCGCAATGGCTGGTCGGCGGTAACGCCGGGATTTTTGCAGCGATGGTGGAAAGCATTTTCGCCATGGCCAAATTGTCGGTGGAAGTGATGGTGCTGCTGTTCGGCACGCTCACGTTGTGGCTGGGCTTTCTGCGCATCGCCGAAAAAGCCGGGATCGTCGACTGGCTGGCCAAGGCCCTCGGCCCACTGTTTCGTCGCCTGATGCCGGAGGTGCCCGCCGGCCACCCTGCCATCGGCCTGATCACGCTCAACTTCGCCGCCAACGGCCTGGGCCTGGACAACGCCGCGACGCCCATCGGCCTCAAGGCCATGAAGGCGCTGCAGGAACTCAATCCCATCCCCAACACCGCGAGCAACGCGCAGATCCTGTTCCTGGTGCTCAACGCGTCCTCGCTGACGCTGTTGCCGGTGACGATCTTCATGTACCGCGCCCAGCAAGGCGCCGCGGACCCGACGCTGGTGTTCCTGCCGATCTTGCTGGCGACCAGTGCGTCGACCCTGGTGGGCCTGCTGTCGGTGGCGGTGATGCAGCGGCTGCGGCTGTGGGACCCGGTGGTGCTGGCGTACCTGATTCCGGGCGCGCTGGTGCTGGGCGGTTTCATGGCGCTGCTGGCGACATTGTCTGCCACCGCGTTGGCAGGGTTGTCGTCGATCCTCGGTAACCTCACGTTGTTCGGCTTGATCATGCTGTTCCTGGTGATCGGCGCGTTGCGCAAGGTCAAGGTGTACGAGGCGTTTGTCGAAGGCGCCAAAGAAGGCTTCGACGTCGCCAAGAACCTGCTGCCGTATTTGGTGGCGATGCTGTGCGCCGTGGGCGTGCTGCGTGCTTCCGGGGCGTTGGATTTCGGCCTGGAAGGCATTCGCCATCTGGTCGCCTGGACCGGGATGGACACACGCTTTGTCGACGCGTTGCCGACAGCGATGGTCAAGCCGTTCTCAGGCAGCGCCGCACGGGCGATGCTGATCGAGACCATGCAGACACAGGGTGTGGACAGCTTCCCGGCGTTGGTGGCGGCGACGATTCAGGGCAGTACCGAGACCACCTTCTATGTGTTGGCGGTGTACTTCGGCTCGGTCGGCATCCAGCGCGCGCGGCATGCGGTGGGGTGTGCGTTGCTGGCGGAGTTGGCCGGCGTGGTGGCGGCGATTGCGGTGTGCTATTGGTTCTTTGGCTGATACCGCTATCGCAGGCCGGCTCCCACTCGGAATGTATTCACCGTTCAAATGGTGGGAGCGGGCTTGCCCGCGAAGAGGTCCTCAGCGTCTAGGGGCTGCATTGCCCTGCTGCACCACCCAATCCACCACCTGCTTGTTCAACTGATCCCCCGCCTGCCCAAACCCGGCCACCACTGCCGACACCTTGGTGTCGCTCACCGGCTGGTGAATCTCAAAGCGGCGGCTGGCAATAATGCGCTGGTCACTGCCGCGTACCAGGCGTGCGTCGAGGCGTATCACCACCTCCACCGCACTGCCGTGATATTCACTCTGGAACGCCAGCAATTGCCCGCCCAACTCATAGTCGGATTGCAAGTTGGTGTCGTCGGTACTCAGCAGCGTCACTCGGCCATCCCGCTGGAAACCATCCATGAAGCGATTGCGCAGCAGCACCGGCGACGGATCGCTCCAGCGTGAGTTGGCGTAGCTGCTGATCAGGTCGCCATTGGGCACCACGGCAATGCGTGGGCTGTCGAGGAATTCGCTGGTCTGCGGCTTGTTCACGCGCAGCGACCAGCTCACCGGAGTGCCCTGGCTCGCGGTCTGGCTCGAGGCCAGGCGGTACACGTCCGAAGGGTCGGCCTTGGGCAATATCGAGCATGCGCTGACCAGCGCCAGGGCCATGGGAATGATCAGTTGGTAAGCACGCTTCATGGCGTGAACTCCTTGTTCTTGTCGCTGCCCAGCAGGTAGCCGCTGGGGTTGGCTTCCAGGCGGCGAGAGATGGCACGCAGCGAGCCGAGGGTCTCACGCAGTTCGCGCACGGCCGGCGCCAGTTCGTTGAGGCCCTGCATGCCGCTGTTCACCGAGTCCTTGTTGTTGGTCAGCAAGGTGTTGATGGTCGCGGTGCTTTGCTCCAGGGATTTCATCGCCTGCTCGGCGCTGCCGAAGGCCTGTTTGCCTTGGTCGTTGAGCAGGCCGTTGGCGTTGCGCATCAGCGTGGTGGTTTGCTCGAGCGCGGCGCTGGCCTGCTTGCTCACCTGCATCAGTTGCTGCATCACCACCTTGATATCGCCGCGCTGGTCGGCGATGGCGCCGGTGGTTTGCTGCAGATTGTCCAGGGTGTTGCTCAGGCGTTCGACGTTCTCCCGCGAGAACATGTGATTGGCGTTGTGCAGCAGCAGGTTGATGCTGGTCATCAGGTCGTTGCTGTTATTCAGCAGGCGGGCAATCGGCGATGGCGAAGCGATAATCTCCGGCAGGTTGCCGTCCTTGCCCTTGAGTTCCGGGCTTTGTGGCGTGCCCCCGCTGAGCTGGATGATGGAGGTACCGGTGATGCCGGTCAGGGCGAGCTTGGCCTGCGTGTCTTCCTTGATCGGCGTCTGGCCGGCCAGGCGGATGCGCGCCAGCACCCGGCGCGGGTCGTTGGGGTCCAGGCGCAGGCTGATCACATCGCCGACCTTGATCCCGCTGTATTGCACCGAACTGCCCTGGGACAGGCCGCTGACCGCCTCGTTGAAGATCACTTCGTAATCCTGGAAGGCCGTATCGACGCTGGACTTGGCCAGCCACAGGCCGAACAGCATCGCGCCGACCACCACGATCACGCTGAACAGACCGATCATCACATGATGGGCTCGGGTTTCCATGTCATACCTCGTTGAGCGGTTGAGCGGCATCCAATGCCGCGCGGCCCCGGGGGCCGTGGAAGTATTCGTGAATCCAGGCGTCGTCCGTTTCCGAGACGACATCGATGGCATCGGCCACCAGCACTTTCTTCTGCGCCAGCACCGCCACGCGGTCGGTGATGGTGTACAGCGTGTCGAGGTCATGGGTGACCAGGAACACGCTCAGGCCCAGCGCATCGCGCAGGGTCAGGATCAGTTGGTCGAATTGCGCCGCGCCGATCGGATCGAGGCCGGCGGTGGGTTCGTCGAGAAACAGGATGTCCGGGTCCAGCGCCAGCGCGCGGGCCAGGGCGGCGCGCTTGATCATGCCGCCGGACAGCGACGCCGGGTATTTGTCGGCCGCCGACAGCGGTAGCCCGGCCAGGGCCAGCTTGACGGCAGCCAGGTGCTCGGCGTCGGCGCGGCTGAGGCCGGCGTGTTCGATCAACGGCAGCGCGACGTTCTCGGTCACAGTCAGCGAGGAAAACAGCGCGCCCTTCTGGAACAGCACACCGAAGCGCCGTTCCACCTGCGAGCGCTCGTGTTCCGACAAGCTCGGCAGGTTCTTGCCGAATACCCGCACCTCGCCCGCGCTGGGGCGCCGCAGGCCGACGATGCTGCGCAAGAGCACCGACTTGCCGCTGCCGGAGCCGCCGACCACCGCGAGGATCTCGCCCTTGTACAAATCCAGGTCGAGGTTCTCGTGCACGCTCTGTTTGCCAAAGCGATTGCACAGGCCACGCACCTCAATCACCGCCTCGGCGGGCGCACGGTGTAGACGACTCACCAGCCCATCTCCATGAAGAACAGCGCGGCGACCGCATCCAGCACGATCACCACAAAGATCGATTGCACCACGCTGGAGGTGGTGTGGGCGCCGACCGATTCGGCGCTGCCGCTGACCTTGAAGCCTTCCAGGCAACCGATGGCGGCAATCAGGAAGGCGAAGATCGGCGCCTTGACCATACCCACCAGGAAGTGCTGCACGCCAATGTCCGATTGCAGCAGCGAGAGGAACATCGCCGGCGAAATATCCAGGGCCACCGCGCACACCACGCCGCCGCCGACGATGCCCGAGAGCATTGCCAGGAACGTCAGCATCGGCAGCGCCACCAGCAGCGCCAGTACCCGTGGCAACACCAGCAGCTCCATCGGGTCGAGGCCGAGGGTGCGGATCGCATCGATTTCCTCATTGGCCTTCATCGAGCCGATCTGTGCGGTAAAGGCGCTGGCGGTGCGGCCGGCAATCAGGATCGCGGTGAGCAGCACGCCGAATTCGCGCAGGAACGAGAACGCCACTAGGTCCACGGTGAAAATCGTCGCGCCAAAACTCTTGAGGACCGTGGCCCCAAGGAACGCCACCACGGCGCCGACCAGAAAGGTCAGCAAGGCGACGATGGGGGCGGCGTCGAGGCCGACCTGTTCGAGGTGCGCAACCATCGGCGTCAGGCGCCAGCGCTTGGGCCGGAAGATGCCGCGGGCGAAGGTTTCGAGGATCAGGCCGATGAAGCCCAGCAGTTTCTTGCTGTCCTGCCAGACGGTGTCCACCGCGCGCCCGATACGCGCCAGCACCTGGATGCCGGCGGTTTCTTCCGGGGCTTTGTCTGGCACACAAAAGTCATTGAGGGAGCGGTAGACGGTCTTGAGCAGCGCGCGGTCGGCAGCGCTGAGGCTGCAGTCGGTCTGTTCGGCGGATTGCTCGATGCGGTCGGGCCCCAGCAGCTCCACCAGCAGCGAGGCACCGGCAGTATCCAGGGCGCCGAGGCCGTTGAGGTCGATGCGCGCGCCGGCGTCGTATTGGCCGTCGAGTTTGTCGGAAAGCTTTTTCAGGCTGGCGTAGTGGGCAAGCGTCCAGTCCCCCGTAATCCTGAGTAACGGAGGGGCGGTAGACGTATCGAGATGGGCGGCGCCGGCCGTTGTGCTGCTGGTCATAAGCTCCGAGCTTGTCTGGCTATCCACAATTGCTACGTAATAGCACGAACCGGCCTACTTTGGGTTGTCCGTTTGTGCTGCGTCCGCCACTTTGAAGCGCAGGACGCCGATCACTTGCCCGTCCTCGGTCAGCACCTGCACTTGCCAGCGGCCTACCGCGTCAGCCGGGAAATTCTGCTTATGGGTCCAGGCACGATAGCCTTCCTTGCGCCCACCGTGGATATCCAGGGCGATGCGGTCGACTTCTTTGCCATTGAATTTCCACACATGGTAGATGCGCTCATCCAGCCCCCGCGGCGCATTGATCGCCGTGTAGGCGTACAGCCCGCCGCTGCGCAGCTGGGCGGCAGTGACTTGTTTGAGATCGTCACCCGGCGTGCGGTCTTGCAACTGTGTGCTGATGGCGACTTCGGTCATCCACAGGGTGGCCGGCGGCACCCAACTGCGCAGGAACCAACCGGCGCAACCGATAGCGGCGGTGACCCCCAGCAGCATCGCCCAGCCCTTGAGGCTGCGCAGCGGCAGGCTTACCGCCAGGCTTGGAATCGACAACGCCATGGCCACGCCGAGGGCGAGCTTGTAACTTTCGGCGGTGGTCAGGTGCAGGATGATCGGCAGCGCGGTGAGCAGCGCGGCGAACAGGGTCAGGGTGTGCAATGCCAGGAACAGCGAGCGCTTGGGCGCCAGCCACTTGTAGTAGAGCGGGTCGGTGATCGACACCAGCGCTGCAGCGCCGAGCAGGCCAGTGAACACCGACTGCCCGCTGTTCCAGGCGGTGGTGACGAAAAAGAACGGCAGCACAAAAAACAGACTTTCCTGGTGGATCATCTGGGTCGCGTAGCGCAGCAAGGGTTCGGGGATTTCGCGCTTGAAGACTTTGGTGAACAGCTGGGTAAAGCTGTTTTCGAGCATCAGCCACAGCCAGCTCACCAGCATGATCACTGCGATCCAGCTGGCCATGCCCTGCTGGCGATCCACCAGGATGAAGCTGCACACACCCGAGATAAACCCGCCGAGTGCAATCACCCCTGGGTAGCGCTTCATCAGTTCGAGGACGCGCTGGATAAGACGGGTCAGGTTTGGCATTCGGCAGTTCGCAGTCTTTGTAGGAAAAAATCCCAGACAGAATAACGTCTTAGCCCTGGGTTCGGTGCCTCATTACGCGACTCGTTTGCGATAAACCCGCACGCCGATCAACACAATGGCGATCAGCCCGAGCAGGCCGGCACCGATCCAGCTGAGCATGTCGTAGCTCAGCAGCGGCTTCTCGATGCGCCAGTAGCCCGGTTGTTTGAAGACCTCACGCATAGCCTGGTTGGTCTGGTCCAGGCTCACGGCCTTGATCCGTTTGACCGGGTCGCTGAAGTGCCCATTGTGGTAATCGCCCGAGGCGCTCCAGTAATAATCGGCCAAGGCGCTGTTGCCCTGCACGGCCCAGGCCTGTCGGGCGACGGCGGCCTGCTGGAGGCGACTGAACACGGCGGGGTCGAGGCCGTCCTTGAGCAGTTGCGCCTTGAGCTCTTGCAGCACGTGTTCGGCTTCGGGGAGATTTTCTCGCTCAAGGTCGGCATTCAGGCTGAGGAAGCCGACGCCGCCGAGCACTTCGCGCTCGCTCCATGGGCCGTAGGACAAGGCGTGCTTGAGCCGTAGTTGGCGGTACAGCGCCCAGTCGAGGTAGTCCTTGAGCAGGTCGTAGGTTTCATCATGCTGGTCATCCAGCACCGGCTCGGGGAACAGCCAGTGCAGCTTGGCGCTGTCGCCGACCCAACCGTGGATCAGCTCGCGATGGCTGGCGGCGGCGTGCTGGATGTCCGGCAGCGCCAGATGCTCGCTGGGCTCCACCGGCTCAAGTTGGCCGTAAGTGCGCTCCAGGTAAGCGGGCAGCAGTTTGTCGAGGTCGCCGACGATGATCAGCGTCATGTTGTTGGGCGCGTACCAGTTCTTGCGCAGGCTCTCCAACTGGTCGCGAGTCAGCTGATTGACCTCGGCGCGTTCGGCACATTTGAGCCCCAGTTCGACGGCCAGTTGATTGCTGGCGGTGTGGCCCAGGTCCTGGCGGTCGAGCAGGCGTTGCAGGTGTGAGTAATGGCCACCGTCCTCGCGCTCCACCACCTGCTTGGCTGCCTGGATGTTGGCGTCGGTCAGTTCGGTGCGGGTGATGATCGCCAGCAGCAGGTCGAGCACCTTGCGCTGGTTTTGCGCGGGGGCCTCGATCACGAAGGTGGTGTCGGCATTGCTGGTGTAGGCGTTCCACTCGCCGCCCAGGGCCTGCATGCGGTCTTCCAGTTCGCCTTCGCCGCCGCCGTCGAGGCCGCTGAACAGCAAGTGTTCGAGCAGGTGCGGCAGTTCCTTGTCTTCGCAACTGAAGTCATCCAGGCCTACACCGACCACCAGTCGGATCGCCACGTGCCCGCGCTCGGTGCCCGGCTTGAGCAGCAATTGCAGGCCATTGGGCAAGGTGTAGCCCTCGACTTGCAGGCGGTCAAAGGCAAAGGCATGGGCGGAACCCATGAGCAGGCAAGCGAATAACAGGCGACGCATAACAAGCTTCCTGGCGTGTGAGGTCAGTTTTAACTGACTTCACGCGCCATCATCCGTTCAGGGTGAATGCGTGATGTCGGCAATATCTTCGGCGGAGAGCGCGCCGGTATCGGACGTTTCCAACACTACATAAGCACTGCTGCAAAACAACGAGTTCAGACGCTTCATGTCGGCAATCAGCTCCAGGTGCAGGGAACTGGTCTCCAGGCTTTGTACGACTTTGCGTTGCAGGCGGCTGACATGGGCGTGGGCCAGGCGCCGTTCCTGGGCGCGGAAACGGCGCTTTTCGCGCAGCAGTTGGCGGGCGCTTTCCGGGTCGGCGCTGAGGAACACCGACAGGCCCAGGCGCAGGTTGGCGATCAGCTGGGAGTGCAGGCCGCTGAGTTCTTCCAGGCCGACCTCCGAGAACTGCCGGCGTTGCGAAGTTTTCTGCTGCTGGACTTTGCGCAGCATGCGTTCGATCAGGTCGCCAGCCAGTTTCAGGTTGATCGACAGCTCGATGATCTCGGCCCAGCGGCGGCTGTCCTGCTCACTGAGGTCCTCGCGCGGCATTTGTGCCAGGTAGAGTTTGATCGCGCTGTAGAGTGACTCGACGTCGTCGCTGAGGCTGCGCATCTCCTGGGTGATGGCGGTCTGCTTGCCGCGCAGCACTTCCTGCATGGCGGTGAGCATGTTGTCGATCAGGTCGCCCAGGCGCAGGGTTTCGCGCGCGGCGTTGGCCAGTGCCAGGCTGGGGGTGGTGAGCGCGGCAAGGTCGAGGTGACGCGGCTTGGCCGTGCCATTGACCTCCTCGCGCTCCGGCAGCAGCCAGGCGCACAAGCGCGACATCGGGCCGATGCTCGGCAGCAGGATCAGGCAGCGGCTGACGTTGTAGAGCAGGTGGAAGGTGATAACCATGCCCTGGGCGCTGTAGTCCAGGCCGTCCATCCACAGTACGAGCGGGTCGAGTACCGGGATGATCAGCAGCAGGCCGATCAATTTGTACAACAGGCTGCCCAGCGCCACCTGGCGACCGGCGGCGTTCTGCATGCTGGTACTGAGGAAAGCCAGCACACCACTGCCGATGTTGGCGCCGATCACCAGGCCGATGGCCACGTGCAGGCCGATCACGCCGGCGCCGGCGAGGGTCGCGGTCAGCAACACGGCCGCCAGGCTGGAGTAGGAAATCATCGCGAACAAGGCGCCGACCAGGGCATCGAGCAGGATGTCGCCGGTCAGCGAGGCGAACAGCACTTTCACACCCTGGGCATGCGTAATCGGCCCGGCGGCCTCAACGATCAACTGCAGCGCGAGGATGATCAGCCCGAGGCCAATGCCTACACGGCCCAACTGCCCTGCCCGCGTCTGTTTGCGTGACAGGAAGAAGATCACCCCGAGAAAGATCAGCAGCGGCGACAGCCAAGACAGGTCAAACGTCAGCACCCGCGCCATCAGCGCGGTACCGACATCGGCGCCGAGCATGGTCGCGAGCGCGGGCATCAAGCCCATCAGGCCCTGGCCCACGAAAGAAGTCACCAGCATCGCGGTGGCGTTGCTGCTCTGCACCATGGCGGTCACCAGGATGCCAGCGACAAACGCCAGCCAGCGCTTGGACATGTTCTGCCCGATGACTTGGCGCAAGTTAGAGCCGTAGACCCGCAGGATGCCGGTACGGACGATATGCGTGCCCCAGATAAGCAGGGTCACGGCGGAAAGCAGATTGAGCAAGGTCAGCATGCTCGGCCCCCCGTGTGGGTTAGCTCAAAAAGAGCAAATGAGAATTGCCGCGTGCCGCTCTACGTCTTGTACTTAAGCTGTAGTTGGCGAATGGGCTGTGCGCCAGCATCGCATAGCTAAAGTCGTGATTGAAATAAAACTGTCATGAAATCAGCTTTTTGCAGAGGGAAAAAAGGGGCTCGAAAGCCCCTTTTCAGTAGCGGGTCAGGTTTATTGACCCGGAATGTCCTTGCGCAGTTTCACAGGATCCTGCTGTTTCTTCTTTTTCGCGATGGCAGTGCGCATCTTGATGTTCACCGCTTCCACCGCCAGCGAGAACGCCATGGCGAAGTAGACGTAGCCTTTTGGCACGTGCACGTCGAAGGATTCGGCGATCAGCACGGTACCCACTACCAGCAGGAACGACAGCGCGAGCATTTTCAGCGACGGGTGCTTGTCGATGAATTCGCTGATGGTGCCGGCCGCCAGCATCATCACCAGCACCGCGACCACGATCGCCGCCACCATCACCGGAACGTGCGAGACCATGCCCACGGCGGTGATCACCGAGTCCAGGGAGAACACGATGTCGATGATGGCGATCTGGATGATGGTGTAGATGAACTTGCCACCCGCGCCTTTCGGCTCGTCGTGGGTTTCGTCTTCACCTTCCAGGGCGTGGTACATCTCCTGGGAGCTTTTCCACAGCAGGAACAGGCCACCGAAGAACAGGATCAGGTCGCGCCCGGAAATGCCCTGGCCGAATACCACGAACAGGTCGGCGGTAAGTTGCATGACCCAGGTGATCGACAGCAACAGCAGGATGCGCGTGACCATGGCCAGGGCCAGGCCGAAGATCCGGGTGCGCGCTTGCATATGCTTGGGCATGCGGCTGACCAGGATCGAAATCATGATGATGTTATCGATGCCCAGGACGATCTCGAGGGCCGTCAGGGTGAAGAAGGCAATCCAGATTTCCGGATTGGTCAGCCATTCCATGTGTATTCCTTTGAGCAAGTGTTAAACCGCGCAAGCTGCAGCGCCGCGCGGTGAGTCGGTACGATTATAGAGTGCTGAACAGCGGAAAAATCCCCATCAGCAACGCGGCGAACATTATGCACAGGCATACCAGTACTGCCCACTTGAGGGTGAAGCGCTGGTGATCGCCAAATTCGATACCGGCCAACGCCACCAACAGGTAGGTCGACGGTACGAGCGGGCTGAGCAAGTGCACGGGTTGGCCAACGATGGAGGCACGCGCCATCTCCACGGCGGTGATGCCGTAATGACTGGCGGCTTCGGCCAGCACCGGCAGTACGCCGTAGTAGAACGCATCGTTGGACATGAAGAAGGTAAACGGCATGCTCACCAGTGCGGTGATCACCGCCAGGTAAGGGCCCATGGCATCGGGGATGACGGCCAGCAGGCTCTTGGACATCGCATCGACCATGCCGGTGCCGGAGAGGATGCCGGTGAAGATACCCGCGGCGAAGATCAGCCCGACCACTGCCAATACGCTGCCGGCGTGGGCGGCGACGCGGTCTTTCTGCATTTGCAGGCACGGATAGTTGACGATCATCGCGATACTGAACGCCACCATGAACAGGACCGGCAATGGCAACAGGCCGGCGATCAGGGTGCACATCAGGGCAAAAGTCAGTGCGCCGTTGAACCAGATCAGCTTCGGACGGCGGGCGTCAGGGTATTGCGACACGCTGATTTCGCTGTGGTCGATTTCGTCCCCTTGCAGGTGCAGTTCGCCCAGGCGTGCACGCTCGCGCTTGCCGTACATATAGGCGATCACCAGGATCGCGATCACACCGGCGGCCATGGCCGGGATCATCGGAACGAAAATATCCGAAGGGTCCACATGCAGCGCACTGGCGGCGCGGGCGGTCGGGCCACCCCAGGGCGTCATGTTCATCACGCCACCGGCGAGGATGATCAGGCCGGCCATGATGCGCGGGCTCATGCCGATGCGCTGGTACAGCGGCAGCATGGCGGCCACGCAGATCATGTAAGTGGTGGCGCCGTCACCGTCCAGCGACACGACCAGGGCCAGCACGGCGGTGCCCACGGAGACTTTCAGCGGGTCGCCCTTGACCATCTGGAGGATCTTGCGCACGGCCGGGTCGAACAGGCCGGAGTCGATCATCAGGGCAAAGTAGAGAATGGCGAACATCAGCATCACGCCGGTCGGCGCGAGTTTGGTGATGCCCGCGAGCATCATCGGGCCGATCTCCGGCGCAAAGCCGCCGAACAGCGCGAACAGGATAGGCACGATGATCAAGGCGATCAGCGCGGACAGGCGCTTGGTCATGATCAGGAACATGAACGTGATGACCATGGCAAAGCCAAGGAAAGTCAGCATAGGAATACTCCAGGCGTAGCGCGGCTAGGGAATGGCGAACCGGGTGGGGTCAGCGCAGAACGAAAGGCACGTGGCTTACGGGTGGAGTCGGGGCAAACAGGCGGGTACGAGCGGACATCGGGAATCACCATTGTTGTTGTTAACAGCCGGTCTGTTGCCGGCAGTGGGGCGATCCTAGACGGGGAAGCTTTCAGCCAGCTTTCGCTGGGCAAACAGTTGATGGAGGGTAGATACGCGGTCGTCAGATTTACACAGCGCCAATGTGGGAGCAAGCAAGCCAGCTGCCACATTTGAAGGGTGTTTGCCGTGAAGCTGTCAGGGCAGTTCCAGGCCGCCCGCTGCTTTATGCAGCGCTCGCAAATGTTCGCCGACCTGCTTGAGGTTGGCTTCACAGGCGGCAATTTCAGCTGCGCGGGAAGGCTCCAGCAGCGCCCTCACCTCTTTATCCAGCTCGCCGGTGAGCGATTGCAGCTGTTTCTGGCGCTCGGCGCTTTCCGACTCCAGGCGCTTGGACTCCGACGGTTGCGGCAGGCCGTAGCCGCCACTGCCGAGCAGTTCTGCCGGGCGGCTCAGGAAGCCACTGTTGGCGAGAATCTGTTGCAGCGTGGCGTTGGCTTTCTCCATGCCGCCATTCTTGAGTTCGCGGGCGCCGAGATAACGTTGTTTGACTTCGTCCTGGGCCAGCATCAATTGTTTGCGAAAGCTCGCTTGCTCCAGCAGCAACAGGGCGGCGCTGGTACGCAGGTCAGCCTGGGCAAACCACTGGCGGCGCTCCTCGGCACTCAGGGATAACCAGTCTTCGACCTGGGTCTGCTTGATCGGCAGGTGCTTGCGCAGCACGTCGAACATCGCCTGGTAGCGTTCGCGGAAGGAGTCGAAGTGATACCCAAGGCGCATGGCCTCGCGTTTGTCATTCAACACGCTGGTATCGGCCAGGCCACGCGCCTGCAGCACTTCCAGCAGGCCGTTGGGCGTAATGTTGTCCAGGCCGGTCAGCTGCGGGTTGGCACTGCCACTGCGCAACAGTTTCAGGCTCTCGACCGCGCAGTTGTTGGACAGGAAATAGTAGTTGCCGTCATAGCTCCAGTGCATTTCAGCGGCATGCTCGACGGTGTCGTTGATCTCTTGGCGGCTGAGTTTCAACGGCACGGAGGCCAGGCCACGCAGCTCGGTCTTTGTGTATTCGTCAATCACCTGGGCCAGCGGCAACACAAACAGGCGAGACGGATACTTGCCCACCAGGCCGTCCCAGCTCGACAGCTGCACGTCACCCACGAAGGCCCGGTAGGACAGCACCAAATGCTGGTCCAGGTCGAGCCGGCAATCCGGGCCACGCGGGCGGCCGGGCGCGCAGATCACCAGGCGCAGCATGCTGTGCCCCCAGCGGCTCACCAGGTTCTGGTTGGCTTCGGCCAGCAGGTAGTCGATTTCGTAGACCCGTTCCGGATCAACCTGGCCCAGCGGGGTCTTGGCAAAATCGTTGCCGGCGTTGAGGAATGCGTAGGTCTTGGCGCAGGTGTCCTGTTCGGGTGGCGCCCAGCCGAAGTGCTCCTTGTAATAGCGGAACAGCGCGGGGCGCCGGCAGGCGTAGCTTGGGTCGAGGAGGAAGTACTCCATGTTGACCGCGACGAATTCCAGCGGGCTGGTGGTTTCGTAGATGTCCGGGCTGCGCGCGACCTGGCGGTTGTGCTGTTCGCGTTCGCCGCGACGGCCGACGTATTGCGGCCAGCCGGCGAGATCCAGCAGGCGCGGGTCATCGCTGAGGGTGAAGCGCCGGTCATTCTGACCCCGGCATTGATCCGGCAGGCCGATCAGGCCGGTGATGTTGTTCTGGCGGCTGCAACGCTGGATCAGCGCGCGCTCGTCCTTGGACCACAGGCGCGCACGGTCATAGATGTGGGTCAGTTCATGCAGCACGGTGGCGAGCATTTCCCGGCGCACAGTGCCGTGGGGGCGGTTGGTTTTCTGGGTGGCGGCGCTGCCGTCGGTCAGGCTGGCGAGCAGGTTGCGGTTGAGGTCCAGCTCGGACACCAGGGAGGCTTGGCCGTAGGCGTTTTCGGGCATCTTGTCGGTCCAGCCGACATCGATGCGCCGGTCCAGCTGCTCGATAAAACGTGGCGGCAAGGAGCGCATCGCTTCATCGAGCAATGCCTGGCTGGCCTGCTGTTCGGCTGGGCTCAAGCCATCGGTCTTGAGCTGCAGTTGCAGGCTGGCCTGGGCTGCGCTGGCACACAGCAGCACAGCCCCGGCCAGGAGCCAGGCGGCGAGTCGCCTCACAGTGCGAGGATAGCTTCGGCGAGGGTCTGGTCACTGGCACCGCGGGCTTCCGGCACGCGGGTTCGCAGGGTGTCGAACGCCGCTTCCAGCTGCGCGCCGCGAATCTCGCCGTTGGTGGCGACGAAACTTGCTGCGTCATCGTGGGCTTCACGCACGACTTTGGAGTCGCGGATGGAGGTGGTGGTGTCCGACGTGAAATCAATGGTGCGGCCAGAGGCACGAACAATGATGTTACTGGTGGCCACCAGGGTATGCGCCTGGGCAACGTCGGCCAACAACAGCAGGCCAAGGGTGGCGGCGATCAGCGGGCTACGCATGGAATGACTCCGAAATACAAAGATGATTATTGGACGAGAATTGCTTGCGCCAGTTCAAGGTCGCTGGCGTTAAGTTTTGGCTGGGCGCGGCGCAGATAATTCAGCGCTGATTCCAGGCGTGCCCCCCGCCATTGGCCGTCAGTGGCGATGAAAGCGGCTGCATCATCCTGGGCGGCCATGACTACTTTTCTGTCGAAGGGCGCGGAGGTCACCTTGCTGGTGGCGTAGGCGCTCGCGACGGTGCTCTGGGTGGTCAGGTCAAAGGCCGAGGCCATTGGCGACCAACCGATGGAAAACAAAACAGGGACTATTAACAGGCGGTATGAAAAAGCCATGGGACTCGACAACTGAAAACGAGCGCCAAGGCTAGCGCAATGCCCGGGCGAGAGCCAGTACGGCGGCACCAAGGAGCGGCGGGCGCTCCCTGTGTCAGCTTAATCAGATAGCCAGGATGGCCTGGGCCAGTTGTGCGTCAGTCGCGGTATTCAATTGCGGGGCCTGTTGGCGGATCTGCGCCAGGGCGCTCTCCAGCTTCACGCCACGGATGGCGCCTTCACTGGCAACAAAGCTGGCGGCGTCGTCGCGGGCGGCGCGCACGACCTTGTTGTCGCGCAGGGACGAAGTGGCATCGGAGCTGGCATCCGAGGTGGCCTTCAATGCACCGACGATGGAGTCGGTGGTCACGATGAAGCTGGTCGCGTTGGCGTTGGCAGCCAGGGCCAACAGGGCAGCAGCACTCAGCAGGCGAAGACGGGACATGGGGTGACTCCTGTAGATGAACGAATAAAGTGGCGCAGGACAGCTGTTGGGATCAGACGCCCGTCCTAAAGGGTTCGCCACGTGGTGAGCGGATATTAAGCCGCCGTTTATCCGTTCGGGTAGCGTCTTGACTGCCTAGTCACGCCAGAACGGCTTGGAGAGCTCGGCCATTCGGTCTCCATGGCTGATGCCGGAGTCGGACAGTTCACGAGGATCGAGTTGGGCCAGTTGGCGTCTTTCGTATGCGTGACGCGCCCACTTGGTCAGTACGCAGGCGGTACGGCGTAATAGATGCTTACAAAGAGAAGTGCGCGTAGCCATGGTGGGTGCCTTTGATGAGGTCCTGGAACACCATGTTGGGCGAGAGGCTGTGATCGATACAGATACACCCGGGCTAAATTGTACTGCTTAATTGTCATAATTATTAAACTGTACCTGTCCCTGCAAAGGTCTTCTGTTTTTAGCGCCGCAAACGCGAATCCCGGAAACAACAAAGCCCGCCTCCGGTGACCCGGGGCGGGCTTTGTTTTGACAAATCAGAGTGCTGGCAGTGGACCCGTCGGGTCAGGGCCAGCGGGCGCCAATCAGCGCCAGAACGGCTTGCTCAGCTCTTCGTAGCGTTGAGCTTCGCTGATACCGGCGTCAGCCAGCAGACGCGAATCCAGACGAGCCAGTTGGTGGCGGCTGGAGGTGCGGCGCTGCCACAACATCAGGTTGGCGAGAACGCGCAAAGGCAGGGAGGCCTGGGTGTTTACAGCTTTTTCTTCGAAGAACAGTTCGGAACTGAGTGTACGTTCCATGATGACATCCTTCCGCTTGTGGCGGGATTAGGTAGTGGTTTAACTGATGCCAATGATCCTCCTCCGGCGCAAGACTCTCTAGATACAGTTCACCTGTATTGTGAGGGGCCAGTTAACTGTTTAAGGGTGCTGTACTGTACGGAAATGGGGCAACTGTACCTGTCCGCACTGAAATAGTGCGAAATTGGCAGTTTCGTCGATAATCGTAGGAGATTTCGGTAGGAAATGACCGGTACAGCAGTACAGTTTTTTCAAAAAAGGTCGGTCGGTTCATCGAGCTGATGAAACTGTGTTTGCATCAGCTCGGATCTGTATCAATCAAGCCTTGAGCATATGTCCGGTTTCTTCGAGGTTGATGTGCCAACTCAGTGCTTCGCGCAGGATGTGCGGAGTGTGGCCACCGATGGCGCACGCGGATTCGAAGTAACTGTTCAGCGCATCGCGATAGGCCGGGTGCACGCAATTGTCGATGATCACCCGCGCACGCTCGCGGGGCGCGAGGCCGCGCAGGTCTGCGAGCCCGACCTCGGTTACCAGGATATCGACGTCGTGCTCGGTGTGGTCCACGTGACTGACCATCGGCACCACGCTGGAAATCGCGCCGCCCTTGGCAATCGACTTGGTGACGAAAATCGCCAGGTGCGCGTTGCGCGCGAAATCCCCGGAGCCGCCAATGCCGTTCATCATCCGCGTGCCGCAGACGTGGGTGGAGTTGACGTTGCCGTAGATATCGAACTCCAGCGCCGTGTTGATGCCGATGATGCCCAGGCGCCGTACCACTTCCGGGTGGTTGGAGATTTCCTGCGGGCGCAGCACCAGTTTGTCCTTGTAGTGTTCCAGGTTGCCGAACACGTCGGTATTGCGCCGCTCCGACAGCGTGATCGAACTGCCCGAGGCGAAACTCAGCTTGCCGGCGTCGATCAGGTCGAACGTCGAGTCCTGCAACACTTCCGAATACATGGTCAGGTCTTCGAATGGCGACTCGATCAGGCCGCACATCACCGCGTTGGCGATGTTGCCGATCCCGGCTTGCAGCGGGCCAAGCTTGTTGGTCATACGACCGGCGTCCACTTCCTGCTTCAGGAAGTTGATCAGGTGATTGGCGATACCCTGGGTGTCGGCATCAGGCGGCGTTACCGTTGAGGCGGAGTCGGCCTGGTTGGTGATCACAATCGCGACGATCTTTTCCGGCGGGATCGGGATCGCCGTGCTGCCGATGCGGTCGTCGACCTTGACCAATGGAATCGGGGTGCGGGTAGGCCGGTAAGTCGGGATATAAATGTCGTGCAACCCTTCCAGGTTCGGGTTGTGTGCCAGGTTGATCTCGACGATCACTTGCTTGGCGAAAATCGCGAAGCTGGCCGAGTTGCCGACCGACGTGGTGGGCACGATATGCCCTTGTTCGGTGATCGCGACGGCTTCGATCACGGCGATGTCCGGCAGCTTGAGCTGGTTGTTGCGCAGTTGCTCGACGGTTTCTGACAGATGCTGGTCGATAAACATCACCTGGCCGGCGTTGATCGCCTTGCGCAGGGTGCTGTCGACCTGGAACGGCATGCGTCGCGACAGCACGCCGGCCTCGGTCAGTTGCTTGTCCAGGTCATTGCCCAGGCTGGCGCCGGTCATCAGGGTGATTTTCAGCGGCGAAGTCTTGGCGCGTTCGGCCAGGGCGTGGGGGACGGCCTTGGCTTCACCGGCGCGGGTGAAGCCGCTCATGCCGACGGTCATGCCGTCCTCGATCAGTGCGGCGGCGTCTGCCGCGCTCATGACCTTGTTCAACAACGAAGGCAAGCGGATACGATCACGGTACATGAATTGTTATCTCAGGCTACGGAAGCAAGGTGGGCAGTGTAGTGATTTCAAAAAATTTCGGCCCGCTACCATGGTCGAATGCCAGGCGGCGATTTAGAGCCTTTGGTCGGGTTTCATGTGAGTGCGCAAAGCGGGACGCAGAGCATCCCTGACTGCATTCCCACGCAGGGCATTGGAACGAAAAAACCCCAGCCTACGGGAGGCCAGGGTTTCGGGTATTGCGCTGGCGCAGTGTTATTCGACGGCCTTGACCATGTCTTCGATGACCTTCTTGGCATCACCAAAGACCATCATGGTCTTGTCCAGATAGAACAACTCGTTGTCCAGGCCGGCGTAACCACTGGCCATCGAGCGCTTGTTGACGATGATGGTCTTGGCCTTGAACGCTTCCAGGATCGGCATGCCAGCAATCGGCGAGTTCGGATCGTTCTTGGCGGCGGGGTTGACCACGTCGTTCGCGCCGAGCACCAGCACCACGTCGGCCTGGCCGAACTCGGAGTTGATGTCTTCCATTTCGAACACCTGGTCGTAAGGCACTTCGGCCTCGGCGAGCAGTACGTTCATGTGGCCAGGCATGCGGCCTGCCACCGGGTGGATCGCGTACTTCACGGTCACGCCATGGTGGGTGAGCTTCTCGGTCAGCTCCTTGAGCGCGTGTTGTGCCCGCGCCACCGCCAGGCCGTAGCCTGGAACGATGATCACCGTGTCGGCGTTGGTCAGCAGGAAAGTCGCGTCATCGGCCGAGCCGGACTTCACTGGGCGCGCTTCTTTAGTACCGGCTGCAGCACCGGCATCCGGCGCATTGCCGAAACCACCGAGCAGTACATTAAAGAAGGAGCGGTTCATCGCCTTGCACATGATGTACGACAGGATCGCGCCGGACGAACCTACCAGCGAGCCGGCGATGATCAGCATCGAGTTGTTCAGCGAGAAGCCGATCCCCGCCGCTGCCCAGCCGGAATAGCTGTTGAGCATCGACACCACGACCGGCATGTCCGCGCCGCCGATCGGGATGATGATCAGCACACCGAGCACAAAGGCCAGGGCAAGCATCAACGCGAAGGCCGTGAGGTTGCCGGTGAACATGAACGCCAGGCCCAGGCCGAGGGTCAACAGGCCGAGCACCAGGTTCAGCTTGTGCTGGCCGCCAAACTGTACCGGTGCGCCTTGGAAGAGGCGGAACTTGTACTTGCCCGAGAGCTTACCGAACGCAATCACCGAGCCAGAGAAGGTGATGGCACCGATGGCTGCGCCGAGGAACAGCTCCAGACGGTTACCCGCCGGGATCGAGTCGCCCAGGTGTTTGACGATGCCCAGGGATTGCGGTTCGACCACGGCAGCAATCGCGATAAATACCGCGGCCAGGCCGATCATGCTGTGCATGAACGCTACCAGCTCCGGCATCTTGGTCATTTCCACGCGCTTGGCCATGATCGAGCCAGCGGTGCCGCCGACCAGCAAGCCAACGATCACGTAGCCGATACCGGCAGTGGCCAGCTCGGCACCGAGCTTATAGATGAGGCCCACGGTGGTGAGTACTGCCAGCGCCATGCCAAGCATGCCGAACAGGTTGCCCCGCCGAGAGGTGGTTGGGTGTGACAAGCCCTTGAGGGCCTGGATAAAGCAGATCGACGCGATCAGGTAGAGCGTCGTGACCAGATTCATGCTCATTACTTCGGCGCCTCTTCTTTTACTTTCGGGGCTTTCTTCTTGAACATCTCCAGCATCCTGCGCGTCACGAGGAAACCGCCGAACACGTTAACGGCTGCCAAGGCCACGGCCAATGTGCCCATGGTCTTGCCCAGCGGGGTTACGGTCAGCGCGGCAGCAAGCATGGCGCCGACGATCACGATCGCCGAAATCGCGTTAGTCACCGCCATCAACGGCGTGTGCAGCGCGGGCGTGACGTTCCAGACCACGTGGTAACCGACATAAATCGCCAGCACAAAGATGATCAGGTTGTAGATACCGGGGGAGATAAGCTCTTCCATCGTCTGAATCCCTGTTAGGCGTTTTTGCGGATGACTTGGCCGTCGCGGCACATCAGGCACGCGGCGACGATGTCGTCTTCGAGGTTGATTTCAAACTGCCCTTCCTTAGTGAAGACCAGCTTCAGGAAGTCCAGCAGGTTGCGTGCGTACAAGGCAGACGCATCGGCGGCGACGGCACCGGCGAGGTTGGTCGGGCCACAGATGATCACGCCGTTTTCGACCACGACCTGATCGGCGACCGTCAGCGGGCAGTTGCCGCCCTGGGCCGCCGCGAGGTCGATGACCACTGAGCCGGGTTTCATCTGCGCGACGGTGTCGGCGCTGAGCAAGGTCGGCGCCTTGCGGCCGGGGATCAGCGCGGTGGTAATGACGATGTCGGCCTGCTTGGCGCGCTCGTGCACGGCCAAGGCTTGGCGCTGCATCCAGCTGGTGGGCATGGGGCGGGCGTAACCGCCGACGCCTACGGCGCATTCGCGTTCTTCATCGGTTTCGTAAGGCACGTCGACGAACTTGGCACCGAGGGATTCGATCTGCTCTTTCACCGCCGGGCGTACGTCGGATGCTTCGATCACCGCACCCAGGCGTTTCGCCGTGGCAATGGCCTGCAGGCCTGCGACACCAGCGCCGAGGATCAACACGCGTGCGGCTTTTACCGTACCGGCGGCCGTCATCAGCATTGGCATGAAGCGCGGGTAGTGATGGGCGGCGAGCAAGACGGCCTTGTAACCGGCAATGTTGGCCTGGGAAGACAGCACGTCGAGGCTCTGAGCCCGCGAGGTACGCGGCGCGGCTTCCAGTGCAAAGGCAGTGATGCCCTGCCCGGCCAGCTTGGCGATGGTTTCGTTGCTGAACGGATTGAGCATGCCCACCAACACGGTGCCGCTTTTGATCAGCGCCAGTTCGCTATCGCTGGGAGCCACCACCTTGAGAATCAGCTCGGCGCCAAACGCATCGCCGGCGCTGCCAATGGTTGCGCCTGCCGTTTCATAGGCACTGTCGACGATGCTGGCGTTGAGGCCTGCACCGCTTTGAACAGTGACCTTATGGCCCTGGCCGATCAGCTTCTTGATGGTTTCCGGGGTGGCAGCCACCCGCGTTTCACCGGTCTGGGTTTCGAGAGGAACACCAATGTGCACGTCAAATCTCCTGCATGATCTTTTTGCTTTTGATCTTTTTGTAAAAAGGCCAGTGCACCGTGAGTGGCGCAGCTGGGGCGGCCGATCAGCACGATCCCGCTGAAATGACAGCGGGGCGCGGCATTTTGCAGGCGAACTTTACGGCCTTCAAGGGATTATGACGGGTGACGAAAAATTAACTACAAGTCACCCTGTGACTGATTGTCGCAATGCACCTGAATAACCTCTTTAAATACAGGTGTTTAAAGGGTTGCAGGCATTTGTCGGGACTTTTTCGATGGCCGGTGTGAATAGTCAGGTATGAGCCTGCGATAGTCGCCACAAGCCATGAAAATCATGGCTTTGAGCCTTGTTTTTGGCAGAACCGTACAGTCTGCATAAAAGCGACATATACGTATATCTGTAGGTCTTTGAATTAATTGACTACAAAGTCAGTAATTGCCTTTAGGCCCTTAAAGGCTTGGGCTGTAGCGTTGTGACTGATCGACTAACCAGTCCCTGAATGCATGCAACGATGCGGATTCGACTTTTCTCTCCGGAATCATCAAGTAATAAGCCTTCGAGCTACTAAGGGCCTCAGGGCTCGCAATCACTAGATGCTGCTCTTTCAGCTCGCGCTGGATAAGGAAAGGCGGGATCAGCGCGATACCCATGTCATGCATGGCTGCCTGCGACAACATCGAGAATAGCTCGTAACGCGGTCCTGTCATGTCGCGGGGTATGTTCAGTTGTTGCGCGTTGAACCACTGCCGCCAGGCATAGGGTCTAGTGGTCTGCTGCAGCAATGGCAGTTCTGCGATCTCCTGGGGGCTGAAATGTGTGCGATGGCCCATCAGGCGCGGGCTGCACACGGGGACAGGGTTTTCTCCCATCAGTCTGTGGGATTCGGTACCCGACCAGTCAGCATCTCCAAAGTAGATCGCAGCGTCGAATTCGGTGTCGGCAAACAGAAAAGGGCGCGTGCGGTTGGTCAGGTTAACCGTGACTTCCGGGTGTTGGCGTTGGAAATCCTTGAGGCGCGGTATCAGCCACTGAGTGCCAAAGGTGGGCACCACGGCCAGCTCGATGACATTGGCGCCCTGCTGGCCCATCACGGACAAGGTGTCGCGCTCCACGGCATCCAGCTGCGTGGCGACGCGGCGGCTGTACGAAAGCCCTGCTTCCGTCAGTTTGACCCCGCGTCGAGAGCGGCGAAACAGCTCGACACTTAAAAACTCCTCAAGGCTGGCAATCTGTCGGCAGATGGCGCCTTGGGTGATGGAAAGTTCGTGCGCCGCCTTGGTGAAGCTCTCGTGCCGGGCTGCGGCCTCAAAGCTGACCAGTGCGGTGGTGCTGGGTATTTTTCTGCGCATGTACCTAGTCCTCACTTATAAAGCGCCTCTGCGCCCTTCTTGGCTGCTTCGGAGTGAGAAATTAGCACAACCCTATGCAGAAACCTCGTTTGCCCTAAGCGTTCGCTCGGCCTAGGCTCCATGCACGACTTCTGATTTTCCCTGCGAGGACTCATTCATGGCTGGTAAGGCAAGCTTCAACTGGATCGATCCACTGCTGCTGGATCAACAGCTCACCGAAGAAGAGCGCATGGTGCGTGACAGTGCTGAGCAATTCGCCCAGGACAAGTTGGCGCCCCGCGTACTCGAAGCCTTCCGCCATGAAAAGACCGACCCTGCAATCTTCCGCGAGATGGGCGAAACCGGCCTGTTGGGCGCGATGATTCCCGAGCAATACGGTGGCAGTGGCTTGAACTACGTCAGCTACGGGTTGATTGCTCGCGAAGTCGAGCGGGTCGACTCCGGGTATCGCTCAATGATGAGTGTGCAATCCTCCCTGGTCATGGTGCCGATCAATGAGTTCGGTACCGAGGCACAAAAACAGAAGTATCTGCCGAAGCTGGCCTCCGGCGAATGGATCGGCTGCTTTGGTCTGACAGAGCCTAACCACGGTTCTGACCCAGGCGCGATGATTACCCGTGCACGCAAAGTGAACGGCGGCTACAGCCTGACCGGCGCCAAGATGTGGATCACCAATAGCCCGATCGCCGATGTGTTTGTGGTGTGGGGCAAGGACGACGCCGGCGATATTCGTGGGTTCGTCCTTGAGAAGGGCTGGAAGGGTCTCAGTGCTCCTGCAATTCACGGCAAGGTCGGGCTGCGGGCATCCATCACCGGCGAGATCGTCATGGACAACGTGTTTGTGCCGGAAGAGAACATCTTCCCGGATGTACGCGGGTTGAAGGGGCCTTTCACGTGCCTGAACTCTGCACGCTATGGCATCTCGTGGGGCGCGCTGGGGGCTGCCGAGTTCTGCTGGCACACCGCGCGCCAATACACCCTGGATCGCCAGCAGTTCGGCCGACCGTTGGCGGCCACGCAATTGATCCAGAAGAAGCTGGCCGACATGCAGACCGAAATCACGCTGGCCCTGCAAGGGTGCCTGCGGCTGGGGCGGATGAAGGATGAAGGCACTGCGGCGGTCGAGATCACTTCGATCATGAAGCGCAATTCGTGCGGCAAGTCCCTGGACATCGCCCGCATGGCGCGGGACATGTTGGGCGGAAACGGCATCTCCGATGAATTTGGTGTGGCGCGGCACCTGGTCAACCTGGAGGTGGTGAACACCTACGAAGGTACTCATGATGTGCACGCCTTGATTCTGGGGCGCGCGCAAACCGGTCTCCAGGCTTTCTATTAATAGGAGCATGGGCATGGGCGCGCTTTCGCATTTGCGGGTACTGGATTTATCACGAGTATTGGCAGGCCCCTGGGCCGGGCAGATCCTTGCGGACCTTGGGGCCGAGGTGATCAAGGTCGAGCGGCCGGGTAATGGGGACGACACGCGCGCGTGGGGGCCGCCCTTCCTTAAGGATGCCTATGGTGAAAACACTAGTGAGGCGGCGTACTACCTGGCTGCCAATCGCAACAAGGAGTCGGTGACCATCGACTTCACGCAGCCGGACGGGCAGAAGCTGGTGCGTGACCTGGCTGCCAAGTCCGACATCCTGATCGAGAATTTCAAGGTCGGCGGGCTGGCGGCGTACGGACTGGACTATGCGTCGCTCAAGGAGATCAATCCGGAGCTGATCTATTGCTCGATTACGGGCTTTGGCCAGACGGGCCCCTATGCGTCTCGCGCCGGTTATGACTTCATGATCCAGGGCCTGGGTGGGCTGATGAGCCTGACGGGTCGGCCTGAAGGTGATGAAGGCGCTGGGCCGGTGAAGGTGGGTGTGGCGTTGACCGACATTCTCACGGGGCTCTACTCCACGGTGGCGATCCTCGCAGCGCTGGCTCACCGGGATCATGACGGCGGCGGCCAGCATATCGATATGGCGTTGCTGGATGTGCAGGTGGCTTGTCTGGCTAACCAGGCCATGAATTACCTGACGACGGGGGTGTCGCCCAAACGCCTTGGCAATGCTCATCCGAATATCGTGCCTTACCAGGATTTTCCTACGGCTGATGGGGACTTCATCCTGACGGTAGGTAATGACGGCCAGTTTCGTAAGTTTGCGGACGTGGCAGGGCAGCCGCAGTGGGCGGACGATCCACGTTTCGCGACTAACACGATGCGAGTGGCTAATCGCGCAGAGCTGATTCCATTGATTCGCCAGGTTACGGTCTTCAAGACCACGGCCGAGTGGGTGTCATTGTTAGAGCAGGTAGGTGTGCCTTGTGGGCCTATCAATGATTTGGCCCAGGTGTTTGCCGACCCTCAGGTCCAGGCGCGTGGATTGGCGATTGCCCTGCCCCATGCCTTGGCGGGGGTGGTGCCTCAGGTTGCCAGTCCAATCCGGTTATCCAAGACGCCTGTCGAGTACCGAAGCGCGCCTCCTCTATTAGGAGAGCATACGGCGCAGGTGTTGAGGGATGTATTGGGGTTGGGGGTGTTGAATATCGCGGCGTTGAAGGAGGCGGGCGTTATCTAGGGGCGCCCCTTCTATATAGAGGCCGAGTGTTGCTTTGTTGATGGTTTTTTAACCAATCATAACTAATTGATAGAAAAGCAAAATTAAGGGTTGACGGCAGATTCTGGAAGTCTATAATTCGCCCCACTTCCGGCGCAGTCGAAACGGAAAACTCCTTGATAAACAAAGAGTTACGCGAGATTCGACAGCGACTTGCTTCAGG
>NZ_JANLOH010000079.1:0-153910 GCF_025466155.1 Pseudomonas sp. 13B_2.1_Bac1 | reverse complement strand
GCTCCCACATGGGGCCGGTGTCGCCTGGGAGGGCTTAGCGCCCGCCCATGATCGCGATGTAATCCTGGGTCCAGCGGCTGTACGGCACGAACTTGCCGCCTTCAGCCTGCGGGGTTTTCCAGAAAGCGATCTTTTCGAACTGGTCGAACCCGTTGGTCTTGCACCCTTCAGCGCCGAGCAGTTCGCTCTCTTTACACGCCGCAGGCACCGCCGGCAGCGAGCCGAACCAGGCCGCGACATCGCCCTGGACCTTCGGCTGCAGCGACCAGTCCATCCACTTGTAGGCGCAGTTGGGGTGCTTGGCCTCGGTGTGCAGCATGGTGGTGTCGGCCCAGCCGGTGGCACCTTCCTTGGGAATGGTCGAGGCGATCGGCTGTTTTTCGTTGACCAGGCCGTTGACCTGATACGGCCAGGCGCTGGAGGCCACTACGCCTTCGTTCTTGAAGTCGCTCATCTGCACAGTGGTGTCGTGCCAGTAGCGGTGGATCAACGGCTGCTGGGCGCGCAGCAGTTCGAGCACGGCCTTGTACTGGGTTTCGGTCAGTTCGTAAGGGCTCTGGATGCCCAGCTCCGGCTTGGTCGACTTGAGATACAACGCCGCGTCGGCGATGTAGATCGGACCGTCGTAGGCTTGCACGCGGCCTTTGTTCGGCTTGCCGTCAGGCAGGTTCTGCGCATCGAACACCACGTTCCAGCTGGTGGGCGCGGTCTTGAACACGTTGGTGTTGTACATCAGCACGTTCGGGCCCCACTGGTACGGGGTGCCGTAGGTTTGCTGGCCGACCACATACCACGGCGCATCCTTGAGGCGCGGGTCGAGGTTTTTCCAGTTGGGGATCAACGCCGTGTTGATCGGCTGCACACGCTTGCCGACGATCAATCGCAACGAGGCATCGCCGGATGCGGTGACCAAGTCATAGCCGCCCTTGGCCATCAGGCTGACCATTTCGTCAGAGGTGGCGGCGGTTTTCACGTTGACCTTGCAACCGGTTTCCTTCTCGAAACCGGTGACCCAGTCGTAGGCCTTGTCGCTTTCGCCACGTTCGATATAGCCGGGCCAGGCGACGATATCCAATTGGCCTTCACCTGCCCCCACCGCTTTCAGCGGTTCGGCGGCCTGAAGGCTGGCGCTGGCCAGCAGCGCGGTGGTCAGGGCACTGAGCAGTGCGGTCTTGTGCGCGGACATGGGGATTCCCTCTTCTTTAATTATGGTCGGGGCAGTAAAAGCAGGTGTACGAGTTGTTTATTGTTTTAGCGTAGCTCTTGGGGCTGAGCCGCAAGCCGCAAGCTGCAAGCCGCAAGCAAAAGCAAACGCAGATCCGCTTTTACTTGCAGCTTGCCGCTTGAAGCTTGCCGCTTATAGCTGATCTCCATGTCTAGCCATGATGTGCCGCACCACGCTGTAGTCCTGAAGCGAATCGCTGGACAGATCTTTCCCATACCCCGAGCGTTTCAAGCCGCCGTGGGGCATTTCGCTGACCAGCATGAAATGGCTGTTGATCCAGGTGCAGCCGTATTGCAGGCGCGCCGCCACCTGCATGGCCTTGTCCAGGTTCTGCGTCCATACCGACGAGGCCAGGCCGTATTCGGAGTCGTTGGCCCAGTCCACTGCCTGTTCCAGTTCATCGAAGCGGGTCACGGTGACCACCGGGCCGAAGACTTCGCGCTGCACGATCTCATCGTTTTGTTTGCAACCGGCGAGGAGTGTCGGCTGGTAATAGAAGCCGGCACCGGAATGTACGGCGGCACCCGTGACCCGCTCGATATGTGGCTGGCCGAGGGCGCGCTCGACAAAACTGGCGACGCGGTCACGCTGGCGCGTGCTGATCAGCGGGCCGAGTTCGTTGTCGGCATCACGCTTGCCGGCAAAGCGCAAGCTGCTGACGGCCGCGCCAAGCTCGGCGACCAATTTGTCGTGGATGCCGGCCTGGGCGTAGATGCGGCAGGCTGCGGTGCAGTCCTGGCCGGCGTTGTAATAGCCGTAGGCGCGCACGCCTTCGACCACGGCCTGCAGGTCGGCGTCGTTGCAGACGATCACCGGGGCCTTGCCGCCCAGTTCCAGGTGCGTGCGTTTCAGGGTTTTCGACGCGGCTTGCAGAATTTTCTGCCCGGTGACGATATCGCCGGTCAGCGACACCATGCGCACCTTGGGGTGGCTGACCAAATGGCTGCCGACGCCTTCGCCGCCGCCACACAGGATGTTGATGACCCCGCGCGGCAGCAGTTCTTTAAGGACGGGGGCGAGGGCCAGGATCGACAGCGGCGTATGTTCCGACGGCTTGAACACCAGCGTATTACCGGCGGCCAGGGCGGGGGCGATCTTCCACGCGGCCATCATCAACGGGTAGTTCCACGGCGCAATGGAGGCGACCACGCCAATCGGGTCACGGCGCACCATGCTGGTGTAGCCCGGCAGGTATTCGCCGCTGAGCTGGCCAATCTGGCAGCGCACGGCCCCGGCGAAGAAGCGAAACACATCGACGGTGGCGCTCAAGTCATCCTGGCGCGCCAGGTGCAAGGGCTTGCCGCAATTGAGCGATTCGAGGCGAGCGAGGTAGTCGGCTTGTTTTTCGATGGCGTCGGCGATGCCCAGCAGGATGATCGAGCGTTGCTGCGGCGTGGTCCGCGACCAGCCGGCAAACGCGCGGTGGGCGGCGAGGATGGCGCTTTCGACCTGCTCGGTGCTGGCTTCGGCGATCTGGGTGAGGACTTCACCGGTGGCCGGGTTGAGGATCGGCTCGACAAAACCCTGGCCCTGGACCAGTTCGCCGTCGATCAGCAACGCAGTGAGCAGCGGGGTGGGCGCGCCGGACATTTTTCGCGATCTCTTTTCTTGTGTGGCCATGGGCGTTCTCTTACAAGGCGCCTGACCTTCTCTTATGGATGAGCTGAGAGTAGAGGTCGGGCGCGAGGTCAACAAATACTAAATACTGAATGCAGCATTCGATTAAATAGATGGCTTGCGCGGATGCGGCTGTTCGCGGGCCACGGTCAGGAACGGGTCCACCAGCGCCGGGCGCGCGGTGCCACGGCGCCAGGCCAGGCCCACATCGAGGGTCTGGCTGAGGTCGGCAATCGGCCGCGCTTCAATAATGTCGCCTTCCAGGGACCAGGGCCGGTAGGTCATGTCCGGCTGGATCGACACCCCCAGGCCGGCAGCCACCAGGCTGCGCACTGCTTCGGTGGAAGCGGTGCGCAAAGTCACGCGTGGTTGCAGCGCGGCTGCAGTCCACAGGCGTTGGGCGTTGTGGCCCATTTCGTCGACGTTCAGCTGAATCAACGGCTCGCGCGCCACATCGGCCAGGTTGATGCTGTCGTGCTCCAGCAACGGGTGCTGCGCCGGCAGCCACAGGCGATGGGGCGAGTGGGTGAGGACTTCGGTCTGCAGGGCGTGGCGGTCTTCGAGGTTGGACAGGATCAGCACCCCCACGTCGATCTCGCCGCTGACCAGCAAATGCTCGATGTAGGGGCGTTCATCCTCCATCACGCGGATTTCCACATTCGGATAGGCGCGCTGGAAACGGGTGAGCAGGTCGGCAAGGTAATACCCGGCAACCAGGCTGGTCACGCCGATGATCAACTGGCCGGCGACCTGGTCGGTGCTCTGCTGCAGGCTGCGCTTGGCGTTGTCGACGGTGGCGAGAATCAGGTGTGCCTGGCGCAGGAACTGATGGCCCTGGTGGGTCAGGGTCATGCCCTTGGCGTGGCGGTTGAACAGGTTGACGCCGATTTCCTGCTCCAGTTGCTGGATGGCCAGGGTCAGGGTCGACTGGGAAATGAACGCGGTTTGCGCGGCGGCGGAGATCGAGCCCGTCTCGGCCACGGCGATGAAATGCCGGATTTGACGCAAGGTCATCATGCTGGAATTACCAGTGGGGTGTTTTTATAGATTTATCCGAGTGTATATCGATTTAAGCGAAGGGCAGTGGCGTTACATCTGGAAGCACTCTAGATCGGGGCTTTTTGGCACTTAGTTTTACGCTGGGAGCCTACTGGTCCTACGAACCCAAGTGTCTGGAGGCTGCGAATGAATACCCGTGGATTGCTCGATCAACTGCTCAAATCTGGCCAGGACATGTTGCAGAACAAGGCCGGCGGCCAGCGCAAGCCGGACGACAAAGGCGCCCTTGGCGGACTGCTGGGCGGTGGTGGCCTTGGAAGTCTGCTCGGTGGTGCTGGCGGTGGCGCCCTGGCGGCCGGGGCCATGGGCCTGCTGCTGGGGAACAAGAAAGCCCGCAAGTTCGGCGGCAAGGCCCTGACCTACGGCGGGCTCGCCGCGTTGGGCGTCATTGCCTATAAAGCCTATGGCAACTGGCAGGCAAACCAGGCCAGCGCACCTCAAGGCGAGCCGCAAACCATCGACCGTTTGCCACCGGCCCAAGTCGAACAACATAGCCAGGGCATCCTCAAGGCCCTGGTAGCCGCCGCCAAGGCGGACGGGCATGTGGATGAGCGCGAGCGCGCGCTGATCGAAGGTGAATTCACCAAGCTGGACGATGACCGCGAGTTGCACAGCTGGCTGCACGCCGAACTGAACAAACCCCTGGACCCGGCCGATGTGGCCCGCGCCGCCAGCACCCCGGAAATGGCCGCGGAGATGTACATCGCCAGCGTGATGCTGGTGGATGAGGAGAATTTCATGGAGAAGGCCTACCTCGATGAGCTGGCGCGGCAACTCAAGCTGGAGCCTGGCTTGAAGCTGGAGCTGGAAAAACAGGTGCGGCTGGCGCAATAAACGCCTGCCCTGAAGCGATCAAACTGTGGGAGTGGGCCTGCTCGCGAATGCGCTGGTCAGTCATCGAATCTATTGACTGATCCTGCGCCTTCGCAAGCAGGCCTACTCCCACATTTGCATTCTGTGATCACTACAGCAAAACCCGTTGATTAATGAGGGCTTCTGCTCAGCTATACTCCCCTCCATTTGAATGGCCCTTCGAGGAATTACTGTGAAGAACTGGACCTTGCGCCAACGGATTTTGGCGAGCTTTGCGGTCATTATCGCGATCATGCTGCTGATGGTCGTGGTGTCCTACTCACGGTTGCTGAAGATCGAAGCCAGCCAGGAAGCGGTCCGCGACGACGCGGTGCCCGGGGTGTACCTCAGCTCGATGATCCGCAGCGCCTGGGTCGACAGCTATTTGCAGACCATCGACATCATTGGCCTGCGCGAGGATAAAACCTTCACCAATACCGACAAGAACGACTACAAGTCCTTCGAGACGCGTATTGAACTGCAGATGGCCAACTACGAAAAAACCATTCATGGCCAGGCTGACCGCATGGAGTTCGATAACTTCAAGGCGGCGCACATCAACTACAACAAAGTCCTGGCGCAGGTGCTGGAGCGCGTGCAAGCCAATGACCTGCCGGGGGCCAACCAATTGCTCGAGGAGCAATTGACGCCGATCTGGACCGAAGGTCGCATGAAGCTCAATGACATCATCACGGAAAACAAGAACGTGTCCGACCGTGCCACGGCGGCCATCGACGAGTCGGTGCTGTCGGCCAAGATCAGCATGGCCGTTTCGCTGATCATCGCCATCCTCGCGGCCGGCCTGTGTGGCCTGCTACTGATGCGCGCGATCATGGCGCCGATGCAGCGCATCGTCGACATCCTCGAAACCATGCGTACCGGCGACCTGAGCAAGCGCCTGAACCTGGAACGCAAGGATGAGTTCGGCGCAGTCGAAACCGGCTTCAACGACATGATGACCGAGCTGACGGCCCTGGTGTCCCAGGCCCAGCGTTCGTCGGTGCAGGTCACCACCTCGGTGACCGAGATTGCCGCGACATCCAAGCAACAGCAGGCGACCGCGACTGAAACCGCGGCCACCACCACCGAGATCGGCGCGACTTCCCGGGAAATCGCCGCGACGTCCAAGGACCTGGTGCGCACCATGACTGAAGTCTCCACCGCCGCCGACCAGGCCTCGGTGGCCGCAGGCTCCGGCCAGCAGGGCCTGGCGCGCATGGAAGAAACCATGCATTCGGTAATGGGCGCCGCCGACCTGGTCAATGCCAAGCTGGCGATCCTCAATGAGAAGGCCGGCAACATCAACCAGGTGGTGGTCACCATCGTCAAGGTTGCCGACCAGACCAACCTGCTGTCGCTCAACGCCGCCATCGAGGCGGAGAAAGCTGGCGAGTACGGGCGCGGTTTTGCCGTGGTGGCCACCGAAGTGCGCCGCCTGGCGGACCAGACGGCCGTGGCCACCTATGACATCGAGCAGATGGTGCGCGAGATCCAGTCGGCGGTGTCGGCGGGGGTGATGGGCATGGACAAGTTTTCCGAGGAAGTGCGCCGGGGCATGTTCGAAGTACAGCAAGTGGGCGAGCAGCTGTCGCAGATCATCCACCAGGTGCAGGCGCTGGCGCCGCGGGTGTTGATGGTCAACGAAGGCATGCAGGCCCAGGCCACCGGTGCCGAGCAGATCAATCACGCCCTGGTGCAACTGGGCGATGCCAGCAGCCAGACTGTGGAATCCCTGCGCCAGGCCAGCTTCGCCATTGATGAGCTGAGCCAGGTGGCGGTGGGCCTGCGCAGCGGCGTGTCGCGTTTCAAAGTCTGATGAGCGACCTCGCGGCTAAACGCGGCGCCGTCCCGGCAGCGAAAAAGGCCTTGTTCCTGGTGTTTCACATCGGTGACGAGCGCTTTGCATTAAGGGCCACCGAAGTGGCCGAGGTGCTGCCGCGCCTGCCTCTCAAACCCATCGCCCATGCGCCCCTGTGGGTGGCGGGCATCTTCGCCCATCGCGGTGCGTTGGTGCCGGTCATCGACCTCAGTGCGCTGACGTTTGGTCAGCCGGCCCAGGCGCGGACCAGCACGCGGCTGGTGCTGGTGAACTATCAGCCCGAACCCTGGGTTGCGGCACGTTGGCTGGGGTTGATCCTGGAGCAGGCCACCGACACCCTGCGGTGCGACCTCAGCGAGTTCAAGCCCTATGGCCTGGACAACCGCGAGGCGCCGTACCTGGGGCTGGTGCGTGAAGACGCCGCGGGCTTGATGCAGTGGATCGGCGTGAATGAATTGCTCACCGAGCCGGTGCGTGCGTTGCTGTTCTCTGCCGAGCTGAGCGTATGAGCAACGATCCGCGCTTCTTTGCCTTCCTCAAGGAGCGCATCGGTCTCGATGTCGCCTCCGTGGGCGAAGCCATCATCGAGCGTGCCGTGCGCCAGCGCAGCCAGGCCTTGCAGGCGCAGACGGCGGCCGAGTACTGGCAGCACCTGCAAAGCTCCCATGACGAGCAGCAGGCGCTGATCGAAGCGGTGATCGTCCCCGAAACCTGGTTTTTCCGTTACCCCGAATCCTTCGTGACCCTGGCCCGCCTGGCCAAGGCGCGCCTGGTCGAGATCAAGCAGATGCGCGCCCTGCGTATCCTCAGCCTGCCGTGTTCCACTGGCGAAGAACCCTATTCGATTGCCATGGCGCTGCTGGACGCGGGCCTCGCACCGCATCAGTTCAAGGTGCAGGGCATGGATGTCAGCCCGCTGTCGGTGGAGCGTGCCCGGCGCGGGGTGTACGGCAAGAACTCGTTTCGCGGGGGCGACATCGCCTTTCGCGACCGCCACTTCGTGGAACACGGCGACGGGTTCCACATCGCCGAGCGGGTGCGTGAGCAAGTGCGCCTGCAAGTCGGCAACCTGCTCGACCCGGCGCTGCTCGCCAATGAGGCCAGCTACGACTTCGTGTTCTGCCGCAACCTGCTGATCTACTTCGACCAGGCGACCCAGAAACAAGTGTTCGATGTACTCAAGGGCCTGACCCACGTCGACGGCGTGCTGTTTATCGGCCCTGCCGAGGGCAGCCTGCTGGGGCGCCATGGCATGCGTTCGATCGGTGCGGCGCAGTCGTTTGCCTTCAGTCGGCAGGCTGAGCCACAGCAGCCTGCGCCGGTGTTCGTGCCGCTGCCAGCACCCATCCCGCAGCGCAGCGCGGCGCCGCTTCCGGTCAGGCCGCGCCCGTTCAGTACTGCCGCCACTGCGCAGGTCATACCGATCAAGGCCGCGCCGTCCGATGCCGCCGCTTTGCTCAGCCGCATCGCCACCCTCGCCAACGAAGGCAAGAGCCTGGAGGCGCGGGCCGCGTGTGAAGAGTATTTGAATCACCACCCGCCGGCCGCCCAGGTGTTTTACTGGCTGGGGCTGCTCAGCGATGTGGCCGGCAGTGCCCTGGAAGCCCAGGGCTATTATCGAAAAGCCTTGTACCTGGAGCCCCAGCATTCGCAGGCCTTGATGCACCTGGCCGCCTTGCTGGAGTCCCAGGGCGACAGCGCGGGAGCCCGCCGCCTGCAGGCGCGGGCCGCGCGTAGCGAGCGAGCTGACAGTGAGCACAAACCATGAGTAGCCCCGACGCGCTCGACACCACCGGCCTGGACCTGACCCTGGCTGACACGCAAGCCATCGACGATTGCTGGAACCGCATCGGCATCCATGGTGACAAATCCTGCCCGCTGCTGGCGGACCACATCCATTGCCGCAATTGCTCGGTGTACTCGGCAGCCGCCACGCGCCTGTTGGATCGCTATGCCTTGCAGCAGGACGACCGTCGGCCACAGGCAGCGGTCGAGCATGGCGCCGAGGTGGTCACGCGCTCGCTGCTGATATTCCGCCTGGGCGAAGAGTGGCTGGGCATCGCCACCCGCTGCCTGGTGGAAGTGGCCACGTTGCAACCGATCCACTCCCTGCCGCACCAGCGTTCCCGTGCCTTGCTCGGCGTGGCCAACGTACGCGGCGCGCTGGTGGCGTGCCTGTCGCTGGTGGAACTGCTGGGCCTGGACAACACCGGCAGTGGCGCCAGCGGTGGCCGGATCATGCCGCGGATGCTGATCATTGCCGCACAAGATGGCCCGGTGGTGGTGCCGGTGGATGAAGTCGACGGCATCCATGCCATCGATGAGCGCACCTTGAAGGCTGCGTCAGCGCCCGGCAGCCAGGCGAGTGGCCGCTTCACCCAAGGTGTGTTGCAGTGGAAAGGCCGCAGCCTGCGTTGGTTGGACGAGGCGCAATTGTTGTCCGCCGTGACCCGGAGCCTCACATGACCCCCGACCAGATGCGCGATGCCTCGCTGCTGGAGCTGTTCAGCCTGGAAGCCGATGCGCAGACCCAGGTGTTGAGCGCGGGCCTGCTGGCCCTGGAACGCAACCCGACCCAGGCCGACCAGCTCGAAGCCTGCATGCGTGCCGCGCACTCGCTCAAGGGCGCGGCGCGGATTGTCGGGGTGGACGCCGGGGTCAGCGTGTCGCATGTCATGGAGGATTGCCTGGTCAGCGCCCAGGAAGGTCGCCTGTACCTGCAACCCGAGCACATTGATGCGTTGCTGCAAGGCACCGACCTGTTGATGCGCATCGCCACGCCGGGCAATGACGTCGGGCCGGCGGATATCGAGGCGTATGTGGCGCTGATGGAGCGCCTGCTCGATCCGTCGCAACTGAGCGCCAAGGTCGCCCCGTCAGCCCCGCCGCCGCCTGAGTCGGCCCCCGCGCCCGTCGTCGAGGAGCTGCCGCCGGAGCCCGAGACCGCGCCACCCGTCACCAGCGAGCCTGCGCGCCAGAACAAACGCATGACCGAAGGCGGCGAACGCGTGTTGCGCGTGACCGCCGAGCGCTTGAACAGCCTGCTCGACCTGTCGAGCAAGTCCCTGGTCGAAACCCAGCGGCTCAAGCCATACCTCGCCAGCCTGCAGCGCCTCAAACGCATTCAAAGCCAGAGCGCGCGGGCCCTGGATACGCTGGACGGCCAGCTCAAGACCGTGGACTTGAACCTCGAAGCCCAGGAAGCCCTGGCCGATACCCGTCGGCTATTGAGCGAAGCCCAGGCGCTGCTGGCAGAAAAACATGCCGAGCTGGACGAGTTCGGCTGGCAGGCCGGGCAGCGCGCCCAGGTGCTCTACGACACCGCGCTGGCGTGCCGCATGCGCCCGTTTGCCGACGTATTGGCCGGGCAGGTGCGCATGGTCCGCGACCTCGGCCGCAGCCTGGGCAAGCAGGTGCGCCTGGAGATCGAGGGCGAAAAGACTCAGGTCGACCGCGACGTGTTGGAGAAGCTCGAAGCGCCGCTCACCCATTTGCTGCGCAATGCCGTCGACCACGGCATCGAAATGCCCGAGCAGCGCCTGCTGGCGGGCAAGCCGGCCGAGGGCCTGATCCGCTTGCGCGCGTCTCACCAGGCCGGCCTGCTGGTCCTGGAGTTGAGCGATGACGGTAACGGCGTCGACCTGGAGCGCCTGCGCGGCACCATCGTCGACCGGCACCTGTCGCCGCTGGAAACCGCCCAGCGCCTGAGCGAAGAGGAACTGCTGACGTTCCTGTTCCTGCCGGGGTTCAGCCTGCGCGACAAGGTCACCGAAGTGTCCGGGCGGGGTGTCGGCCTGGATGCAGTGCAGCATATGGTCCGCCAGTTGCGCGGTGCGGTGGTGCTGGAGCAGACGGCGGGGCAGGGCAGTCGTTTCCATCTGGAGGTGCCGCTGACCCTGTCGGTGGTGCGCAGCCTGGTGGTGGAAGTCGGCGAAGAAGCCTACGCGTTCCCGCTGGCCCATATCGAGCGCATGTGCGACCTGGCGCCCGATGACATCGTGCAACTGGAAGGCCGCCAGCATTTCTGGCACGAGGGCCGGCATGTCGGTCTGGTGGCCGCCAGCCAGTTGTTGCAGCGCCCGGCGGGGCAGAATAATGACGAAACCTTGAAAGTGGTGGTGATCCGCGAACGCGATGCCGTGTACGGAATCGCCGTGGAACGCTTCATCGGCGAGCGCACCCTGGTGGTGTTGCCGCTCGATGACCGCCTGGGCAAGGTCCAGGATATTTCCGCCGGCGCCTTGCTGGACGACGGCTCGGTGGTATTGATCGTCGACGTCGAAGACATGCTGCGCTCGGTCGACAAGCTGCTCAACACTGGCCGCCTGGAACGCATCGCCCGGCGCAGCCAGCAGGCCACCGAAGCTCCGCGCAAACGCGTGCTGGTGGTGGACGATTCGCTCACCGTGCGTGAGCTGCAACGCAAATTGTTACTTAATCGTGGTTATGAAGTGGCCGTGGCGGTCGATGGCATGGACGGTTGGAACGCGTTGCGCTCCGAAGACTTTGACCTGTTGATCACTGATATTGATATGCCTCGCATGGACGGTATTGAATTGGTCACACTCTTGCGCCGTGACAGTCGCCTGCAATCGTTGCCGGTGATGGTGGTGTCCTACAAGGACCGTGAAGAAGACCGACGTCGTGGACTGGACGCCGGCGCCGACTATTATTTAGCCAAAGCCAGTTTCCATGACGATGCCTTGTTGGACGCCGTGGTGGAGCTGATTGGAGGCGCGCGGGCATGAGGATTGCGATCGTCAACGATATGCCCCTGGCGGTGGAGGCCTTGCGCCGCGCCTTGAGTTTCGAGCCCGCGCACGAAGTGGTGTGGGTCGCCGGCAATGGCCTGGAAGCGGTGCAGCGCTGCGCCGAGCTGACCCCGGACCTGATCCTGATGGACCTGATCATGCCGGTCATGGACGGTGTCGAGGCGACGCGGCAGATCATGGCCGAGACCCCGTGCGCCATCGTGATCGTCACGGTCGACCGCCAGGCCAATGTCAGCCGGGTGTTCGAAGCCATGGGCCATGGCGCCCTGGACGTCGTGGATACGCCGCCCCTGGGCGTCGGCAACCCCAAGGATGCGGCGGCGCCGCTGTTGCGCAAGATCCTCAATATCGGCTGGTTGATTGGCCAGCGCGGCAGCCGTGTGCGCGCCGAAACCACACCTGCGCGCAGCACCGGCAAACGCCAGAGCCTGGTTGCCATCGGCTCGTCGGCGGGTGGCCCGGCTGCCCTGGAAATCCTGCTCAAGGGCTTGCCCCGCGACTTTCCCGCCGCCATTGTGCTGGTGCAGCATGTGGACCAGGTCTTCGCCGCCGGCATGGCCGAGTGGCTGAGCAGCGCCTCCAGCCTGCCGGTGCGCCTGGCCCGCGAGGGAGAGCCGCCGCAACCCGGCGTGGTGCTGCTGGCCGGGACCAACCACCACATTCGTTTATTGCGCAACGGCACGCTAGCCTATACCGCAGACCCGGTTAACGAGATCTATCGGCCTTCGATCGACGTATTTTTCGAAAGCGTGGCCAGCCACTGGAATGGCGATGCCGTCGGCGTACTGCTGACAGGCATGGGCCGCGACGGGGCCCAGGGCCTCAAGTTACTGCGAGAACAAGGATATCTGACCATCGCCCAGGATCAGCAGAGCTCGGCGGTGTATGGCATGCCCAAAGCGGCGGCGGCGATTGACGCTGCTGTTGAAATTCGCCCACTGGACAGAATTGCGCCCCGATTGCTGGAGGTATTTTCGAAATGAGCCCTACCTCCCGCGGTGCTGGCTTGCAGGTAGTAATTCAGGTGACTGCAGATGAATGATTTACAGATCGACGACATCAAGACCGACGAAAATGCCGCCATGGTGTTGCTGGTCGACGACCAGGCCATGATCGGCGAAGCCGTGCGGCGTGGCCTGGCCCATGAAGAAAACATCGACTTCCACTTCTGCGCCGACCCGCACCAGGCCATTGCCCAGGCGATCCGCATCAAGCCGACGGTGATCCTGCAGGACCTGGTGATGCCCGGCCTCGACGGCCTGACCCTGGTGCGCGAATACCGCAACCACCCGGCCACGCAGAACATTCCGATCATCGTGCTTTCCACCAAGGAAGACCCGCTGATCAAGAGCGCGGCGTTCTCGGCCGGCGCCAACGATTACCTGGTCAAGCTGCCGGACAATATCGAGTTGGTGGCGCGCATTCGCTACCACTCGCGCTCCTACATGACCCTGTTGCAGCGGGACGCGGCCTACCGTGCGCTGCGGGTCAGCCAGCAACAATTGCTCGACACCAACCTGGTGCTGCAACGGCTGATGAACTCCGATGGCCTCACCGGGCTGTCCAACCGCCGGCACTTCGACGAGTACCTGGAACTGGAGTGGCGCCGTGCCATGCGCGACCAGACCCAGTTGTCGTTGCTGATGATCGACGTGGATTTCTTCAAGACCTACAACGACAGCTTCGGTCACGTCGAGGGCGATGAGGCCTTGCGCAAAGTCGCCGCGTCGATCCGCGAAGCCAGCAGCCGGCCGTCGGACTTGCCGGCACGTTATGGCGGTGAAGAGTTTGCGCTGGTGCTGCCCAATACCTCGCCGGGTGGTGCGCGACTGGTGGCCGAAAAGCTGCGCATGGCGGTGGCCGCGCTGAAAATCCCGCACATTGCCCCAACTGAAGGTTCGAGCCTGACCATCAGTATCGGCCTGTCGACCCTGACGCCGGCGCAGGGGACCGATTGCCGGCAACTGATCCTGGCGGCGGACAAGGGGTTGTACACGGCCAAGCACAATGGGCGGAATCAGGTGGGGATCGAGTAGGGTTTTGTATACATATGCGTTGCTGCGGTAACGGCTAACCCGGCGTCCTGCCGGGTTAGCCACGGATTCAAGCCTGGGTTCGGCCAGCTCCTACACGTATCCGCTTCTGATCCAACCCCTCAGGTCGGCTTTCGGGCACACCGGGCCCAGGCGAGGTGCCGAGTGGTAGGGCAAGAGCCCTTTTCGCCCAGCGGGCTGCCGCTCCCCCCCGTTTATCGTTATACTCGTCGGCTTTCAAAAGTTCGCCAACGAGTGCTGCCCGCCATGGAAATCAACCCGATCCTTAACACCATCAAGGACCTGTCCGAGCGCTCCGAAACTATTCGGGGGTATCTTTGACTACGATCAAAAGCATGAGCGTCTGACCGAAGTCAATCGCGAGCTTGAAGATCCGAGTGTCTGGAACAAACCTGAATACGCCCAGGAACTGGGCCGCGAGCGCGCTGCGCTGGCGCAGATCGTCGATACCCTCGACGAGCTGAACACCGGTCTGGCCGATTGCCGTGACCTGCTGGACATGGCCGTCGAAGAAAACGACGAAGGCGCAGTGGGCGATGTCGTCGCCGAGCTGGCCCGTCTCGAGGAAAACCTCGCCAAGCTTGAATTCCGCCGCATGTTCAGCCATGAAATGGACCCGAACAACGCCTACCTGGACATCCAGGCCGGCTCCGGTGGCACCGAAGCCCAGGACTGGGCCAACATCCTGTTGCGCATGTACCTGCGCTGGGCTGACAAACGCGGTTTCGACGCCACCATCATGGAGCTGTCGGCCGGTGAAGTCGCCGGCATCAAGGGCGCGACCGTGCACATCAAGGGCGAATACGCCTTTGGCTGGTTGCGGACCGAGATCGGCGTGCACCGCCTGGTGCGCAAGAGCCCGTTCGACTCCGGCAACCGTCGCCACACCTCGTTCTCTGCGGTGTTCGTCTCGCCAGAGATCGACGACAAGGTCGAAATCGAGATCAACCCGGCCGACCTGCGGATCGACACCTACCGTTCCTCCGGTGCCGGTGGCCAGCACGTAAACACCACCGACTCGGCCGTGCGTATTACCCACGTACCGACCAACACCGTGGTCAGCTGCCAGAACGAACGTTCCCAGCACGCGAACAAGGACACCGCCATGAAAATGCTGCGGGCCAAGTTGTACGAGCAGGAAATGCAGAAGCGCAACGCCGCGTCCCAGGCGCTGGAAGACACCAAGTCGGATATCGGCTGGGGCCACCAGATCCGTTCGTATGTGCTCGATGCCTCGCGGATCAAGGATCTGCGCACTAACATCGAACGCAGCGACTGCGACAAGGTGCTCGACGGCGACATCGACGAATACCTGGAAGCCAGCCTGAAATCAGGCCTGTAACAGGCTCCATACCGCGATCCCTGTAGGAGCCGGCTTGCCGGCGATCCCCGGCCGCAGGCCGGGGACAACGAACCAGATGGAATATTTAAAGACATGAGCGACCAACAACTCGACCAGGCCCTGCAACAGGAAGAAAACTCCCTGATCGCCCTGCGCAAGGAAAAGCTTGCTGCCGAGCGCGCCAAGGGCAATGCCTTCCCCAACGACTTCCGCCGCGACAACTACTGCGATGCCTTGCAGAAACAGTACGCGGACAAGACCAAGGAAGAGCTGGCTGAGGCTGCGATTCCGGTCAAGGTGGCAGGTCGCATCATGCTCAACCGTGGCTCGTTCATGGTGATCCAGGACATGACCGGTCGCATCCAGGTCTACGTCAACCGTAAAACCCTGTCCGAAGAAACCCTGGCCTCGGTGAAGACCTGGGACATGGGCGACATCATCGCCGCCGAAGGCACACTGGCGCGTTCAGGCAAGGGCGACCTGTATGTCGAAATGACCAACGTGCGCCTGCTGACCAAATCCCTGCGCCCGCTGCCGGACAAGCACCACGGCCTGACCGACACCGAACAGCGTTACCGCCAGCGCTACGTCGACCTGATCGTCAACGAAGAGGTGCGCCAGACCTTCCGCGTGCGTTCGCAAGTCATTGCGCACATCCGCAGCTTCCTGATGAAGCGTGACTTCCTCGAAGTCGAAACCCCGATGCTGCAAACCATCCCGGGTGGTGCCGCAGCCAAGCCGTTCGAAACCCACCACAATGCGCTGGACATGGAAATGTTCCTGCGTATCGCGCCGGAGCTGTACCTCAAGCGCCTGGTGGTTGGCGGCTTTGAAAAGGTGTTCGAGATCAACCGCAACTTCCGTAACGAAGGTGTTTCGACGCGCCACAACCCTGAATTCACCATGTTGGAGTTCTACCAGGCGTACGCCGACTACGAAGACAACATGGACCTGACCGAAGAACTGTTCCGCGAGCTGGCACAGCTGGTCCTGGGCAGCACCGACGTGCCGTATGGCGACAAGGTGTTCCACTTCGGCGAGCCGTTCGTGCGCCTGTCGGTGTTCGACTCGATCCTCAAGTACAACCCGGAGCTGACCGCTGACGACCTGACCGACATCGACAAGGCCCGTGCCATCGCCAAGAAAGCCGGCGCCAAGGTGCTGGGTTTCGAAGGCCTGGGCAAGCTGCAGGTGATGATTTTCGAAGAACTGGTCGAGCACAAGCTGGAACAGCCGCACTTCATTACCCAGTACCCGTTCGAAGTGTCGCCGCTGGCTCGTCGCAACGACGACAACCCGAACGTCACCGACCGTTTCGAGCTGTTCATCGGTGGTCGCGAAATCGCCAACGCCTACTCCGAGCTTAACGACGCGGAAGACCAGGCCGAGCGCTTCATGGCCCAGGTGGCCGACAAGGACGCTGGCGATGACGAAGCCATGCACTACGACGCTGACTTCGTGCGCGCCCTGGAATATGGCATGCCGCCGACCGCGGGCGAAGGGATCGGCATCGACCGCCTGGTGATGTTGTTGACCAACTCGCCGTCGATCCGCGACGTGATCTTGTTCCCGCACATGCGGCCACAAGCGTAAGCGTAGCGAAATCCGAAGCCGCCTTTTATAAGGCGGCTTTTTTATGCGGCATTAACAAGCGTCAAGCAAACAGCGCCAGGGGATCGTTCCCGTGCCCTGCGTGGGAATGCACACCGTGACGCTCCGCGTCATTCTAATAAGGAAGATCAGTCGTGAACCGCGTAACCGCTCAAGAAGGCGCCGCCGGCATTGCCGCTGCCGTGGCTGAAAGCGTCCAGTACCAGGGCCGCAAGGCCAGCCGTCGGGGCAGCGAGCAACGCAGGCAAGACATTCTCGATGCGGCCATGCGCATTGTGGTGCGCGACGGCGTGCGGGCCGTGCGCCACCGGGCGGTGGCGGCGGAGGCGGGGGTGCCGTTGTCGGCAACCACCTACTACTTCAAGGATATCGATGACCTGCTCACCGATACCTTCGCCCAATACGTGGAGCGCAGCGCTGCGTTCATGGGCAAGTTGTGGGTGCGCAACGAAGGCCTGCTGCGCGAGATGGTCGCCTATGGCGATGGCAGCCCGGCGTCGCGCTCACAGCTGGCCGATGACATTGCGCGACTGACTGCCGACTACGTCATGCGCCAACTCAGCAATCGCCGTGAACACCTGATGGCCGAGCAGGCCTTTCGCCAGGAAGCCTTGCTCAACCCGCGCCTGGCGGAGCTGGTGCGCTCCCACCAGCAGATCCTGTTGCAGGGCACCGGGCAGTTTTTCCAGGTATTGGGCTCCCGCGAGCCGCAACAGGATGCCAAAGTGTTGACGGCGATAATCAGTCGGATGGAATATCAGGGCCTGCTGGGCGGCGCAGAGCCTCTGACCGCTGACGAGATGCTTGAGATTCTCAAGCGCTACATGCATTTGGTCCTGGCCTCGGTCTAGCCTCATGTGGGCGCTGGCTTGTCGAATCGTCGCACCGCTGCGATAGCCTCACCGCGGTTTATCTGAAGCACCGCGGAGCCTGTATCGCAGGCACGCCAGCTCCCACACTTTATGGAGTATGCAATGAAAGCCTGGCGTGTCGCGGTCATCGCTCTGTCGTTCCTGTTGCTCAGCGGTTGCCTGGTGACTTTCAAGGACCCGCTGCCGGCCCGCGAAGCCGCGCCGGAGGAACTGCTCGGCCAATGGACGAGCAAGAATGCCTGGGGCGAGCCGCTCAACCTGCACATCACCCGCGCCGGCGAGCACCGTTATAAAGCCGTGAGCTACCCTACAGCCAAGCCGGGCCAGCGCGATGAGTACCTGTTTACAGTGTCGCGGCATGGCAGTCGCTGGTACCTGTCGGCGCCGTTGCCGGCCAAGCTGGGTGGCAATTACATCCTCGCGGGATTCGAGTTCGATGAAAAACACGAATTGGTGGTCTACAACCTCGATCTCGAGCAGATCCATCAGGCGATCGGCCAGCGCGCCTTGCACGGCAGCACTGTGGAGACCGTCGAAGGTGCCGGCGTGCGGGTGGACAGCCCCATGGACCAGGTGTTTGCCTACCTGGATGACCCGGCCAATGCCGATGTGTTCGTTGAAGCCGTGCGCTACCAGCGCGCGGGCAAATAACGTTTAAAGAGGAAGTAGCGGTGGACGATTACCAGCAGACGATACGCACCTTGTCTGATCGCATTGTGCTGGCGCAAACACCGATTCGCGTCCTCGACGCGGTGAAATGGGACGAGAACATTCGCCAGGGATTTCTCAAGGCCAAGGGCAAGGAACTGCCCGCCGTGGACCGCGACTATTACCTCAACCGGCCGCTGTCGTTCGATTCCAGCGCGGTGAAGCTGGAGTTCCAGAACATCGAGCGTGACATCACGCGCCGCCTCGGCCAGTTCAGCCCGGTGGGGCAGATCATGCGCCGCATGTGCAAGGAGTACCGCATGGTGGTGCGCATGCTCGAGGCCCGTGGCACCGAGGACTTCGGCCTGATCTCCCAGGAGCTGTACGGCGCCGCCTCCGATGCCTTTCACGCCGGCGACCCGACCCTGGCGGACCTGGGCCTGATGCTCTCCGACTACCTGAACAACATCGACGGGCGTGGCGACCTCAAGGACGAAGCCAAGACCCTCACCGCCAAGGACGCCGTAGCGTTGCTGCAAACCCGCCTGAACCGGGTGTTTGGCGAGGCCGAAGAGACCATCCGCGTGTTCGAGTCCGACGGTATCGTCGCCGATGCAGCGGCGGGCGCCGACTACATCAAGATCCGCGCCGACGCGATGTTCAACGAGCGCGACGTGCGTGCGCTGGAGGTGCATGAAGGCCTGGTGCACGTCGGCACCACGCTCAATGGCCAGAACCAGCCGATCTGCACCTTTCTGTCCAAGGGCCCGCCGTCGTCCACCGTGACCCAGGAAGGCCTGGCGATATTGATGGAAATCATCACCTTTGCCTCCTACCCGAGCCGCCTGCGCAAGCTCACTAACCGCACCCGCGCCATCCACATGGTGGAAGAGGGCGCCGACTTCCTGCAGGTGTTCGAGTTCTTCCGCGAGCAGGGTTTTGAGATGGCGGAAAGCTACGGCAACGCCAGTCGCGTATTCCGTGGCTCGGTGCCGACCGGTCTGCCTTTCACCAAGGACTTGTCCTACCTGAAAGGCTTTATCATGGTCTACAACTACATCCAGCTGGCCGTGCGCAAGGGCAAGCTGGAACAAGTGCCGCTGCTGTTCTGCGGCAAGACCACGCTGGAAGACATGCGCACCCTGCGCCAACTGGTGGACGAAGGCCTGGTGGTACCGCCCAAGTACCTGCCCGAGCAGTTTCGCGACATGAATGCGCTGGCGGCGTGGATGTGCTTTTCCAACTTCCTCAACCATTTGAGCCTGGACCGGATCGAGGCGGATTACTCGAATATCCTTTAACACCGATCTACCCGTAGAAGTCGGCTTGCTGGCGATGGCTGCAGGAGACCGAGTTACCTGCATCGCCGGCAAGCCGGCTCCTACAGGGATTCGGCGTTATTCAAATGTGTTGTTTAACTACTCACGAGGCTTCAACGGATGAGAATCCTCGGCATTCTATGCCTGCTACTCACATTGAACGGCTGCAGCTCACTGCTGTTCTATCCCGAGCCCGGCCTGCCGTTCACGCCGGAAAAAGCCCACCTGGACTACCGCGACGTCACAGTCACCACCGCCGACGGGGTCAAGCTGCATGCCTGGTGGTTGCCGGCCAAGCCCGGCGTGCCGCTCAAGGGCACAGTGCTGCACCTGCACGGTAACGGCGGCAACCTGGCCTGGCACCTGGGTGGCAGTTGGTGGTTGCCGGAGCAGGGCTACCAGGTGCTGCTCCTGGACTATCGCGGTTATGGGCTGTCGCAGGGCAAGCCGTCATTGCCGGCGGTCTATCAGGACGTAGACGCTGCCTTCAGCTGGCTCGACCAGGCCCCCGAGACACGCGGCCAGCCGCTGATCGTCCTCGGTCAAAGCCTCGGCGGCGCGCTGGCGGTGCATTACCTGGCGGCCCACCCGGAACGACAGGCGCAGCTCAAGGCCCTGGTGCTGGACGGCGTGCCCGCCAGTTATCGTGACGTAGGACAATTCGCCCTGAGCACCTCCTGGTTAACATGGCCGTTTCAGGTGCCGTTGTCCTGGCTGGTGCCGGACGGCGACAGTGCGATCCGCGCCATGCCGCAACTGACCGGAGTGCCCAAGCTGCTGTTCCACAGCCTGGATGACCCGATTGTGCCGGTGGCCAACGGCATCCGCCTGTACCAGGCCGCGCCGCCGCCTCGGGTGTTGCAGTTGACGCGCGGTGGCCACGTGCAGACCTTTGCCGACAAGACCTGGCAAACCGTGATGCTGCGTTACCTGGATGACCCGCAGCACTTCAACGGCCTGCGTCGCCTGGGCGAAATCCCGAATTATCCCGATTCTAAAGTTGATTCATCAGAGAGCCCGCAATGAGCGAAGAACGCAACATGATCCCGCTGATCCTCACCGGCATCGGCACCATCATCGGTACTGTCGGCTGCCTTTGGTACTACGGCTACCTGCACTTCGCCAAGCCGGAAGATGCACTGCTGCTCAGCGATTTCACCCTGCTCAAGACCGTGCCCGGCGAAGACTACAAGATCTCGCTGACCCCGGCCGCGCAGGTGGCGCAGTGCGTCGACGGCGTGCTGGTGATGTTCGACACCGAGCAAAAAGGCTTGAGTGGCGTGTTGGTCAATAACAAGAAGCAGGCGGTACGTTGCCTGGGCCAGGAAACCCCGCAACTGCAGCAGTGACCTGGCACATCGCCCCGTGGGAAAACGCCATTCAACCTGGCGATTAGTCCCTTGCTGCATGTGCGACCCGTTGCTGACCGGAACCATCTTTATTTACCCGCCACAGACTATGGACTGATCGGAGCGACTGATCAGTCCTTTTAATTATTGAGTCTGGAGTTTGCATTTATGGCAGGTATCAACGGTGTATCGGGTTCAGCTGGCTTGTCAGGCATTGGTGGCGGCCAAGGTCCCCAGCAAGGCCTTGATCAGCAGATTCAGGACGTACAAAACAAAATCAAGCAACAGTCACAAGGTTCCCAGGGCAGCCAGGGAAGCGGTGGAGCTGAGGGCGGGGGTGGCATTGAAGAGCTGGAGAAGCTACTGAAGAAACTGCTTGCAGAAAAGGCTCAAGGTGCTCAGGGCGGTGAAGGCGCACAAAACGGCCAGGGTTCACCAGACAGTCAAGGTGGCTCACAGGGCGGCGGCCAAATCCAGTCGCCCGACTACCAGGGTTCCAGCAAAGTCGGCGGCTGATTACCCATCTCTGCAAAGCCCGCCCGTCATGGGCGGGATTTGGTCAGCGACCGGTCGATAATACCGAACCGAGATTTTTTGGAACCATATCGCGTAAGGCACCACACAAAGCGGTGTAACTTACTCAGATCAGGGCCGAGAAAGTGGCGATAATTGCAAATCCTGTACCTCCCGTACATCCGGCAAATCCTGAAAGTCAGGCATTTCGCAACCTGCTGAATATGAGCCGGTGCCATGTAGATCTTGAGCGGCGGACCGCACAGGACCAGAAACAGGACCAGAAGATGAAGATGCCGGACGAGGACACACACCGTCCTATCCAGTTTGGCAATCCATAAAAAAACCCACCGTAAGGTGGGTTTTTTTATCCAGCATCAGGCCATCAGTTCGCGACGGACGAACGTGGTTTGACTGGCTGGTTGTCGTTGGAGATGGTCACTTCGACGCGGCGGTTCATGGCACGGCCCGATACGCTGCTGTTATCGGCAACCGGGTATTCCTTGCCATAGCCCTGGGTCACGATGCGCGAGATGTCCACGCCTTGCTGAGCCAGTGCACGCTGCACGGAAGCTGCACGACGCTCGGACAGGCTCTGGTTGTACGAGTCGGAACCGGTGCTGTCGGTGTAGCCTTCGACGATCACTTTACGGTCCGGGTTGTCGCGCAGGAACTGCGCCAGCTTGGTGATGTTCACCAGGCCGCTGGATTTCAGGTCGGACTTGTTGGTGGCGAACAGCACGTCACCGAAAGTGACCAGCGTACCGCGATCGGTCTGCTTGGCATTCAGGCTGTCCTGCAGTTGCTTGATCTGCGCGTCACGGGCTTGCAGCAGGGCGCGGGCACGTTCGTCGCCGGCGTTTTTCAGCTTGGCTTCGGATTCGCGCAGCACGATGGTGTCTTTCGCCACTTCAACGCGCTGGTTGGTCAGGTAGGCCAGTTGGTCGACTTTCTTCTGGTCTTCCTTGTCGCGGTAGGCCTTGTCAGCCTTGTCCAGCCAGTCCTGGGCGTCCTTGGTTTCCAGCGCCGCTACCTTGGTGGCATTCGGGTTGGCTTGCAGGGCCGAGAAGTTGGTCCGTGCATTTTCCAGGTTCGCGTTCGGCGGGGTGGAGCACGCCGCCAAGGCAACGCTCATCGCCAGCAGGGCAGGGATCATCAATTGTTTACGCATAGTCGTGTCGTCCTTTCAATTCGATATCGGGTGCATTGCAATCAGGGGCGGCGGCTTATTGCTGCTTGATAACAGCTGGGCGCATGCCTTCCTGACGCAGCTCCTGAACAGCTTTCTGGGAGTCCTTCACAGCCTGTTCGGCTTTGGCGGCCTGGGCTTTACGCTCAGCGACGCGAGCGTCCCACTCGGCTTGTTCAGCCAGGCGACGGGCTTCGTCGTAGTTCTTGTCGTGCATGGCAATCTCGGCTTGCTTGAGCTTGTCCTGGGCCGACTTCATTTCTACGGCTGCGTACTCGGTGCCGCCGGCGCTGACAGCGCTGTTCACCGCCGATTGGGTAACTGCGTACTGCTCGGTCGGCGGGTTGCCGGCGCAGCCAGCCAAAACGAAGCTGGTGCCGATTGCCAGCGCGGCCAACTTGAGCCCGCGCAGATGGTTAAACGAGGATTTGGCAGTGCTGGTCTTCATCGTCTTCAACTCCATTGGGTAACTCCTGAAAAACATCAAAATCCATGTCACTGGTCGGCGGTGCGGGGCCCGGCGGTAAAGCACGAAAAGCCCTTTCAAACGGCCGTTCCAAGTGATGGCTTACTGGCTGTGACCGGAGGCTTTTTTCAAAAGTTCAGAAGAGATGGCGATTTGCCTAAAAAAATAACTGACTGAATGGTCAGCGTTAAAAACTTGGAACTTTTGCCGCGCGCGGAGGTAGGTCGGGCCCGTAAAGGGCCCGGATTACAAGGGGCAGGAGGAGAGTGGGGTCAGTGTTTCTGCTCGTCCGAACTGCTCGACATATCGTGCAGATAGCGTCGCGACAGCGTCAGGAAACGTGGGGTAGGGCCGACGTCTTCGTAGAGCGGGTCGCCCTCTTCATCGGTGGCAACCACCTGTTGTCCCTTGATATAGGGAAAGCTGGCTTCCAGCTCTTCGAGGGCGGCGCCGATCAGCTCGCCGAGCAGTTCTTCGGTATGGCGCTTGGGGTACATTTCCGCGATGGCCGCCAGCCTTGCGGCGGACTCCACATCCAGATGGATGGCGTACTCGGTCTTGGTCAAGCGACCCTTGGCGTTCTCTTCCCAATGCTGGGCCAGTTCTCGGATTTTCATGGCAACCTCAATAAAGCCCGCGATGGCAGGCGGTGATGAGTGTCCAGCCGCGTGCGTGGATAAACACAGGCGACTCACAGTTGAGACTAGCTGCAAGTCACAAGGTTTAAAGTCTTGTCATAAACCGATGCTGGCGGCACTCTGGAAAATCTGCGCGTCCCGGATTTCTGGCTGGAGATTGGCTGATGAGTGATATCGATGCACGCTTGCGTGAGGATGTTCACCTCTTGGGTGAGCTGTTGGGCAACACCATTCGAGAGCAGTACGGCGATGATTTTCTCGACAAGATCGAGCAGATCCGCAAGGGCGCCAAGGCCGACCGGCGTGGCGCGGTCGCGGAGAAAGCCGCGGGCGATGAACTGAGCGCCAGCCTCAATCAGTTGAAGGAAGACGAACTGCTGCCCGTCGCGCGGGCCTTCAACCAGTTTCTCAACCTGGCCAATATTGCCGAGCAGTACCAGCTGATTCACCGGCGTGATGAATCGCAACCTGCGCCGTTCGAATCCCGGGTGCTGCCGGAGTTGCTGGCGCGCCTGCAAAGCGAAGGCCACAGCAACGAGTCCCTGGCCCGCCAGTTGGGCCGCCTGGAGATCGAGCTGGTCCTTACCGCCCACCCGACCGAAGTGGCGCGCCGCACCCTGATCCAGAAATACGATGCGATTGCCGCGCAGCTGGCGTTGCAGGATCACCGCGACCTCACCACCGCCGAGCGCGAGCAGATCCGCCAGCGCCTGCAGCGCTTGATCGCCGAAGCCTGGCACACCGAAGAAATCCGCCGCACTCGCCCCACGCCGGTGGACGAGGCCAAGTGGGGCTTTGCGGTGATCGAGCATTCTCTGTGGCATGCCATCCCGAATTATCTGCGCAAGGCTGACCAGGCCTTGCACGCCGCTACCGGCCTGCATTTGCCCCTGGAGGCGGCGCCGATTCGGTTTGCATCGTGGATGGGGGGCGACCGCGACGGCAACCCGAATGTCACCGCGCCGGTCACCCGCGAAGTACTGCTGCTGGCGCGCTGGATGGCGGCCGATCTGTACCTGCGCGATATCGATCACCTGGCGTCCGAATTGTCGATGCAGCACGCCAGCGCGGCGTTGCAGGCCAAGGTCGGTGACAGCGTCGAACCGTACCGTGCGCTGCTCAAGCAATTGCGCGAACGCCTGCGCGCCACGCGCAGTTGGGCGCATGCCTCATTGACGACCAGCACCCCGGCGCCGGCCGAAGTGTTGCAAAACAACCGCGACCTGCTCGACCCGCTGGAGCTGTGCTACGAGTCGCTGCACGAATGCGGCATGGGCGTGATCGCCGATGGTCCGCTGCTCGATTGCCTGCGCCGTGCGGTGACTTTTGGTCTGTTCCTGGTGCGCCTGGACGTGCGCCAGGACTCCAGCCGGCATTCGGCGGCCATGACGGAAATCACCGATTACCTCGGTCTTGGTCGTTATGAAGACTGGGACGAAGAGGCGCGCATCAGTTTCCTGACCAAGGAGCTGGGCAATCGCCGCCCGCTGCTGCCGGGGTATTTCAAACCGTCGGCGGACACGGCCGAGGTGTTGAATACCTGCAAGGAAATCGCCGCCGCGCCGGCGGCGTCGCTGGGTTCCTACGTCATCTCCATGGCCGGCGCCGCGTCGGACGTACTCGCGGTGCAACTGTTGCTGAAAGAGTCGGGCGTGCAACGGCCGATGCGCGTGGTGCCGTTGTTCGAAACCCTGGCTGACCTGGATAACGCCGGGCCGGTGATGGAACGCCTGCTGCAACTGCCGGGCTACCGCGCCCGTTTGCAGGGCCCGCAGGAAGTGATGATCGGCTATTCGGACTCGGCCAAGGACGCCGGCACCACCGCCGCAGCCTGGGCGCAGTACCGGGCGCAGGAACGCCTGGTGGATATCTGCCGCGAGCAACAGGTGGAACTGCTGTTGTTCCATGGCCGTGGCGGCACGGTCGGGCGCGGTGGCGGCCCGGCTCACGCGGCGATCCTGTCGCAGCCGCCGGGTTCGGTGGCGGGGCGTTTCCGCACCACTGAACAAGGCGAAATGATCCGTTTCAAATTCGGCCTGCCGGACATTGCCGAGCAGAACCTCAATCTTTACCTGGCGGCGGTGTTGGAAGCGACGCTGTTGCCGCCGCCTCCGCCGGAACCGGCCTGGCGCCATTTGATGGACGAATTGGCGGCGGATGGTGTCAGCGCTTACCGCGCGGTGGTGCGGGAAAATCCGCAATTCGTCGAGTATTTCCGCCAATCCACACCGGAGCAGGAGCTCGGCCGCTTGCCCCTCGGCAGTCGTCCGGCCAAGCGTCGTGCCGGCGGCATCGAAAGCCTGCGCGCCATCCCGTGGATCTTCGGCTGGACCCAGACCCGCCTGATGCTGCCGGCATGGCTCGGCTGGGAAGCTGCGTTGAGCAAGGCGCTGGAGCGCGGCGAAGGCGAACTGCTCGGGCAGATGCGTGAGCAGTGGCCGTTCTTCCGGACCCGCATCGACATGCTCGAAATGGTCCTGGCCAAGGCGGATGCCGACATTGCGCGGCTGTATGACGAGCGCCTGGTGCAGCCGGACCTGTTGCCATTGGGCGCGCACTTACGCGACCTATTGTCGCAGGCGTGCACGGTGGTGCTTGGCCTGACCGGCCAGTCGCAACTGTTGGCCCATAGCCCCGACACCCTGGAGTTCATCCGCCTGCGCAACACTTACCTTGACCCCCTGCACCTGCTGCAGGCTGAGTTGCTGGCGCGCTCGCGCCAGCAGGAAGCAGCGCAGGACAGCCCTCTGGAACAGGCGCTGCTGGTGTCTGTGGCCGGTATCGCCGCCGGTTTACGCAACACCGGTTGAGGTTTTACGCGTGTTCTCAAAGGCTTGCAGATGAAGTACGCCAGCCGCCAGGAAATGGGCGGTTGGCGTTTGCACGGCCGGGTTGCACTCAGGCACACCCCACCTATGGCGCATGTATGGCGCGGGTTCTTGCGACTTTCGGCGGCTTGTGTGCTTAGGGTCTGCTGTGTATCTTGATCAGCCTTTGGCCGTTTGTGCGGCCCGAATCCTATTTTTACGAGATTGGCCCCACGCGGCGAATCCGAGCGTCATCTCTATAAAAAATTGAGGAGCACATCGATGCGCGTCATTCTGCTGGGAGCTCCCGGGGCCGGTAAAGGTACTCAGGCAAAGTTCATCACTGAAAAATTCGGCATTCCACAAATCTCCACCGGTGACATGCTGCGCGCTGCGGTAAAAGCAGGCACCGAGCTGGGCGTCAAAGCCAAGGGCATCATGGATGCCGGCGGCCTGGTGTCCGATGACCTGATCATCGCCCTGGTCCAGGACCGTATCGCGCAGCCAGATTGCGCCAAGGGTTTCCTGTTCGACGGCTTCCCACGCACCATTCCCCAGGCTGAAGCCCTGGTGACGGCCGGTGTCGAGCTGGATGCCGTGGTCGAAATCGCCGTTGAAGACGAAGAAATCGTCCAGCGTATCGCCGGTCGTCGCGTTCACGAGGCCTCGGGCCGCGTGTACCACACCGTCTACAACCCGCCAAAGGTTGAAGGCAAGGACGATATCACCGGTGAAGACCTGGTGCAGCGTAAGGACGACACCGAAGAAACCGTGCGTCATCGCCTGTCGGTCTACCATTCCCAGACCAAGCCGCTGGTGGATTTCTACCAGAAGCTGTCTGCTGCCCAAGGCAAGCCGAAGTACAGCCACATCCCTGGCGTCGGCTCCGTGGAAGCGATCACCGCCAAGGTGCTGCAAGCCCTGAGCTGATCAATCGCTCGGCTTCACAGTAACGGCCCGCTTGCGGGCCGTTGTTGTTTATACTGGCGCACTTTTTTTCGACTTGGACACCTACACCGATGAGCACCCTGCTGGCCCTGGACACCGCGACTGAAGCTTGCTCCGTTGCCTTGCTGCACGATGGCAAAGTAACGAGCCACTACGAGGTGATCCCACGCCTGCACGCGCAGAAGCTGTTGCCGATGATCAAGCAACTGCTCGAAGACGCCGGCACGACCCTGGCTGCCGTGGATGCCATCGCCTTCGGCCGTGGCCCGGGTGCATTTACGGGCGTGCGGATCGCCATCGGTGTGGTCCAGGGCCTGGCGTTTGCGCTCGAGCGCCCGGTGTTGCCGGTCTCCAACCTGGCGGTGCTGGCCCAGCGTGCCTTGCGCGAGCACGGCGCACGGCAGGTGGCGGCGGCGATTGATGCGCGCATGGATGAAGTCTATTGGGGCTGCTACCGCGAAACCGCTGGCGAAATGCGCCTGGTCGGCGTGGAGGCCGTGCAGCCGCCGGAATCAGCGGCATTGCCAAGTGACGCCAGTGGCGACTGGTTCGGCGCTGGCACCGGTTGGGGGTATGGCGAGCGTATCGCGGTGCCGCTGGTGGGCCAGGACGCCACACTGTTGCCCCATGCCGAAGACCTGCTGACGCTGGCACGCTTTGCATTCGAGCGGGGCGAGGCGATTCCTGCCGACCAGGCGGCCCCGGTGTACCTGCGCGATAAGGTCGCGCAAACCAAGGCCGAGCGCGGGATAATTTGACGTCAAAAATGCTGGCAATTTGGGACTAAAGTCGCCAATCGTCAGAATTTGCCGGCGTTTTTAAACCTTTTACAAATTATGTGTTCTAGTTATCACCAGAGCATTTGCGCGCTACGGATTGCGCCACTAAAATGCCATCACCGATACCGAGTTCGCATCGATGCGTATAGACGGCTTTTCCTCACAGTCCTACCCCATCAAGCGCAAGCCACGTAAGGCGAACGTCACGGTAGACGAGTCCGTCGAGGATTCGCCGGACTTCATCGAAGTCCAGTCTGAAGCATCATCCAGCCAGCAAGGCCCTGCAGGTGCCCGCACCAGCGGCCTTCCAGCCCGTCAGCAAGACATGGTCTTCCCTCGCTCCATGAGCAAAAGCGTCGCCACCGCCCTGGCCAGCTACCTGACCACCGCCGGTTTTGTCGAATGGGATATGGAAGTGCTGGGCCTCGACATCCACATCTGATGCGCCTGCCTTATTTCATCGGTTGCCCTTCCTGGAGCGAAAACGCCTGGCGCGAGTACCTGTACCCCGTCGATGCCCGTTCCAGCGACTACCTCGCGCTGTATTCCCAAGTCTTCAACGCCGTTGAAGGCAATACCACCTTTTACGCCCGACCCTCGGCCGCCACTGTGCAGCGCTGGGCTGAAATCATGCCGGAGGATTTTCGCTTCACCGCTAAATTTCCCGGTGACATCAGCCACGGCGGCGACCTGCGTGAGCAGTTGCCGGCGGCGGAAAGCTTCGTCGGGCTGATGAGCCCGCTGGGTGAGCGCGTCTCGCCGCTGTGGCTGCAACTCTCGGCCAGCTTTTCGCCGCAACGGCTGGGCGAGCTGGCGGGTTTTATCGATGCGCTGGAGCGGCCGCTGGCGGTCGAAGTGCGGCACCCGGAGTTCTTCGCCAAGGGCGATGCCGAGCGCATGCTCAACCGTCTGCTGCGCGACCGCGGGGTTGAACGCATCTGTCTCGACCCGCGTGCATTATTCAGTTGCACATCCACCTCAGCCGCCGTGCTGCATGCCCAATCGAAAAAGCCCAAGGTGCCAACACGACCTGCGGCACTGACCCAGTTTCCCCAGGTGCGTTTTATTGGTCATCCGAAGCTTGAGGCCAATGACCCGTTCCTGATCCCATGGGTGGAAAAAATCGCCGGCTGGATTGAAGAAGGCCGCACCCCCTACGTGTTCCTGCACACCTCGGACAACCGCCTGGCCGCGCAATTGGCCCTGCGCTTTCACGCCAAGTTGATGGCGCGCTTGCCCGGCCTGCCGGCGTTGCCGACCTTGCATCGAGAACCCGCAGCGGAGCAACTGGGGTTACTCTAGGGCTCCTTTTTCCGCCAGGAGTCAGTCATGGATGCCCAAACCCTTCGCGCCGAAACCTTCAAGGCCTTGCATGAGCGCGACCGCGCGTTTGTGATGCCCAACCCGTGGGATGCTGGTTCGGCGATCATGCTCGCCAGCCTCGGCTTTGAAGCCTTGGCCACTACCAGCGCAGGGTATGCCTTCAGCCTGGGGCGGCCGGATGCCGAAGGGGCACTGTCGCTGGAAGACACACTCGTCAATGCCGGGGTGATTGCCCGGGCGACCACGCTGCCGGTGGCGGCCGACCTGGAAAACGGCTTCAGCGACACGCCCGACGGCTGCGCCCAGACCATTCTGCGTGCGGCTGCCAGCGGGATCGTCGGTGGCTCCATCGAAGATGCCACCGGCATTGCCGTCGACCCGATTTATCCCTTTGATCTGTCCGTAGAGCGTGTGGAGGCTGCAGTCGCCGCTGCGCGCAGCCTGCCATTCCCGTTCATGCTCACCGCCCGTGCGGAAAACCTCCTGCATGGTCGCCTGGATTTGCCTGACACCATCCGCCGGCTGCAGGCTTACGCCGAAGCCGGTGCCGATGTGCTGTATGCACCCGGCCTGCGCAGTGCCGAGGACGTGCTGGCGGTGGTCAAGGCCGTCGCGCCCAAGCCTGTGAATGTGCTGATGTCCGGTGGGTTGAAACTGAGCGTGGCGCAATTGAGCGAAATGGGCGTCAAGCGCATCAGCGTGGGCTCGGCCATGGCGTTGGCGGCGTATGGCGAGTTCTACCGGGCCGCGCAGGAAGTCTATTCGTCGGGCACTTTTACCTTCACTGAGCGCTCGATGCCCTACAGCCAGGCGACGCAATTCTTCAAGGACTGACCCGTGCGTTTTTTTACCGTAGTGGGGATGCTGCTGTTGTTGGCCGGCGCTGCGGTGCTGGGTGTCTGGCGCGGCTGGGTGCCTTTACCGGCGGAGTGGAACCCCTGGGCGCCGTTGGATGTGCGTGCCGCCCCGAACCTGCTGACGCGGTTCAAACTCGGGCGGTTGCAGGATGACCCCGCGCTGTGCGACCAGGTACTGAAGACGTCCGGCCTGCGCGTCAGCCATCAAGCGGATACACCGGCCGATGCGGCGTGCCCACTGCGCAATGTGCTGCGCGTGCAGGGTGCCGACGTGGGCTTGAGCAGCAGCTTTCTCGCCAGCTGCCCATTGGCCGTGGCGTTTGCGCTGTTCGAGCGCCACAGCCTGCAACCGGCGGCGCAGGCGGTGTTTGGCCAGGCGGTGACGCGGGTCGATCACTTGGGCAGCTTCGCTTGTCGCAACATCTATAACCGTGCCGAAGGGCGACTCAGCCAGCATGCGTCGGCGAATGCCGTGGATATCGCCGGCTTTCGCCTGGCAGACGGACGCAGCATCAGTGTGCTCAAGGATTGGCCGGGAGAAGGCGACGCTGCGCGCTTTTTGCGCCAGGTGCGCGAGGGCGCCTGCAACGATTTCAATGTGGTGTTGAGCCCGGACTACAACGCCGCGCACCGCAACCATTTCCATCTGGACATGGGGCGCTGGTGGGTGTGTCGCTAGGTTTACGCGGCCAAGCGCAGGTTGTGGGTGATCAATGGGCGAGCCCAGTAATAATCGAAATCCAGGGCTTTTTGCTGCGCCACCAACTCCTCTTCGGGGTACGGCGTGGCGGCCGGCGGCAACAGATCCAGTTCGAACTCGGCAATCGGCAAGTGCAGTGGCCGTGGCTCAGGCGCCGGGCCTGGTTCGGGCAGTGGCTGGCCGGCGGTCAGCACGATCGGGCGGACCCAGCCGCTCTCGAAATTCTGCTGGCGTTGCTGGGCGACGATTTCTTCCGGTGGGAACGGGGTTGCCGGCGGTGGCAGCAACTCGGTCTCAAATTCGGCAATCGGCAGGAACAGCGGCTCAGGCGGGGCGATTTCGGTGTCTTTCACCTCGCATTCACGCTGGGTCAGAATCTGCGACAACAGATCGGCACCTTCGCTGGGCTCGACCGCCGGGTCCAGCGGCTCAGGCGCCTTGGCGGCGAGCGCGTCCGGCGTCTCACCGAGCTGCTCGGCCAGCGCGCGGGCGAAGAAGTCCTGCCACACATGACTCACCCCGGCCAGCGCTTGAGTATTGCGCAGGCCGTAGTGGTTGTGGGTCGGCAGTACACCGATGGTTAGGGGAAGAATGTCTGACATTTTTCTCGGTCGACGCTCAGCTCTGGCAAAATACCTGACTGTTGTTTTTATCGGCCGACTTTTGCCGATCCTTAATATTTTTGAGCGTAGTGATTGATGAGCGAACAACCCGCGGCCAGCCGCATCCAGGTCGAGGCCTTGGCCGAAGGTTTCAAGGACCGCGCCGAGCAGTGGGCTGCGCTGCTTGGCTTGCCGTTGCAGCTGGACGAAGCGGACTTTTCCCTGCAGGTTGGCGAGCAGGGCCTGCAGCTGCAACAGCTGGGCCCTGATGCACCGGGGCCGGTGCGCGTGGACTTCGTGGAAGGCGGTGCTGCTCACCGCCGGTTATACGGCGGCGGCAGCGGCCAGATGATTGCCAAGGCCGTGGGCATCGCCCAGGGCGTGCGTCCGCGCGTGCTGGACGCCACGGCCGGGCTGGGCAAGGACGCGTTCGTGCTGGCCAGCCTCGGCTGCGAGATGAGCCTGATCGAGCGCCAGCCGTTGATCGGCGCCTTGCTCGAAGACGGCCTGGCGCGCGCTGCGCAGGATTTTGACGTGGCGCCGATCGTGGCGCGCATGACCTTGCTCAAGGGCAATTCCATCGACGTGATGCTCAACTGGCAAGGTGAGCCGCCCCAGGTGATCTACCTCGACCCGATGTTTCCCCATCGTGAGAAAACCGCCCTGGTGAAGAAGGAAATGCGCTTGTTCCGGCCACTGGTCGGCGATGATCCGGACGCCCCGGCGTTGCTCGCTGCCGCCCTGGCCCTGGCCAGCCACCGCGTGGTGGTCAAGCGTCCACGCAAGGCGCCGTGCATCGACGGGCCCAAGCCGAGCCATGCGCTGGATGGCAAGTCCAGCCGGTATGACATCTATCCCAAGAAGGCGCTCAAGCCTTAAGCCTTCATTGACCTGCAGGGTCCTATCGCTGGCAGGCCAGCGATAGGACCGGTCAAGACAGCACAGCGTTTCAGGCCCGGTAAGCGCGCATAAACAACCCCACCACCTCCTGCACATGCGCTTCGGCGTCTGCGTCGCTCAAGTGTCCGCCGCAGCCATACAACAGGCAGAAATTCGCCGTGCCCTTGAGCAGGCAGAAGAAGTGTTCGGCTGCCCTGAACGGTTTGTCGATGGCCAGGGCGCCGCTCTGGTCGATCCTGCTCAGCAGCCGCTCCATGCCTTGCAGCATGCGCATGGGCCCGGCCTCGAAGAAGATCTGTGAGAGTTTCACGTCCTGATTGCCGGTGGTCATCATCAGGCGATGCAGGTTCACCGATTCCTCGCTGTTGATCAGCCGATGGAACCCCCGCGCGATATTCAGCAACACCGTCTCCACCGGTAGCCCTTCGGGCAGTTCGAAGTACATCACCGGCAATTGTTCTTCGCACGTGGCCACCACGGCAGCGGTGAACAAGGTTTCCTTGTCGGTGAAGTGGCTGTAGACGGTCAGCTTCGACACGCCGGCTTCAAGCGCCACGGCATCCATGCTGGTGCTGGCGTAGCCATTGCTCAAGAACAGGATCTTCGCTGCCGAGAGGATAGCCTGGCGTTTTGCCATGTCCTTGGGGCGCCCGGGGCTATTGGTGTTTACAGGATTGTCGGACATTTTCACCTTTAATACTGGACTGGTGAGTTTGGTATTAATAACATACCGGCCAGTATAATTATTCCTAGCTCCATTTGCGAAAGGTCCTTCAGCATGCGCAGTACTTTCCTGCCCCTTGCGTTGCCTGTCAGCTTGGTCTTCCTGTTGGCCGCCTGCGGCCATGAAGAAGCGGCCCAGACCACCCTCCGCCCAGCCATGGTGGTGCAGCCGCAGCCATCGGCGCAGGCGACCGACAGCTACCCGGGTGAAGTGCGTGCCCGCTACGAGCCGGACCTGGCCTTTCGCATCGGCGGCAAAGTCAGCAAACGGCTAGTGGAGGAGGGCGAGCGCGTCAAGGCCAACCAGCCGCTGGCGGAACTCGACCCGCAGGACGTGCGCCTGCAACTGGAGGCCACCCGCGCCCAGGTGGCCGCGGCCGAGGCCAACCTGAGCCTGGTGCGCGCCGAGCGGGATCGCTACAAGACCCTGATGGACCGTCAGATGGTCAGCCGCTCCCAGTACGATAATTCCGAAAACCTTTACCGATCCGGTGAAGCGCGCCTCAAGCAAATCAAGGCCGAATTCGACGTGTCCAGCAATCAGGCCGGGTACGCCGTGCTGCGTGCGCCCCAGGATGGTGTGGTCGCCAAGCGTGCGGTAGAGGTCGGCCAGGTGGTGTCCGCCGGGCAGACGGTGTTCACCCTGGCCACCGATGGCGAGCGCGAAGTGCTGATCAGCTTGCCGGAGCAAGGGTTCGGCCGCTTCAAGATTGGCCAGCCGGTGTCGGTCGAACTGTGGAGCCAGCCGGACCAGCGTTTCGCCGGGCGCATTCGTGAGCTGTCACCGGCTGCCGATCCCAAGTCGCGCACCTTTGCTGCCCGCGTCGCCTTCACCGGTGGCAAAGTCCCGGCCGAGTTGGGTCAGAGTGCCCGCGTCTTCATACAGGCCGACGGCGTAATTCCGTTGTCGGTACCGCTGTCTGCCCTCAGTGCGGAGAACGGTGAGTCCTACGTCTGGCGTGTGCAGCCGGACAATACCCTCAAGCGCACCCCCGTGCGCATCGGCGCCTTCGGTGAAAAGACCGTCCCGGTGCTGGAAGGCTTGAGCCCTTCTGATTGGGTGATAGCCGCCGGTGTGCATGTGCTTCACGAGGGCCAGCAAGTGCGCCCGGTGGATCGCTCCAACCGTGTGGTGAATCTGGCGGCCAAGGAGTAGTCCCCGATGGGTTTCAATCTTTCCGAATGGGCGCTGCGTAATCGCCAGATCGTACTGTTCCTGATGATCTTGCTGGCGCTGGTCGGCACCTTGTCCTACACCAAGCTGGGACAAAGCGAAGACCCACCGTTTACCTTCAAGGCCATGGTGATCAAGACCAACTGGCCCGGTGCCACGGCCCAGGAAGTTTCACGCCAGGTGACCGAGCGTATCGAGAAGAAACTCATGGAGACCGGCGACTACGAGCGCATCGTCTCGTTCTCGCGTCCCGGCGAATCCCAGGTCACCTTCATGGCCCGCGACTCCATGCACTCGGCGCAGATTCCCGAGTTGTGGTACCAGGTACGCAAGAAGATCAGCGATATTCGCCAGACCCTGCCGCCGGATATCCAGGGACCGTTTTTCAATGATGAATTCGGCACCACCTTTGGCAACATCTACGCGCTGACCGGCGATGGTTTTGACTACGCGGTGCTCAAGGACTACGCCGACCGTATCCAGATTCAGCTGCAGCGCGTGCCGGATGTGGGCAAGGTCGAGCTGCTGGGCCTGCAGGACGAAAAGATCTGGATCGAGTTATCCAACCTCAAGCTCGCCACTCTCAGCCTGCCATTGGCGGCGGTGCAGCAGGCGCTGCAGGAACAGAACGCGGTGTCCACCGCCGGGTTCTTTGAAACGCCGAGCGAGCGTGTGCAACTGCGGGTGTCGGGCAACTTCAAGACGGTGGACGAGATCCGCGCTTTCCCGATTCGGGTGGGTGATCGTACCTTCCGCATCGGTGATGTGGCCGACATCCACCGCGGCTTCAACGACCCACCGGCACCGCGCATGCGCTACATGGGCGAAGACGCCATTGGCCTAGCCGTGGCCATGCGTGATGGTGGCGACATCCTGGTGTTGGGCAAGGCGCTGGAAGGCGAATTCGCACGCTTGCAGAAGAACCTTCCTGCCGGCATGCAACTGCGCAAGGTGTCGGACCAACCGGCAGCGGTGAAAACCAGTGTCGGCGAATTCGTCCAGGTCCTGGCTGAGGCCCTGGCGATTGTTTTGCTGGTGAGTTTCTTCTCCCTCGGCATTCGCACCGGCATGGTCGTGGCGCTGGCGATTCCGTTGGTGCTGGCGATGACCTTTGCCAGCATGTATTACCTTGGCATCGGCCTGCACAAGATCTCCCTCGGTGCGCTGGTATTGGCCCTGGGTTTGCTGGTGGACGATGCGATCATCGCCGTGGAGATGATGGCAATCAAGATGGAGCAGGGCTACGACCGCCTTAAAGCCGCGAGTTTCGCCTGGACCAGCACTGCGTTCCCGATGCTCACCGGCACGTTGATCACGGCGGCGGGCTTTCTGCCCATCGCCACCGCGCAGTCGAGTACCGGTGAATACACCCGCTCGATCTTCCAGGTGGTGACCATTGCGTTGCTGGCCTCGTGGGTCGCTGCGGTGGTGTTCGTGCCGTATCTGGGGGAAAAGCTCCTGCCGGACCTGGCGAAAATTCACGCAGCTAAACACGGCGCCGATGGTCCGGATCCCTACGGAACGCCTTTCTATCAGCGCGTAAGACGTTTGGTGGAATGGTGCGTGCGCCGGCGTAAAACCGTGATCGTCCTGACGCTGCTACTGTTTATCGGCTCGGTGGCACTGTTCCGTTTTGTCCCACAGCAGTTCTTCCCGGCCTCGGGCCGCCTGGAGCTGATGGTCGACTTGAAACTGGCCGAAGGCACCTCCCTGAGCAACACCGCCGATCAGGTCAAGCGCCTGGAAGCCCTGCTCAAGGAACATGCCGGCATCGATAACTATGTGGCCTACGTCGGTACCGGCTCGCCGCGTTTCTATCTGCCGTTGGACCAGCAACTGCCGGCGGCCAGCTTTGCGCAGTTCGTGGTGCTGGCCAAGACCATCGAGGAGCGCGAAAGCCTGCGCACCTGGCTGATCGAAACCCTCAACGAACAATTTCCCGAGCTGCGCTCACGTGTCACGCGCCTGGAAAACGGCCCGCCTGTGGGCTACCCGGTGCAGTTTCGCGTGACCGGTGAACACATCGAAGAAGTCCGCGCCCTCGCACGCAAAGTGGCGGCCAAGGTGCGCGAAAATACCCACGTGGTCAATGTGCACCTGGACTGGGAAGAACCGAGCAAAATCGTCTACCTCAATATCGACCAGGACCGCGCCCGCGCCCTCGGTGTGAGCACCGCCAACCTGTCGAAATTCCTCCAGAGTTCACTCACCGGTTCCAGCGTCAGCCAGTTCCGCGAAGACAACGAGCTGATCGAAATCCTCCTGCGCGGCACCGTGCATGAGCGCACCGAGTTGTCGCTGCTGCCGAGCCTCGCCGTGCCGACCGACAACGGCAAAAGCGTGGCGCTGTCGCAGATTGCGACCCTTGAGTACGGCTTTGAGGAGGGCATCATCTGGCACCGCAACCGTCTGCCGACGGTGACCGTGCGCGCTGATATCTACGGCAAGGAACAGCCGGCGACGCTGGTCCAGCAGATCCTGCCGACCCTTGAAGAGGTGCGCGCCGAACTGCCGGATGGCTACTTGCTGGAAGTCGGCGGTACCGTTGAAGACTCTACCCGCGGGCAGAACTCGGTGAAGGCTGGCGTGCCGCTGTTCATCGTGGTGGTGCTGACCTTGCTGATGCTACAGCTGCGCAGTTTCTCACGCACGGCGATGGTGTTTCTTACAGCGCCTCTGGGATTGATCGGTGTGACGCTGTTCCTGCTAGTGTTCCGCCAGCCTTTCGGGTTCGTGGCCATGCTGGGCACCATCGCGTTGTCGGGGATGATCATGCGTAACTCGGTGATCCTGGTGGACCAGATCGAACAGGACATCAAGGCCGGGCTGGCGCCGTGGCAGGCGATCATAGAAGCCACCGTGCGACGTTTCCGCCCGATTGTGCTCACGGCCCTGGCGGCGGTACTGGCGATGATCCCGCTGTCACGCAGTGTGTTCTTCGGGCCGATGGCCGTGGCGATCATGGGCGGGCTGATTGTGGCGACGGCATTGACGTTGCTGTTCTTGCCGGCGCTGTACGCGGCGTGGTTCCGGGTGAGGAAGGATGTCGTGTAGGCCTGAGAGTGACTTGGCGCGCTGATTGGGAACCTTTTTCTCACGCGTGCCACACAAGGTTACCTGTCAGGCAGGTACTTTATTCGGTCGGTTTGATCGCGAAGATAAAGTTTCCATGACATTCATAGAGGCGGAAATCAGATGATTGGCAATTTGTATATGATGGTGGGTCAAATGTTGGGTGGCCAGCTACCGCAAGCGAGCCACGGTTGTGACTCACATCAGCATAGGCAAAACCGGCTGGAAGAAAGAGTATCGAACATGGAAAACAGATCGATTAACTGGCCTGCGCAACCCACAAGCAGTATCTCGATCCAGAACACCAACACAAACACCCTCATCAGCCGCTGAATGCTTTGATTGTCTGCGTGCGTCTTTTCGCACTCTGCAATTGCAAGAGCCCCGAACACCACGGGGCGTTTGCTTTTTTCACGATAAATAACCGCCTCTGTGATACAACGCCCCCAACACTTTGTTCGCCAGGTTGGCAGCCGTAACAGCCATCGGCGCAAAGACCATCGATCATGACCGACTTAGGATAATTTCATGCTGGGTACCGTTTCGGCGCTGGTGCTGCTCCTGGCTGTGCCCGGGCCGACAAACACCCTGCTGCTGCGCGCGGGCATGCTGCTTGGTTTTCGGACGTCGTGGAAACTGGCCTTCGTCGAGTGCTTGGCCTACGTGCTGCAAGTCTCCCTGTGGGGCGTTGCGCTGGTTTATCTGGCCGCGTATTCGCCTTGGGCATTGAAGGCTACGCAAATGGCTGCGGCCTGTTACTTGCTGTACGTTTCCTACCAGCTATGGCAACGCAAGGGCGAAACCATCACCCCAGGCAAGGATCGATTCTCCGGGCTTTATTTCTTCTGGCTGACAGTGATGAATCCCAAGGGCCTGTTGATCGTTTCCTTCATCGCTCCAGCGCACACCTTTACCGCGCTGGCGGACTACGCGCTCTTCATGACTACGCTGGCGCTGGTAGTGATACCCGTGGGGTCGGCCTGGATAATGCTCGGCGGTCAATTCGAGGGTATTCGCAAGACCTGGCTGACGCCCTTGAAGATCAATCGTGCGACCTCTGTGGCCATCTGCTGTTTTGCCACGCTCATGATAGGGCGACTGGCTGACTCGCTGTTTTATTGAGCCGCTGACATAAAAACGCCAGGCATCGTGATGAACGATCCTGGCGTTGTGAGGGGGGGGCACCCAACGGGCGATCTGGAATTACAACGCGCCAAACACCTTCTTCGCCAGGCTGGTCGCCGCAGCGGCCGGGTTCTTGCGAATCGTCTCTTCCTGCTGCGCAATCATCTTGAACAAACCGTCCAGTGCCTGCTCGGTCACGTAGTTCTCGACGTTGGCGCTCTTGGCATCCACGGCGCCAAAGGCTGCGGCCTTGCCGGCCAGGGCGTTGTACTGCTGGGCCACGCCGACCTTGTCGGTGGCGGCCTTGACGATCGGCAGGAACTTGGCGCGGATTTCTTCGCGGCTGCTTTTGTTCAGGTACTGAGTGGCCGAGTCCTGGCCGCCGGTGAGAATGCCCTTGGCGTCGGTCACGCTCATGTTTTTCACGGCATTGACCAGGATCGGCTGGGCCTGGGTCACGGCGGTTTCGGCGGCCTTGTTCATGCTGGTTTCCAGCTGGGTGACCTGGTCGCCCATACCGAACATTTTCAACTTGTCGGCGACTTTGCCGAGCTTGCCTGGCAGACCGATCTTCACTTCAGGGTTGTTGCTGAAACCGCCGGGCACGCCCAGTTGTTTCACGGCGATCTGTGCGCCCTGGGTCAGTGCGTCCTTGAGGCCGCCGGTGGCGTCGCCCTGGGACAGGCTGCCAAGGTTCAAGGCCATGGCGTTGGCGCCGAACAGCAGGCCGGCGCACAGGGCAGTGAGGCGAAGGGAATTACGGAGCATGGGCGCTTCCTTATGTGCGTAAATCAAGTGTTCGATGAATTCACTGAGCGACCGCATCAACCCGCAGGCGCAGCGGCTGTGGATCCTGGCCGTTGAGCTGCACAGCGTGCCGTTCGGTGGTGATAAACAGTAGCTTGCCATCCAGTTCGATGCGAGCACTCACCGCATAACTGTGGCCCGTCTTGACCTGGGCCGGGTCGTAGCTGAGGTGAAACGGCAGCGGCACCTGGCCTTTGACCGGGCCTTTCTGCTCGGCCAGGACCACCGCGGGCGCGTCCGCCAGGGACACGTCCTGCAGGCTGACGCTCAAGGTGGCGGCGGGCGGCAGGGCAATGCGCTGCAGGTAGAACACTTCGCCATCGAGGTTGGCCTTGGGTGTCGGGCTCATGGATTGGCAGGCTCCGAGCAAGGCGGTGAGGCCCAGGAGGATGATCTTTTTCATGGTACAGCTCCTTTTCAACGGCGCCGGCATCTAATCGGCGCCTTATTCAATCTAGCGGCTTTCTTCGGTTTCGACAGGCGCCTCAGCTGCACCGTCCACACGATGCAAGGCCACCTGGCGGATCGACAGGCGAATGTCCGCCGGCAACACGCGCTTGGCGGCGCCTTCGGCGAGTTCGCCGAGCAGGTCGTGGTAGCTCAACTTGCCGGCTTCGTCGCGGCGCAGCACATCTTGCTCCAGCAAGGTCTGGATGAAATGTCGGAAAAGGCTCTTGTCGAAGAATTCCGGGGCGTTGAGGCCATGCAGGATCGACAGGCGCTGGGCCATGATCGTGCACAGGTCTTCCAGCTCTTCGGCGCTGATGCTGTTCTGGCCGCTGTTGAGCAACAGCGATATCGCCATGTAGAAGCGTTGCAGGGTCTGGGCGATGCTCTTGGACAGCAGTGTCAGCAGCACGAAGTGCCGCGAACTGGGCGCCGGGCGCAGGTACACGTTGTTCTCGAAACGCAGCAGGCCCTGTTCGACAAACGCCTCCAGCCATTGGTCGATCACGCTGTCCAATTCTTCCAGCGACCAGCGGATAAACAGTTCCGATTGCAGGTACGGGTAGAGTGCGTGGGTGTAGCGCAGGATCTGCTCGCGGCTCATCCGCGAACTGCTCTGGAAGAAGCTCGCCAGCAGCGCCGGCAGGGCGAAGATGTGCAGCACGTTGTTGCGGTAGTAGGTCATCAGGACGGCATTCTGCTCGTCCAGATACAGAATCTTGCCGAGGGCGTCGCTCTGTTCCGACAGCAGGTCCATGTCCTTGACGTGCTTGATCAGCGCCAGGCCATCGCCTTCGGGCAGGGTGGTGTGCGGCGAATACGGCACGCGGCGCAGCAGCGCCAGGTACAGGTCGAGCTGGCGGGCCATGGCCTGTTCATCCAGGGCCAGGCGCGTGGTGGACAGCAGCGCCAGGGCTACCAGGTTCACCGGGTTCACGGCTGCCGCTTCGTTAAGATGGCGGGCCACCTGCTCGCCGAGGCGGTTGGTGGTTTCGTTGAGCCAGGCCGGCTTGTAGGTCGGGCCCAGTTCCTGGGCACGCCAATCCGGTTGTTCGGCGTCGAGAAATTCCGCCAGCTTGATCGGCTCGCCAAAGTTGACCGCCACCTGGCCGAAGCGCTGCTTGAGTGCGCCGACCACTTTGAAAATATCGAAGATCGACTCTTTCTTCTTGCTCGCGCCCCGCAGCTCGCCGAGGTAGGTGCGGCCTTCGAGCACGCGCTCGTAGCCGATGTACACCGGCACGAACACGATGGGCATGCGCGAAGAGCGCAGGAAGCTGCGCAGGGTGATCGCCAGCATCCCGGTCTTCGGCTGCAGCATGCGCCCGGTGCGCGAGCGCCCGCCCTCGACGAAGTACTCCACCGGGAAGCCTTTGGTGAACAGGGTGTGCAGGTATTCGTTGAACACCGAGGTGTACAGCGGGTTGCCCTTGAAGGTGCGGCGCATGAAAAACGCACCGCCACGGCGCAACAGGCTGCCGATCACCGGCATGTTGAGGTTGATCCCGGCGGCGATATGCGGCGGCGTCAGGCCGTTCTTGAACAGCAAGTACGAGAGCAGCAGGTAGTCGATATGGCTGCGGTGGCAGGGCACGTAGATCACCTCGTAGCCCTGGGCAACCTTTTGCACACCTTCGATGTTATTGACCTTGATGCCGTCGTAGATCTTGTTCCAGAACCAGCTCAGCACCACTTCGAGGAAGCGGATCGCGGTGTAGGTGTAGTCCGAGGCGATCTCGTTGCCGTAGCGCAGGGCCTGGGCCTTGGCTTTTTCCGGGCTGATCTTTTCGCGCTCGGCCTCGTCGGCAATGGCCTGGCGTACCAGCGGCATGTTCACCAGGCCCTTTACCAGGTTGCGGCGGTGGGACAGGTCGGGGCCGATCACCGCAGTCTTCAGGTTACGAAAGTGCACACGCAGGATGCGCTGGGCCATGCGCACGGTGCGTTCGTGCCCTTTATTGTGCTCGATCAATTCACGCAGGTTGATAGGCGCAGAGAATTGCACACGGGTCTTGCGACCGAGGATCAGGATGCTCAACAGCCGGCGCAGACGCCCGGTGACCGCCCAGCTGTCGGCGAACAGCAGCTTCCATGGGCTGGACTCGCTCTCGGGGGACTGCCCCCAGAACACGCTGACCGGAATGATTTGTGCATTCTCTTCGGCGTGCTCGGTCAGGGTGTTGACCAGGCGGGTCAGGGTCGGCGGCGCACCGCGCTTGTCCTGGCGGCCGAGCCAGTCTGGTTCCGGCGTGAGGTAGAAGAATGCGGCGGGCTCCATCAGTGGCCCCACCGACACCGGCAGCACCGGGCGCGGCAGGCCGGCCTTGGTGCACTCGGCATCGACCACGGCCAGTTCGCTGAGGGAGGGCGATTGCAGGACGTAGAACACCGGCCGGCTGCGGTCCAGGTTAAGGGTAAGGGACGACTGGTTGATCGTCTCCGAGCGAACCCAGAGGTACAACAGTCGGCGCAAGGTGCCAAACACCAGACGGCGGAACGGGGAGCGGGTCATAGGCGAGCTGCTTCAAGTGGAAAAAACCGAGCAGGCGCTCGGGCGAGTAGTGTGCCGTATTCGCCGAAAATCGGCAAAAAAGCAGCGATGTAAACTTGAGTTGATCGTTTTTGAGCCTGTCATATACTCGGCAGTTCCAGTGAGCGACTCAACAATAAAAAAGCATGTGGGAGCAAAACAGATGGCAACGCGCGAAACCGGTAATGTGAAGTGGTTCAACGATGCAAAGGGCTATGGCTTTATTCAACGCGAAGACGGCAAGGATGTGTTTGTGCACTACCGCGCCATTCGCGGTGAAGGCCACCGTTCGTTGGCTGAAGGCCAGCAGGTGGAGTACGCCGTGGTGACCGGCGAGAAGGGGTTGCAGGCGGAGGATGTGGTGGGGCTGTAACCCGATAGGCACAACACACCTTTAAATGTGGGAACCCGGTCGAATGTGGGAGCCGGGCTTGCCCGCGATAGCATCGTCGCGGTTTGGCTGAATGACCGAGGTGGGCCCATCGCAGGCAAGCCAGCTCCCACATTTGATTGGGTTTGCACATTGAGGCCTTGTTAGCCTGACTTTATGCGGTTTTCCAGGTGATCTGCTCTTCACCGTCCGCGCTGATGCGAATCCAGGTGTCGGCACTTTCCTCACCTTCTTCTTCTACCCACGTACCCGGTGCGCAACGCACTTCGACGTTCAGCGCGGCAAACGCGGCGCGGGCGCAGGCGATGTCGTCTTCCCACGGGGTCTGGTCACTTTCCAGGTACAGGCTGTTCCACTTGCCTACGGCTTTCGGCAGCCAGGTAACCGGCACGCTGCCGGCCGTGCACTTGTAGGTCTGGCCCTTTTGGACCCAGTCGGTGCAAGGCCCCAGGGCGGCGCCCAGCCAGGCGGCGATGGCCTTGTGGTCGACGTCAGCGTCCTTCAGGTAAATCTCGATATCGGGTTGGCGCATGGATGTTCCTCGTTGCGGGATTCGAAAATCCATTCGCGGAAAAGTCGGTTATTGAAGCACGAAATAATCGTAGCGCATCGACACCGTGACCTGCAGCGGCTCGACCGCTTCGATCACCTCGGCACGGCGCTCGGCACTCGCACGCCAGCCGTGGGGCGTCATGGCCAGCAGGTTGGCGCGGTCCTTGGGCTCGGCCAGGCTCAGGGTGAACGACAGCGTTTCAGTGTGCGCCAGGCTCATGCCCTCCGGCACCAGGGCCAGGTGCTTGTCGTCGGTGTACTCGCGTACTTCGTCGTACAAACGCTCGCGCAACTCCATCAGGTGGCCGGCGGTAGGGCCAACCTTCATCAAGCCACCGCCTGGGCTGAGCAGGCGTTTGGCCTCCTGCCAGTCCAGAGGGCTGAATACGCTGGCGATAAACTGGCAACTGGCATCGGCCAAGGGCACGCGGGCCATGCTGGCGATCAACCAGGTCAGTGCCGGGTTGCGCTTGCAGGCGCGCTTGACCGCTTCCTTGGAGATATCCAGGGCATAGCCGTCGGCATGGGGCAGGGCATCGGCGATTTGCGCGGTGTAGTAACCCTCGCCGCAGCCGATGTCCACCCAGCGCTGCGGTGCACGTTCGCGAGCCAGTTCGGCCAGGCGCCTGGCCACTGGGGCGTAGTGCCCGGCGTTGAGGAAATCGCGGCGCGCCTCGACCATCGCGAGGTTATCGCCCGGGTCGCGGCTGTTCTTGTGCTGCACCGGCAACAGGTTCAGGTAACCCTGGCGGGCACGGTCGAAACGATGCCCGGCCGGGCACGCCACGCCGTTGTCCACCGCGTTGAGCGGTGCGCTGCAAATGGGGCAGGCGAGCATCAGGCGAGCAACTTGATCAGGGTCTGGTAGTAGATTTCGGTCAGCACATCGAGATCGCTGGCCAGGATGCGTTCGTTGACCTGGTGGATCGTCGCGTTCACCGGGCCCAGCTCGACCACCTGGGTGCCGAGGGTCGCGATGAAGCGCCCATCGGAGGTGCCGCCACTGGTGGAGGCCTTGGTTTCACGACCGGTGATCGCCTTGATGCTGGCCGATACGGCATCCAGCAACGCGCCCGGTTCGGTCAGGAACGGCAGGCCCGACAGCGCCCATTCCACGTGCCAGTCCAGATCATGCTTGTCGAGAATGGCCGCGACGCGTTGCTGCAGGCCTTCTACCGTGGATTCGGTGGAGAAACGGAAGTTGAACACCGCCGTCAGGTCGCCAGGGATCACGTTGGTCGCGCCGGTACCGGAATTGAGGTTGGAAATCTGGAAGCTGGTCGGCGGGAAGAAGGCGTTGCCATCGTCCCAATGCTCGGCGGCGAGTTCCGCCAGGGCCGGGGCCGCCAGGTGGATCGGGTTCTTCGCCAGGTGCGGATAGGCCACGTGGCCCTGCACGCCGCGCACGGTGAGGGTGGCACCGAGGGAGCCACGACGGCCATTCTTGACCACGTCGCCCACCAACGCGGTGCTCGACGGTTCGCCGACGATGCACCAGTCCAGGCGCTCCTTGCGCGCGGCCAGGCGTTCGATCACGGCCTTGGTGCCGTGGTGCGCCGGGCCTTCTTCATCGCTGGTGATCAGGAAGGCGACCGAGCCCTTGTGGTCCGGGTAGTCAGCGACAAAACGCTCGGAGGCCACCAGCATGGCGGCCAGGCTGCCTTTCATGTCCGCTGCGCCACGCCCGCAGAGCATGCCGTTGTCGTCGATCAGCGCGTCGAACGGGTCGTTCTGCCAGGCTTGCACCGGGCCGGTCGGCACCACGTCGGTGTGGCCGGCGAAGCACAGCACCGGGCCATCATGCTTGCCATGGGTGGCCCAGAAGTTGTCCACGTCCTCGATGCGCATCGGTTCCAGTGCAAAACCGGCGTCGCCCAGGCGCTGCATCATCAGCTTCTGGCAGTCGGCGTCGATCGGCGTCACCGAGGGACGACGGATCAAGTCGATGGCAAGTTGAAGGGTCGGCGAAAGGTCGGCATGGGCCGTCATGGGGAAACTCCGGAAAGCGTGTCGTGGGCGCAGGACGTAAGTGGGATTCAGAGCCTGGATGGCACCCTTCCAATGTGGGAGCTGGCTTGCCGGCGATAGCATCGCTGCGGCGTGCCTGGCAGACCGCGGCGTCTGCATCGCCGGCAAGCCAGCCCCCACAGGGAATTGGGCCAGGCCAAGTCTCACAAAACGGCCGTTATCTTATAGCAAAACGGCGGCCAGAGGCCGCCGTTTAGTGCATTGCGCGAGTTTTTACTCCGCCGTTGCCGGCTCAACCGTCGGTGCCGGTTTGGGCAGCGACGAGAGGAACGCCATGATCAACGCCGCTACATAGGGCAGCGACTGCACCAGCAGCATGACCACCCAGAAGCGCATGTCATTGCTCGGCAGGCCCTGCACCAGGTAGATGCCCAGCGCCGCGCCCCACAACAGCAGCATGATGAACATTTCTTCGCGGGCTTCGGAAATCGCTACCCAGAAGCCGTGGTTATCCGCGTTTTTCGGTGTACGAAAGAACGGAATGCTGGTGGTGAAGAAGCCGTACAGCACCGCTTTGGCGATGGTATGGGACAACGCCAGCCCGGCGAGGGCCGCGCAGAACGCATCTTTCAAGTTCACGCCCACCGCACGGCGGTAGAGGAAGATGATCTTGCCGACCTTGAACACGAACAGCGCCAACGGCGGGATCGCGAAAATCAGCAGCGGCGGGTCGACCCGGGTTGGCACGATGATCATCGCCGCCGACCACAACAGCGCGCCGACGGTGAAGAAGATGTTCATGCCATCCGCCACCCACGGCAGCCAGCCTGCGAGGAAGTGATAGCGCTGGCCACGGGTCAGCTCGGTGTCCTTGCCGCGCAACAGGCTGGCGGTGTGCCGCTTGATGATCTGAATCGCACCGTAGGCCCAGCGGAAACGCTGTTTCTTGAAGTCGATAAAGGTATCCGGCATCAGGCCCTTGCCGTAGCTGTCGTGGTAGTACGCCGCCGACAGGCCTTTCTCGAACACACGCAGACCGAGTTCGGCATCTTCACAGATGCACCAGTCGGCCCAGCCGAGTTCCTCGAGCACCGAGCGGCGGGTCATGGTCATGGTGCCGTGCTGGATGATCGCGTCACGGTCGTTGCGGGTGACCATGCCGATATGGAAGAAGCCTTTGTATTCGGCGTAGCAGAGCTTCTTGAAGGTGCTTTCGTTCTGGTCGCGGTAGTCCTGCGGCGATTGCACGACCGCGATTTTCGGGTCGGCGAAGTGCGGCACCATGTGCTTGAGCCAGTTCGGCGACACGCAGTAGTCCGAGTCGATCACCGCGATCACTTCGGCATCCTTGGCGGTGTGCGGGATCAGGTAGTTCAGCGCGCCGCCCTTGAAACCGGCCAGGGGCGCGACGTGGAAGAACTTGAAGCGCGGGCCCAGGGTTGCGCAGTAGTCGCGCACCGGCTCCCACACTGCCGGGTCCTTGGTGTTGTTGTCGATGATCAGGACTTCGTAGTCCGGGTAATCGAGCGCGGCCAGGGCGTCGAGGGTCTGTTTGACCATCTCTGGCGGCTCGTTGTAGCACGGCACGTGGATCGACACTTTCGGGCGGTAGTCCGAATCCCCTTCAACCGGCAGGAATTCACGCCGGCGCTTGTGAGTCCAGACCGCTTCGGCCAATTCGTGGGCTTCGGTCAGCAACACGATGAATACGCCCAGCGCACCGAGCGCCAACAGGAATCCGACCGTCAGGCTGAACCAGGTGCTGTATTGCTGGCTGTAGTCGTAGCCGATCCATACCAGCACCGACCCGCACAGGAACGCGATAAAGGTCAGGAAGGTGCGGCCACGCTGGCGCAAGGCCGAGCCGTCGATCATCAGCAGGGTCAGGGACAGCAGCGCAAGCACCACCGAACCGATGGCCAGCACGCGCCACTGCGGGATGGCGACCACCGGGCCTTCGAAGTTGAATTTCTGCTGGCGCGCGGCGTTGTACACGCCCCAGTAGGCGCCCACCGAACCTTCATCGCTGGCTTTCCACGGCTGATCGAAAGCCTCGATCACGAAGTAGTTGTAGCCCTGGCGGTTTAGCGTATTGACCAGCTTGCGCAGGTAAATTGCCTGGTCCGCCGGCGAGGCGTCAGCACCACCGCGCATGCGCCCGTTGCTCGGCCAGCCAACCTCCGACAGCAGCAGCGGCTTTTTCGGGAAGGTCTTCTTCAGGTCCCTGGCACGGTCGAGTACGAACTGGCCCGCCTGGTCGACCGGAATATGTTCCCAGTACGGCAGGATGTGCGCGGCGATCAAGTCGACGTGCTTCGCCAGTTGCGGGTTATGTTCCCAGATGTGCCATTGCTCGGAGGTGGTCACCGGCACTTTCACGGCGGCGCGCACGCGGTCCAGCAGCACGATCAGCGCTTCGGGGGTGATTTCTTCACGGAACAACGCTTCGTTACCGACGACTACCCGCACAACGCTGCGCGAGCTGTTAGCGATCTCGATGGCGCGCTGGATTTCACGCTCGTTGCGCTCCAGGTCCGGGCTGATCCAGATCCCCAGCGTCACGCGCAGGCCGAATTCTTCGGCGAGCTTGGGGATGTCCCCCAGCGTACCGTCGACCGAGTAGGTACGGATGTTGTCCGTCAGCTTGCTCATGATCGCCAGATCCTGGCGCATCTGGTCGTCGGTCGGGTACTGGTCTTTCTGCGGGTACTGGCCTTGCTGGAACGGCGAGTAGGAGAAACCGGAGATCTGCTCAGGCCAGTTAGGGGTGGTGACCGGGCGGTTGATCAGCGCCCAGAAGCCGGTGAACAGCGCGGCAATTGCCAGCACCACCACCAGGTTGAGTCCAAATTTACGCGATGACATGGCTATTTCGGGTTCCAAAGGGTGTGGAACGAAAAGAGGTGTCGGCCTACGCCGAACGGCGCGCATCCTACACCGGCGCTTCCCTGAGCGTATAGCAGACAGAGAAAAGCCGGACGTTAGTCAGCGAAAGACCACCTAAGTTCTTTACTTGTAACTTGTAGCTTAAAACTTGCCGCTGCGTAGCCCATAATGCGCGCCGGTTTTTGGGGTAATGGTCATGAGTACAGAAGATCCGCGGTTTGCAGGCGTCGCCCGCTTGTATGGCATTGAAGGCCTGGAACGCTTGAAAGCGGCCCATGTGGCAATCGTCGGCGTTGGCGGCGTGGGTTCCTGGGCGGCCGAAGCCATCGCCCGCTGCGGGGTGGGCGAGATTTCGCTGTTTGACCTGGACGATGTCTGCGTCAGCAACAGCAATCGCCAGTTGCACGCCCTGGACAGCACCGTGGGCAAGCCCAAGGTCGAAGTGATGGCCGAGCGCCTGCGCGGCATCAATCCGGATTGCACGGTGCACGCGGTGGCCGACTTCGTGACCCGCGACACCATGGCCGAATACATCACGCCGACCATCGATTGCGTGATCGACTGCATCGACGCCGTCAACGCCAAGGCCGCGCTGATCGCCTGGTGCAAGCGCCGCAAGATCCAGATCATCACCACCGGCGGCGCGGGCGGGCAGATCGACCCGACGTTGATCCAGGTCTGTGACCTGAACCGTACCTTCAACGACCCGCTGGCCTCGAAAGTGCGTTCCACCTTGCGCCGCGATTACGGCTTTTCCCGCACCGTGACCCGCCATTACAGCGTGCCGTGCGTGTTTTCCACCGAGCAGCTGCGCTATCCCAAGCCGGACGGCAGCATTTGTTTGCAGAAGAGTTTTGTCGGGGACGGGGTGAAACTGGACTGCGCGGGTGGGTTTGGCGCGGTGATGATGGTCACGGCCACGTTTGGCATGGTGGCGGCGACCAAGGCCGTGGACAAGATCGTAGCCGGCGTGCGCAGGCCGTCGGAGCGGGTCAAGCCTGAGTGAATCTCACTGCTCAGTACGTGCTTAAAAGGTCGGAGCTGGCTTGCCTGCGGTAGCCTCACCGCGGTCTGACTGATAGACCGAGGTGCCTGCATCGCAGGCAAGCCAGCTCCCACATGTGATCTCCATCTGCCTGGTTGCCTGAGCCACACCTCAATTCCTGTGGGATCTGGCTTGCCCGCGAAGGCAGTGTGTCAGTTGATGCATCAGGTGCCTGACACACTGCTTTCGCAGGCAAGCCAGCCCACGTTTAGTTTTGTGTACTGCTTAATTCGCGCATGCGCTGCAAGACAGCATTCAGGCCATTGCTGCGCGACGGCGACAGCTGCCGTGACAGGCCCAGTTGTGCGAACCAATCAGGCAAGTCGACGGCCTGCAATTCGGCGGCCGACAACCCATTGACCCGTGCCAGCAGCAACGCTACCAACCCACGAATCATCCGCGCATCGCTGCTGGCAGCAAACTGCCAGTGGCCGTCCTCTAAACGTCCCACCAACCACACCAGGCTTTCACAGCCCTGCACCAGGTTGGCGTCGACCTTGTCCTCATCCGCCAATGGCGGCAGGCGCTCGCCCCATTGCATCAGCATCCGCGCGCGCTGCTCCCAACTGCCGACCGCCTGGAAGGCTTCCAGCGCGGCCACCGCATCCAACGGCAGGCTCATCGCAGCATATCCAGCGCCTGGTCGAGCGCTTCAAAGAAGCGTTCCAGGTCATCGGAGTCGTTGTACAGTGCCAGGGACACACGAATGGCACCGGACAAATGCAGTGCCTTGAGCAGCGGCATCGCGCAATGATGGCCGGCGCGAACGGCAATGCCTTGCTCGGTCAGCAGGTGCGCAAGGTCGGCGTTGTGCACACCCTCGACCACGAAACTCACCAGCGCCACCTGCGGCGCACCCAGCACACGCACGCCATTGCGTGCCTGCAGCCCGCGCAGCAGGTAGTCATGCAGTGCCGCTTCATGGGCGGTCACTGCCTGCTCGTCCAGTGAGCTCAGGTAATCCAGGCTGGCACCCAGGCCGATCACACTGGCAATCGGCGGCGTTCCGGCCTCGAAGCCCAGCGGCGCGGGGCGAAAGCTGGCGCTGTGATAATCGGCCTGCTGCACCATCTCGCCGCCGAACTGCCAGTGGCGCAGGTGATGCAGGGCTTCATTGCGGCCAAACAGCACACCGACGCCGTCCGGGCCGTACAGTTTGTGGCTGGAAAATACATAAAAGTCGCAGCCCAGGGCCTGCACATCGTGGCGTCCGTGGACGATGCCTTGCGCGCCATCGACGACCGTCAGCGCGCCATGGGCCTTGGCCAGTGCCAGCAATGGCTCCAGCGGCTGCCAGGTACCGAGCACGTTGGACAGCTGGCTCACCGCCAGCAGGCGTGTACGTGGGCCGATCAACTCGGCAGCGGCATGCAGGTCGATCACGCCGTCAGCGTCCAGCGGCAACACCACCAGCGTGAGCGCGCGACGTTTGGCCAGTTGCTGCCAGGGCAGCAGGTTGGCGTGATGTTCCAGGGCGCTGATGACCAGCTCATCGCCCGCATTGAATAAGTGCTCGAGGCCATACGCCAAGAGGTTCAGCGCTGAGGTAGCGCCATGGGTAAACACGATTTGCCCGCTGTCACCTGCGTTCAACCACTGCGCAACCTTGCTGCGACTGTCCTCGAAGGCCTGGGTCGCATGGGCACCCGGCAAATGTTGGGCACGGTGCACATTGGCTGCGCCATTGGCGTAGTAATGGCTGATGGCATCCAACAGGGCTTGGGGTTTTTGTGTGGTGGCGGCGTTGTCCAGGTAGGTCTGGTCTTGCCGTTGCAGGGTGGCGATGGCCGGAAAATCGGCGCGCCAGGGGGAGGGCACAAGCATGGTGATCAAGACTCGTATAAGCGAGCCGCAACCCGAAGGCGCGGCCCGCTAGTGGCATCGAGTGGCTGCTTAGTTGTGAGCGTGCAGCGCTTCGTTCAGTTCGATGGCCGATTTGTGGGTTTTGCACTCCACGGCACCGGTCTCGGAGTTGCGGCGGAACAGCAGGTCCGGCTGGCCGGCCAGCTCGCGAGCCTTGACCACCTTGACCAGTTGGTTCTGCTCATCGAGCAGCGCGACCTTGGTCCCGGCGGTGACGTACAGGCCCGATTCCACGGTGTTGCGGTCACCCAACGGGATGCCGATACCGGCGTTGGCGCCGATCAGGCAGCCTTCGCCGACCTTGATCACAATGTTGCCGCCGCCCGACAGGGTGCCCATGGTGGAGCAACCGCCGCCCAGGTCCGAGCCCTTGCCGACGAACACGCCCGCCGAAACTCGGCCTTCGATCATGCCCGGGCCTTCGGTGCCGGCGTTGAAGTTGACGAAACCTTCGTGCATCACCGTGGTGCCTTCGCCCACGTAGGCGCCCAGGCGGATACGCGCGGCGTCAGCGATACGCACGCCGGCCGGTACCACGTAGTCGGTCATTTTCGGGAACTTGTCCACCGAGAACACTTCCAGCAGCTCGCCACGCAGGCGCGCTTCCAGTTGGCGTTCGGCCAGTTCGTTGATGTCGATGGCGCCCTGGCTGGTCCACGCTACGTTTGGCAGCTGCGGGAACACACCGGCCAGGCTCAGGCCATGCGGCTTGACCAGGCGATGCGAGAGCAGGTGCAGCTTGAGGTAGGCCTCAGGCGTGGAGGTCAGTGCGGCGTCTTCGGCCAGCAGGGTGGCAACCAGCGGGTTGTGGCTTTCTGCCAGGCGGCTCAGCAGCGCGGCCTGGGCAGCGTCGACGCTTTTCAGTGCGTCAGCCAGTTGCAGGGCTTGGGTCACGGTGAAGGTGATCGCCTGGTTGCCTTCGCTGTAGCCGAGGATTGGCGCGATGGCGGCAACGATTTCAGCCGATGGGTTGAGCAAGGGTTGTGCGTAAAACACTTCCAGCCAAGCACCTTGGCGGTTCTGAGTGCCGACGCCGAAGCCCAGGCTGAACAGGGAATTGGACATGCTGTTACCTCTACAAAAATGAAAGGGCTGGCCTACTTGAGGGCCGCCGAATAACTATCTGGCTTGAAGCCAATCAGGGTTCTGTCACCGAGATCAAGCACCGGGCGCTTGATCATCGAGGGTTGTGCGAGCATCAGTTCAATAGCTTTCGACTGATCGAGATCGGCTTTGCGTTCGTCTTCGAGTTTGCGAAAGGTGGTGCCCGCACGGTTCAAAACCACCTGCCAACCGTGCTCGTTGCACCATTGGGTCAAGTGTTCGCGGTCGATACCGGCCGTTTTGTAGTCGTGGAACTCATAACTGACGCCGTGCTCATCGAGCCACGTGCGCGCCTTTTTCATGGTGTCGCAGGCTTTGATGCCGAAAAGGTGCAACGTTTTGCTTGAAACGGTCAAGGAATTGCCCCCCTTTGGACAAATGAAACTGAAAGGTCACGGATTATGCCACGGCCAGCGGGTTTGGGTGCCTCTCGTCAGCACCGTGCGACTTTTGTGCAAAGGCCAGCGCGCAGCATAGGCGAGTAACATAGCCCGGTAATATGGCACTTCAACGGCCAGTTGTTGCCTGATAGGTGTCGTTGCAAGTCGATTGTCCGGGAAACCCGCGTTATGCAAACCGCCTACACCGTTCTTATCCTGCTGATGCTGGTCAGCGTTTCGCGCCTGGTCGGGCGCATCATTCCATTGCCGTTGCCCCTCGTACAGATTGCCGCCGGCGCCTTGCTGGCATGGCCTACGCTGGGGTTGCATGTGGCGCTGGACCCGGAGCTGTTCCTGTTTCTGTTCCTGCCGCCGCTGCTGTTCTCCGATGGCTGGCGCATGCCCAAGCGCGAATTGTGGCGCCTGCGCGGGCCGATCCTGACGCTGGCAGTGGGGCTGGTGCTGTTCACTGTGGTCGGTGCTGGCTACTTCATCCATTGGCTATTGCCGACGATCCCGTTGCCGGTGGCCTTCGCCCTGGCCGCCGTGCTGTCGCCGACGGACGCCGTGGCGGTGTCGGCGATTGCCCAGAACCGTTTGCCGACTCCCTTGATGCATATGCTCCAGGGCGAGGCGCTGATGAATGATGCCTCGGGCCTGGTGACCTTCAAGTTTGCCCTGGCGGCGGCGTTGACCGGCGTGTTCTCGTTGGCCGATGCCAGCCTGACCTTTGTGTTGGTCGCGGTGGGCGGCCTGGCAGTCGGGGTGGCGCTGAGCTGGCTGGTCGGCCGCCTGCGCGCCTGGATGATCGCGCGGGGCTGGGACGACCCGGCGACCCACGTGGTGTTCATGTTGCTGCTGCCGTTTGCCGCCTATGTGTTGGCTGAACGCCTCGGCGCCTCGGGCATCCTGTCGGCGGTCGCCGCGGGCATGATGCAAAGCTGGCTCGACCTGCTGCCGCGCCAGACCAGCACGCGCCTGCTCAACCGCAGCGTCTGGTCGCTGCTGGAGTTTGCCTTCAATGGCTTGATCTTCCTGCTGTTGGGCCTGCAATTGCCGGACATCATCAAGGCCGTGGTCAGCCATGAGCCGACGCTGTGGCCGACCTTGTTGTATCGCTGCCTGGACGTGATCGCGATTTTCCTGGTGCTGGTGGTGTTGCGCTTTATCTGGGTGCAAAGCATCTGGCGCCTGTCGGGCTTGCTCCGCCGCCTGCGTGGGAAAAGTGAGTTGACCCTGGTGCCCACTGCACGCTCCTGCTGGCTGTTGACCGTCGGCGGTGTGCGCGGTGCGGTGACCCTGGCCGGCGTCATGTCGGTGCCATTGTTGCTGGCGCCGGGCCAGGATTTTCCCGAGCGCGACCTGCTGATCTTCATCGCGGCCGGCGTGATCCTGCTGTCGCTGATTGCCGCCTGTATCGCTTTGCCGCTGCTGTTGCGCGGCATCGAAAAAAGCCCGGATGAAAAGCGCCACAACGAGGTACGCGAAGCTTGGAAAAAGACTGCGGTGGCCGCAATTCATGCCCTGGAGACAGAGGAACCCGCCGAAAGCGGCACCCCGGACGCCGCCCAGGCCGCACTGGCGACCGAGCTGAAGGCGCGGCTGATGTCGGAATATCGTCATCAACTGGAGGTGTTCAACGACTCGGCAGAAGCCCAGGCGCTGGCGCAGCAGATGGATCAGCTTGAGCGCAAACTGCGCCTCAAGGCCCTGCGTGCGCAGCGGTTGGAGCTGTACAGCCTGAGCCGTCATCACCAGATTGGTGATGACGTATTGCGTGAAGTGTTGGCGGATCTGGATATGAGCGAGGCGAACCTGGGTCAGGTGAAGTGACCTGCGGGACGCTTAGCGGCGACGCTGGATAAAGTCGCGAATCCGCTCCGCCGCCTCCACACACTCTGCCAATGGCGCGACCAGTGCCAGGCGCACACGCCCGGCGCCGGGGTTGAAACCGTCGACTTCCCGCGACAGGTACGAACCCGGCACCACGGTCACGTGTTCCTCCACGAACAGGTCGCGGCAGAAGGCGGCATCGTCGCCATTCACATTCGGCCACAGGTAGAACCCGCCGTCCGGGGCCTGTACGTCCAGCACCGGCTTGAGGATTGCCAGCACGGCGTCGAACTTCTCGCGATACAGGTCGCGGTTGGCCTGCACGTGGGCTTCGTCCTGCCAGGCGGCGATGCTCGCCAGTTGGGTTTGCACGGGCATCGCGCAGCCGTGGTAAGTGCGGTACAGCAGGAAACCCTTGAGGATTTCGGCATCGCCGGCCACGAAGCCCGAGCGCAGGCCTGGCAGGTTGGAGCGCTTGGACAGGCTGTGGAACACCACGCAACGCTTGAAGTCCTTGCGACCCAGCGCCACGCAGGCGCTGAGCAGGCCTGGTGGCGGGGTCTGTTCGTCGAAGTACAGCTCGCTGTAGCACTCGTCGGCGGCGATCACGAAGTCGTATTCGTCGGCCAGGGCGATCAGTTTTTTCAGTGTGTCGACCGGGATCAGGGCGCCGGTCGGGTTGCCTGGGGAGCACAGGAAGAGGATCTGGCAGCGTTTCCAGATATCGGGCGAGACCGCATCGAAATCCGGGTTGAAGCCATTTTCGTCCAGGCACGGCAGGTAGTGCGGCTTGGCCCCGGCCAGGAACGCGGCGCCTTCGTAGATCTGGTAGAACGGGTTCGGGCTGACGACCAGCGCGTCGTCGCCGCGGTTGACCACAGTCTGGGTGAAAGCGAACAAAGCCTCACGGGTGCCATTGACCGGCAGGATGTTACGCGCCGGATCGAGCCAGCCCTTGGGCACGTTGAAGCGGCGTTCGCACCAGGTGCCGATGGCCTCGCGCAGGGCCGGGATGCCCAGGGTGGTGGGGTAGACCGCCATTTGGTCGAGGTTGTTGCTCAGCGCTTCGGCGACGAATGCCGGCGACGTGTGCTTCGGTTCGCCGATGGACAGCGCGATCGGGCGTTTGTCCGGGTTCGGCGTGACACTGCCGAGCAGGGCGCGCAATTTCTCGAACGGGTAGGGCTGCAGCTGGTTCAGGGCGTTGTTCATAAGGGCCTCAATCACGGTGGGCACGGACCCTGTGGGAGCTGGCGTGCCTGCGATGGCATCGCGTCGGTGTAGCTGATACACCGAGCGGCCCGTATCGCAGGCAAGCCAGCTCCCACAGGGATCGTGTTTACAACGTTAAATAATCAAATGGTCAGGCGCGACAGCTCGACGCCGGGTTCCTGGGTCACGCTCAGCTGCTGGACGATGGCCTCCTGCAAGCGGCGGCACAGCTCAGGGTCGGACAGCGGCTGGTTATCGGCATCGGTAATAAAGAACACGTCTTCCACGCGCTCGCCGAGGGTCGCAATCTTGGCGTTCTGCAACGACAGGTCGAACTCCAGGAAAATCCCGCCGATACGCGCCAGCAGGCCTGGCCGGTCCGGGGCGCTGAGTTCCAGCACCGTCACCGGGCGCTGGGCGTCGTTGGAAATGGTGACCTGGGGCGCGAACGCAAAGTGCTTGAGCTGGCGCGGTACGCGGCGCTGGATGATGGTCGGGTAGTCATCCGGGTTGCGCAGCGCTTCGGTCAGGCCTTCGCGGATCTTTTTCACGCGCGCCGGGTTGTCGCCAATCGAGTCGCCGTCGGTGTCGAGCACGATATAGGTGTCGAGGGTGAACTGGCTGCTGGAGGTGATGACCCGGGCGTCATGGATGTTCAGGTTGAGCTGGTCCATCGCTGCCACGGTCACGGCGAAGAAATCGTGCTGGTCGGGCGCGTAGATGAAAATCTGCGTGCCGCCTTCGAATTCGCGTTGGGTGGTTTCCTTGATCAGCACCAGCGGGCCGCCATCGGCAGGCTGCTGCAGGATCGCGTCAGTGTGCCAGGCGACATCGCCGGCGGTATGGCGCAGGAAATAATCGTCTCCCAGCTGCGACCACAGTTGTTCGACGTCGTCCGGGTCGTTGCCGCCGCGCACCAGGATATCCAGGGCTGCGCTTTGCGTGCGGCGGATCTGCTCCTCGCGGTCCACCGGGTTTTCCAGGCCGCGACGCAGGGCGCGCTTGGTCTCGGTGTACAGCTGGCGCAACAGGCTGGCGCGCCAGGAGTTCCACAGCGTCGGGTTGGTGGCGTTGATGTCGGAGACGGTCAGCACGTACAGATAATCGAGGCGGGTTTCATCGCCGACGATCTGCGCGAAATCATGGATCACCTGCGGGTCGGACAAGTCCTTGCGCTGGGCGGTGGTCGACATCACCAAGTGGTTCTGCACCAGCCAGACGATCAGGCGGCTGTCCCACAGCGGCAACTGGTGGCGCTGGCAGAAGGCCTCGGCATCCACTGCACCGATTTCCGAGTGGTCGCCATGCCGGCCTTTGCCGATGTCGTGGTACAGGCCGGCCAGGTAGATCAGCTCCGGCTTGGGCAGCTTGGCCATCAGCTTACTGGCCAGCGGGAATTTCTCTGACACCTGGGTGTACTGCAACTTGCGCAGGTGTTTGATCAGGTTGAGGGTGTGGGCGTCCACCGTATAGATGTGGAACAGGTCGTGCTGCATCTGCCCGACGATAAAGCCGAATTCCGGCAGATAGCGCCCGAGAATGCCGTAGCGGTTCATCCGACGCAGGTTGCGGTGGATGCCGATCTTGCACTTGAACAGCTCGATGAACAGGCTGGTGTTGCGAATGTCGTGGCGAAAATCGTCGTCGATCAGGTGACGGTTTTCTCGCAGCAGGCGAATGGTGTCGGCGCGCACACCTTTGATTTCCGGCTGTTGGGCCATCAGCACAAAGATTTCCAGCATGGCGAACGGGGTGCGGCGGAACACGTTGTCGTTGCGCGCCTCGATATAGCCGTCATGCAGTTGGAAGCGCGAGTTGATCGGCTGCGGCGGCGCTTCGTCTTCAGGGGCCAGGATCACTTCTTCGAAGTGCTGGATGATCAGGTCGCTGAGTTGGGCGATGCTCATGACCACCCGGTAATACTGCTGCATGAAGCTTTCGATGCTGGTCTTGGCGTCCTCGCCTTCGAACCCCAGCAGGGTCGCGATGGAGCGCTGGTGGTCGAACAGCAGGCGGTCTTCGGCGCGCCCGGCGAGCATGTGCAGGGCGTAGCGCACTTTCCAGAGAAACTCCTGGGACGAGGCCAACAGGGCGTTTTCGCTCTCGACCAGGAACCCTTCGCCCGCGAGGGCGCGCAGGTTCAGGGTGCCGTACTGGCGACGGGCAACCCACAAAATCGTCTGGATATCCCGCAGCCCGCCCGGCGAGCCTTTGACGTTGGGTTCCAGGTTGTATTCGGTGTCGTTGTACTTGTGGTGGCGGGCCTTCTGCTCGGCACGCTTGGCCAGGAAGAAGTCCTTGCTCGGCCACATGTGTGCGGTACTGGTGACTTCGAGCATGCGCTGGCGCAGGCGCTCGGGGCCGGCGATGGTGCGGCTTTCCATCAGGTTGGTGATCACCGTCAGGTCGGCGCGGGCCTCTTCGGCGCACTCGTCCACCGAACGCACGCTCTGGCCGACTTCCAGGCCGATGTCCCACAGCAGCGTCAGAAAACGCTCGATGGAATCGCGAAAGATCTCATGATCGGCGCTGTCCAGCAGGATCAGCAGGTCGATGTCGGAGTAGGGGTGCAGTTCGCCGCGACCGTAGCCGCCGACCGCCACCAGGGCGATGTCGGCGTCTTCGCTCCAGCTGAACTGTTCCCAGGCCTTCTGCAGGATGTTATCGACGAACCAGGCGCGGTCCTCGATCAGCCGACGGATGTCCCGGCCGCTGCGAAAGCGCTCGTCGAGCACCTCGCGAGCCTGGCGGATAGCTTTCTTGAAAGCGGCGATAGGGCTCGCCTTCAGGGCCAGTTCGGCCTGGAACTGGCCACGGTCGAAGAGTTCGGGATCCACCTGGGGCATCGATCGGCTTTCCTTTCTATCTAACAGTCAGTCACAACACAATGGGGGAAAACCAAGGCTGCTGTCTTACGCCGAAACGCGAGGAATCGTGTCGTCGGCGCGCAGGGTGAAGATCTCGTAGCCAGTCTCGGTGACCAGCAGGGTGTGTTCCCACTGGGCCGAGAGCTTGCGGTCCTTGGTGATGGCGGTCCAGCCGTCGCCCAGCACCTTGGTGTCGGCCTTGCCCTGGTTGATCATCGGCTCGATGGTGAAGGTCATGCCGGCCTTGAGTTCCATGCCGGTGCCGGCACGGCCGTAGTGCAGGATCTGCGGCTCCTCGTGGAAGACCGTGCCGATGCCGTGCCCGCAGAATTCGCGCACCACCGAGAAGCCGTTCTTTTCAGCATGCTTCTGGATCACTTCGCCGATGTCGCCCAGGCGGCAGCCAGGCTTGACGATTTCGATGGCCTTGTACATGCATTCCTGGGTGACCTGGGACAGGCGCTCGGCCCAGACTGGCACCGTGCCGACGTGGAACATGCGGCTGGTGTCGCCGAAGTAGCCATCCTTGATCACGGTGACGTCGATGTTCAGGGTGTCGCCTTCCTTCAATGGCTTGTCACCCGGGATCCCGTGGCAGACCACGTGGTTGACCGAGGTGCAGATCGACTTGGGGAAGCCCTTGTAGTTCAGCGGCGCAGGGATGGCCTTTTGCACGTCGACTATATAGTCGTGGCAGATCTGGTTGAGCGTTTCGGTGGTGACGCCTGGCTTGACGTGCTCGGCAATCATTTCCAGCACGTCGGCAGCCAGTTTGCCGGCGATGCGCATGCCGGCGATGTCTTCGGCGGATTTCAAACTAACGGTCATACAGGCTCTCTCTAGCGCGACGCGCTGAAATCAATACGGTTTACGGGTGTGCGACAAAAGGTTGCAGAACTCGCACAAGCCCCAAAAAACGCGATTCTAACAGACGATGGCGTCAAATCATGACCCTCTGATGATCGCTTCTCTCTATCAGATGGGGCTAAATTCGCTCTATTCAAAGGGTTACGCCAATGCCGCGCACGGCAAATGTGATTGCGGGTTTCGTTTTCGCCCTTCGTGTGGTATAAAATGCGCCGCTTTCCGGGGATACCCCGCAAAGCTTAAATCCACACACGTGTCGACACGATGACCTGGGTGCCGGAGGCCTTGCTGCCGCTGGTTGGTCATTGGGATACGTGGAGGCCAAACCCGACTTATTAAGGAACTATCATGTCCCAAGTCAACATGCGCGATATGCTGAAGGCCGGTGTGCACTTCGGTCACCAGACCCGTTACTGGAACCCGAAAATGGGTAAGTACATTTTCGGCGCGCGTAACAAGATCCACATTATCAACCTTGAAAAAACCCTGCCAATGTTCAACGAAGCGCTGACTTTCGTAGAGCGCCTGGCCCAGGGCAAAAACAAGATTCTGTTCGTCGGCACCAAGCGTTCCGCTGGCAAGATCGTTGCTGAAGAAGCAGCACGTTGCGGTTCGCCGTACGTCGATCACCGCTGGTTGGGCGGCATGCTGACCAACTTCAAAACCATCCGTGCTTCCATCAAGCGTCTGCGTGACCTTGAAGTGCAAGCCGAAGACGGTACTTTCGCCAAGCTGACCAAGAAAGAAGCGCTGATGCGCTCCCGTGACCTGGAAAAGCTCGATCGTTCCCTGGGTGGTATCAAGGACATGGGCGGTCTGCCTGACGCACTGTTCGTTATCGACGTTGATCACGAGCGCATCGCGATCACCGAAGCCAACAAGCTGGGCATCCCGGTTATCGGCGTAGTCGATACCAACAGCAGCCCGGAAGGCGTTGACTACATCATCCCAGGCAACGATGACGCAATCCGCGCTATCCAGCTGTACATGGGTTCGATGGCTGATGCTGTAATCCGTGGTCGCAACCACGTTGCTGGCGGTACCGAGCAGTTCGTTGAAGAAGCTCCGGTAGCAGCCGCTGAGTAATTGACGCCCTGGCGTTGACTCAGTAAGCAAAAAGGGGGCTTGGCCCCCTTTTTGCCACCTCGAAAACCATTTGTGGGCGCCCATTTGTGGCAGCGCAACCTAGCGACTGTAACGTGCAGCGGCCTACAACGGAGATTCGGGAAGAATTGATCGCCCGTTTGATCGGGTGGAATGGTTGAAAACCTATCCAAGAGGATTTTGAAATGGCAGAGATTACTGCAGCGTTGGTTAAAGAACTGCGTGAGCGTACCGGCGAAGGCATGATGGATTGCAAAAAGGCCTTGACCAAGGCCGGCGGCGACATCGAAAAAGCCATCGACGACATGCGTGCTTCGGGCGCCATCAAGGCCGCCAAGAAAGCCGGTAACGTTGCTGCTGAAGGCGCTATCGCCCTGAAGGAAGACGGTAAATCCGCAGTCCTGCTGGAAGTGAACTCGCAGACCGACTTCCTGGCTCTGCAGGATGACTTCAAGGCATTCGTTGCTGCCAGCGTTGAAAAAGCATTCGCTGACAAGCTGACTACCGTTGAGCCTCTGATCGAAGCTCAAGAAGCTGCTCGCCTGGTACTGGTCGGCAAGGTTGGCGAAAACGTCAACATCCGTCGCCTGGTTCGCGTTGAAGGTGATGTTGTCGGTGGTTACCTGCACGGCAACAAAATCGGTGTAACGGTTGTTCTGAAAGGCGGCGACGTTGAGCTGGCCAAAGACATCGCTATGCACGTTGCTGCCAGCAACCCTGAGTTCCTGCTGCCTTCGGAAGTTTCTGCCGAAGCGATCGAGCGTGAAAAAGCTGTGTTCCTGCAGCTGAACGAAGAAAAAATCAAAGGCAAGCCAGAAAACATTGTTGAGAACATGGTCAAGGGCCGTATCAGCAAGTTCCTGGCTGAAGCAAGCCTGGTTGAGCAGGCGTTCGTCAAGAACCCTGAAATCAAGGTTGGCGAACTGGCCAAGAAAGCCGGTGCTGAAATTGTTTCCTTCACTTACTTCAAAGTAGGCGAAGGCATCGAGAAGCCGGTCGACAACTTCGCTGAAGAAGTTGCTGCCCAGCTGGCTGCCGCCAAGCAATAAGACAGTTTTCAACTGTCGCCCAAAAGAGGCTGCCCGCTCACGCGCGCAGCCTCTTTTCAAATGGGCAGGCCGATTTTATTTGGCTTACCCTCGGAACTGGCTTACAAAGCCGTGTTCCGATGGCGCTGTGACAGCGTCCAGCTAGAGTGAACGCAAGCCGTAAACGGCTCGCCAAGAATTTTTTAAAAAATACGCCGCAGGAGAGATTCGCAATGGCTCAGCAGGGCAGTGGTTATCAGGCTCGCTATAAACGCATTCTACTCAAGCTTAGCGGCGAGGCCCTGATGGGCTCGGAAGAGTTCGGGATCGATCCCAAGGTGCTCGATCGCATGGCGCTGGAAGTCGGCCAACTGGTCGGCATCGGCGTGCAGGTCGGCCTGGTGATTGGCGGCGGCAACCTGTTCCGCGGCGCGGCACTGAGTGCGGCCGGCATGGATCGGGTCACCGGCGACCACATGGGCATGCTGGCCACTGTGATGAACGCCCTGGCGATGCGTGACGCCCTGGAGCGTGCCAATATCTCGGCTATCGTGATGTCGGCTATTTCCATGGTGGGCGTGACCGATCACTATGATCGCCGCAAAGCCATGCGCCACCTGAACTCCAAAGAAGTGGTGATCTTCGCTGCTGGTACTGGCAACCCGTTCTTCACCACGGACTCGGCTGCCTGCCTGCGCGCCATCGAGATCGATGCCGACGTAGTGCTCAAGGCCACCAAGGTGGACGGCGTCTACACCGCAGATCCATTCAAAGACCCGCATGCCGAGAAGTTCGATCATCTGACCTACGATGAAGTACTGGATCGCAAGCTGGGTGTGATGGACCTGACGGCTATTTGCCTGTGCCGCGACCACAAGATGCCGCTGCGCGTATTTAACATGAACAAGCCCGGCGCCCTGCTGAACATCGTACACGGCGGCGCGGAAGGGACTCTGATCGAGGAAGGCCAACAATGATCAACGAAATCAAGAAAGACGCCCAAGCGCGTATGCAGAAATCCCTGGAGTCTCTGAGCCATGCTTTTGGCCAGATTCGTACCGGCAAGGCTCACCCAAGCATCCTGGGTAGCGTGATGGTGCCTTACTACGGCGCCGACACCCCGCTGAGCGGCGTGGCCAACGTCACTGTGAAAGACTCGCGCACCCTGCAGGTCGTGGCGTTCGAGCGCAACATGCTCGCTGCCGTCGACAAGGCAATCCAGAGCGCTGGGCTGAACCTCAACCCGACCAACCTGGGCGAGTTGCTGCTGATCTCCATGCCTGCCCTGACCGAAGAAACCCGCAAGGGCTTCACCAAGCAGGCGCGCAGCGCCGCGGAAGATGCTCGCGTAGCCGTGCGCAACATCCGTCGTGATGCCCTGGGTGACCTGAAGAAGCTGGTCAAGGACAAGGAAATCAGCGAAGACGAAGAGCGTCGCGCCGTCGCCGATATCGACAAGCTGACCAAGGACGCCGAGGCCCAGATCACCAAGGCCACGGAAGAGAAAGAAAAGGACCTGATGGCCGTATAAGGGGTCAGGACGCCTTCATGGAAAAGACCAAGCAGACTGTACCCTCTGTGGTGCCGCGCCATGTCGCGATCATCATGGATGGGAATAATCGCTGGGCGAAGAAACGCTTTATGCCGGGTGTTGCCGGGCATAAAGCGGGTGTCGATGCGGTACGGGCTGTGATTGAGGTGTGTGCCGAGGCCAAGGTCGAAGTCTTGACCCTGTTTGCCTTCTCCAGCGAGAACTGGCAGCGCCCGGCCGAAGAAGTCAGTGCCTTGATGGACCTGTTCTTCAAGGCTCTGCGTCGCGAGGCCAAGCGCCTCAACGACAACAACATCAGCCTGCGCATCATTGGCGATCGCTCGCGTTTCCACCCGGAACTGCAGGCCGCCATGCGCGAAGCCGAGGCCATTACCGCCGGGGCCAACCGTTTTGTGCTGCAGATCGCAGCCAACTACGGTGGCCAGTGGGATATCGCCCAGGCCGCGCAGCGACTGGCCCGCGAAGTGCAAGCCGGTCATCTGCGCCCGGACGACATCACGCCCGAACTGCTGCAGACCTGCCTGGTGACCGGCGACCTGCCGTTGCCGGACTTGTGCATCCGCACCGGTGGCGAGCACCGCATCAGCAACTTCCTGCTGTGGCAGCTGGCCTATACCGAGCTGTACTTCTCCGACCTGTTCTGGCCGGACTTCAAACACGATGCCATGCGTAATGCGCTGGCCGATTTCGCTTCCCGTCAGCGTCGCTTCGGTAAAACGAGCGAGCAGATCGAAGCTGGAGCCCGGGTTTAATGCTTAAACAACGAATCATCACAGCACTGATCCTGTTGCCGATCGCCTTGTGTGGGTTTTTCCTGCTCGATGGTTCCGGCTTTGCGCTGTTTATTGGCTTGGTCGTAACCCTGGGCGCCTGGGAATGGGCGCGCCTGGCGGGCTTCAGTGCACAGTTGCCACGCGTGGTGTACGCCGCAATCGTGGCGCTGTTGCTGTTTCTCATGTACATCCTGCCGGACGTCGCGCCCTGGGTGCTGGGGGCGGCGGTCTTGTGGTGGGCGCTGGCGACGTTCCTGGTGCTGACCTATCCGCGCACCAGCAGTCATTGGTCCAGTGTGGCCTGCAAGCTGGTCATTGGCCTGTTGATCCTGCTGCCGGCCTGGCAAGGGCTGGTACTGATCAAGCATTCGCCGATGGGCAACTGGCTGATCATGGCGGTGATGGTGCTTGTCTGGGGCGCGGATATCGGCGCCTACTTCTCGGGTCGTGCGTTCGGCAAGCGCAAGCTGGCGCCGGCGGTCAGCCCGGGCAAGAGCTGGGAGGGCGTGTACGGCGGCCTGGCATTGACCCTGCTGATCACGCTGGTGGTGGGTGTGGTACGTGACTGGTCGGTGAAGGAAATCTTCCTGGCGCTGCTGGGCTCTGCCATCGTCGTCTTTATCTCGGTGGTCGGTGACCTGACCGAAAGCATGTTCAAGCGCCAGGCCGGGATCAAGGACAGCAGCAACCTGCTGCCGGGTCACGGCGGCGTGCTGGATCGTATCGACAGCCTGACAGCGGCCATCCCGATTTTCGCCGTACTGCTGTGGATGACTGCCTCGTGAGCCGCCTGCAACAGGTAACCGTGCTGGGGGCTACGGGCTCGGTAGGGCTGAGCACCCTGGACGTGATCGCTCGCCACCCGGATCGCTATCAGGTCTTCGCGCTGACCGGCTTCTCCCGCTTGAGCGAATTGCTCGCCCTGTGTGTGCGCCATGCACCGCGTTTCGCCGTCGTGCCTGAGGCCGCGTTGGCGCGCGGGCTGCAGGATGATCTGCGGGCTGCCGGGCTGGCTACCCAGGTGTTGGTGGGCGAGGAGGGGCTGTGCCAGGTGTCGGCGGATGCCGAAGTGGATACCGTTGTCGCCGCCATCGTCGGGGCTGCTGGCTTGCGTCCAACCCTGGCTGCGGTCGATGCTGGCAAGAAGATCCTGTTGGCCAATAAAGAAGCGCTGGTGATGTCCGGTGCACTCTTTATGCAGGCGGTGCGCAAGAGCGGCGCCGTGTTGCTGCCCCTCGACAGTGAGCACAACGCCATCTTCCAGTGCATGCCGGGTGACTTTGCCCGAGGCCTGAGCCAGGTCGGCGTGCGTCGGATTCTGCTGACGGCCTCTGGTGGTCCTTTCCGTCAAACTCCGTTGGCTGAGCTGGAGCATGTGTCTCCGGATCAGGCCTGCGCTCATCCGAACTGGTCAATGGGGCGCAAGATCTCCGTGGATTCGGCAAGCATGATGAACAAGGGGCTGGAGTTGATCGAGGCCTGCTGGCTGTTCGATGCACGCCCCGAGCAAGTCGAGGTGGTGATCCACCCGCAAAGTGTGATTCATTCCCTGGTCGACTATGTGGATGGTTCGGTGCTGGCGCAGTTGGGTAACCCCGACATGCGCACGCCCATCGCCAACGCCCTGGCCTGGCCGGAGCGGATTGATTCCGGCGTGGCACCATTGGACCTGTTTGCAATTGCGCGGCTGGATTTCGAGGCGCCGGACGAGCAACGCTTTCCTTGCCTGCGCCTGGCACGACATGCGGCGCAAGCGGGTAACAGCGCACCGGCGATGCTCAATGCTGCCAATGAAGTGGCCGTGGCGGCGTTTCTCGAACGGCGCATCCGCTTTCCGCAGATCGCGAGTATCATCGAGGACGTCCTGGCGCTTGAGCCTGTCGTGGCGGTGAATGACCTGGGGGCGGTGTTCGAGGCTGATGCCAAGGCTCGTGCCCTGGCTCAACAATGGCTGGACCGCAACGCGCGTTAGTTTGAGGGCGTGTTTGAGCCTTCAGGCACTGGATTGGAATGCGGAGAAATTAGATGAGTGCGCTTTACATGATTGTCGGCACCCTGGTTGCTCTGGGTGTGCTGGTTACCTTCCACGAATTCGGCCACTTCTGGGTGGCACGTCGTTGCGGCGTCAAGGTATTGCGCTTTTCCGTCGGTTTCGGCATGCCGCTGTTGCGCTGGCATGACCGTCGCGGCACCGAGTTTGTGATTGCGGCCATCCCCTTGGGTGGCTACGTCAAGATGCTCGATGAGCGCGAAGGTGAAGTGCCGGCTGATCAACTGGACCAGTCCTTTAACCGCAAGACCGTTCGTCAGCGTATTGCGATTGTTGCCGCGGGACCGATCGCCAACTTCCTGCTGGCGATGGTGTTCTTCTGGGTGCTGGCCATGCTCGGCAGCCAGCAGGTGCGCCCGGTCATCGGCGCGGTCGAGGCCGATAGCATGGCGGCCAAGGCCGGCCTGGTCGCAGGGCAAGAAATTGTATCCATTGATGGCGAGCCCACCACGGGGTGGGGCGCGGTCAATTTACAGTTGGTTCGTCGCCTGGGTGAGAGCGGTACCGTCAATGTGTTGGTGCGCGAGCAGGATTCCACGACCGAAACCCCGCGTACGCTGGCCCTTGACCATTGGCTGAAGGGGGCGGACGAGCCTGATCCGATCAAATCCCTGGGTATCCGTCCGTGGCGCCCGGCGCTGCCGCCGGTGCTCGCCGAGCTGGACCCGAAAGGTCCGGCCCAGGCCGCCGGGTTGAAAACCGGTGATCGCCTGTTGGCCCTCGATGGCCAGGCATTGGGCGACTGGCAGCAAGTGGTCGACCTGGTTCGTGTACGGCCTGATACCAAAATTGTGCTGAAAGTTGAGCGCGACGGTGCTCAAATCGACATCCCTGTCACCCTGGCGGTGCGCGGGGAAGCCAAGGCGGCCGGGGGTTACCTGGGTGCCGGGGTGAAAGGTGTAGAGTGGCCGCCATCGATGGTGCGCGAGGTCAGTTTCGGGCCGTTGGCAGCAATTGGCGAGGGCGCTCGACGCACCTGGACCATGAGTGTGCTGACCCTCGAATCCCTCAAGAAAATGTTGTTCGGCGAGCTCTCGGTAAAAAACTTGAGTGGACCGATAACCATTGCTAAAGTGGCGGGCGCTTCTGCCCAGTCGGGTGTCGCGGATTTCCTGAATTTCCTGGCTTATCTGAGTATTAGCCTGGGTGTTCTGAATTTGCTGCCCATTCCAGTATTGGATGGGGGGCATCTGTTGTTTTATCTGGTCGAGTGGGCGCGTGGTCGTCCCTTGTCGGATCGGGTGCAGGGTTGGGGGATACAGATCGGTATCAGTTTGGTGGTCGGGGTGATGTTGTTAGCCTTGGTCAACGATCTGGGTCGTCTGTAACGCTTCGCTGAATTGCGAATCTGCCGCATTTTGCGGCAGTTTGTTTATTGCCAGTTGGAATAAGAAAGGACTTCATGAAACGTCTGCTGCTAACTGCGGTTCTCACCGTATTGATGATCGCCGAAGTTCACGCCGAGTCCTTCACCATCTCCGATATTCGCGTCAACGGCCTCCAGCGGGTTTCCGCGGGTAGCGTCTTTGGTGCCTTGCCGTTGAACGTTGGGGAACAGGCTGATGACCGTCGCCTGGTGGAATCCACTCGTGCGCTGTTCAAAACCGGTTTCTTTCAAGACATCCAACTGGGTCGCGAAGGCAACGTCCTGGTCATCACTGTCGTCGAGCGACCTTCCGTCGCCAGTATCGAGATCGAAGGCAACAAAGCGATCTCCACTGAAGACCTGATGAAGGGCCTCAAGCAATCCGGCCTGGCCGAGGGCGAGATCTTCCAGCGCGCCACCCTTGAGGGTGTGCGTAACGAGCTGCAACGCCAGTACGTTGCCCAGGGCCGCTACTCCGCGACCGTGGAAACCGAAGTGGTCCCGCAACCTCGTAACCGTGTCGGCCTCAAGGTCAACATCAACGAAGGTACCGTGGCGGCGATTCAGCACATCAACGTGGTGGGCAATACCAAGTTCGCTGATGACGACCTGATCGACCTGTTCGAACTCAAGACCACCAACTGGTTGTCGTTCTTCAAGAACGACGACAAGTACGCACGTGAAAAACTCTCCGGTGACCTGGAGCGTCTGCGCTCCTACTACCTGGACCGTGGCTATATCAACATGGATATCGCTTCGACCCAGGTGTCCATCACTCCGGACAAGAAGCACGTCTACATCACCGTCAACGTCAACGAAGGCGAGAAGTACAAGGTTCGTGACGTGAAGCTCAGCGGCGACCTGAAAGTCCCTGAAGACCAGGTCAAGGCGCTGTTGCTGGTGCAGAAGGATCAGGTGTTCTCGCGCAAGCTGATGACCACCACCTCCGAACTGATCACCCGCCGCCTCGGTAACGAAGGCTATACCTTCGCCAACGTCAACGGCGTGCCGACCCCGCACGATGATGACCACACCGTGGACATCACCTTCGTTGTCGACCCGGGCAAGCGTGCCTACGTGAACCGCATCAACTTCCGTGGCAACACCAAGTCTGCGGACGAAGTGCTGCGTCGTGAAATGCGTCAGATGGAAGGTGGCTGGGCGTCGACTTACCTGATCGACCAGTCCAAGACCCGTCTTGAGCGCCTGGGCTTCTTCAAGGAAGTCAACGTCGAGACCCCGGCCGTACCGGGCGTGGATGACCAGGTTGACGTGAACTACGCCGTGGAAGAGCAGGCGTCGGGTTCCATCACCGCCAGCGTTGGTTTCGCACAGAGCGCCGGCCTGATCCTCGGTGGTTCGATCACCCAGAACAACTTCCTCGGTACCGGTAACAAAGTTTCCATCGGCCTGACCCGCAGCGAATACCAGAGCCGCTATAACTTCGGTTATGTCGACCCCTACTGGACTGCCGACGGTGTGAGCCTGGGCTACAACGCCTTCTACCGCACCACCGACTACAAAGACCTCGACGTTGACGTAGCAAGCTATGCGATCGACAGCCTGGGTGTGGGCGCCAACATTGGCTACCCGATCAGCGAAACGTCGCGCCTGACCTTTGGCCTGACCGCGCAACAGGATGAGATCAAGACCGGTGTGTACACCGTGGACGAGATCTTCGACTTTACCCGTCGCGAAGGTGACAAGTTCCTGAACTTCAAAGCGTCCGCCGGCTGGTCCGAGTCGACCCTGAACAAAGGTGTGCTGGCGACCCGTGGTCACTCCCAGAGCCTGACCCTGGAAACCACGACGCCGGGCAGCGACCTGTCGTTCTTCAAGCTCGACTACCGCGGCCAGTTGTTCCAGCCGTTGAGCGATAACTACACCATGCGCCTGCACACTGAGCTGGGCTATGGCGATGGTTATGGTTCGACCAATGGCTTGCCGTTCTATGAGAACTACTATGCTGGTGGTTTCAACTCGGTACGTGGCTTCAAGGACAGCACCCTGGGTCCTCGTGGTACGCCAAGCCGTGGTGTGGGTGTAACCGGTAACCAAGGCACTGTGGCGGATTCGGACAACGACCCGCTGCCGTTCGGTGGTAACGTTTTGATTCAGGGTGGTGCGGAGATTCTGTTCCCGCTGCCATTCGTGAAGGATCAGCGTTCGCTGCGTACTTCGGTCTTCTGGGACGTGGGTAACGTGTTCGACTCCAAGTGCGAGCAGATCCGTAACCCAAGCGGCGTGAAGTCCGAAACCCAATGCAACGACGTGAGCCTCAGCAACCTGGCAAGCTCCGTGGGTGTGGGTGTGACCTGGGTGACTGCGCTTGGCCCATTGAGCTTTGCTCTGGCCATGCCGATCAAGAAACCGGATAACGCTGAAACCCAGATTTTCCAATTCTCCCTCGGCCAGACGTTCTAAGCGTCTGACCCAAGATAACGACAACGGATTCTGTAGGAGTACATCGTGCGTAAGTTGACTCAATTGGTTCTGCTGGCCACCGTGCTGGTAACCACCCCGGCCTTCGCCGAAATGAAAATCGCCGTCCTGAACTATCAGATGGCTCTGTTGGAATCCGATGCGGCCAAGAAGTACGCCGTGGATGCCGAGAAGAAATTCGGTCCGCAACTGACCAAGCTCAAGACCCTGGAAAGCAGTGCCAAGGGCATCCAGGATCGCCTGGTAGCCGGTGGCGACAAGATGCAGCAGGGCGAGCGCGAGCGCCTGGAGCTTGAATTCAAGCAAAAGGCCCGTGACTACCAGTTCCAGTCCAAGGAGCTGAACGAAGCCAAGGCAGTTGCCGACCGCGAAATGCTCAAGCAGCTGAAGCCGAAACTGGACAGCGCTGTGGAAGAAGTCATCAAGAAAGGTGCATTTGACCTGGTGTTCGAGCGTGGCGCTGTCATCGACGTCAAGCCTCAATACGACATCACCCGTCAGGTGATCGAGCGCATGAACCAGCTGAAGTAAGCCATGACCGCGACTATCAAGCTCGGCGAGTTGGCCGAGTTCCTGGGGGCCACTTTGCGTGGCTCCAAGGAGAAAGAAATCACTGGGCTAGCCACCTTGCAGGAGGCTGGCCCAGCTCAGTTGAGCTTCCTCGCAAATCCCCAATACCGTAAATACCTCGTCGATAGCCAGGCTGCAGCCGTGTTGCTCAAAGCCGCTGACGCCGAAGGGTTTGCCGGGGATGCGCTGGTGGTGGCCGACCCGTACCTGGCTTATGCACGGGTATCGCACCTGTTCGACCCGAAACCCAAGGCTGGCGCCGGTATTCATCCCTCGGCGGTCATCGCCGATGATGCGCAGGTTGACCCTGCTGCCAGCGTCGGCGCGTTTGCGGTGATCGAGAGCGGTGCACGCATTGCGGCGGGTGTGACTGTCGGTGCGCATTGCTTTATCGGCGCACGCTGCGAAATCGGTGCCGATGGCTGGCTGGCACCCCGCGTGACCCTGTACCACGATGTGCGTATCGGCGAGCGTGTGGTCATCCAGTCGGGTGCCGTGATCGGCGGTGAAGGTTTTGGCTTTGCCAATTCCAAAGGTGTCTGGAACAAGATTGCCCAGGTCGGCGGCGTATTGATCGGCGACGACGTGGAAATCGGTGTCAACACCGCTGTCGATCGCGGGGCCTTGGCCGATACCGTGATCGGTAACGGCGTGAAGCTCGATAACCAGATCCAGATCGCCCACAACGTCCAGATTGGCGATCACACCGCCATGGCGGCGTGTGTAGGCATCTCCGGCAGCACCAAAATCGGCAAGCATTGCATGCTCGCCGGTGGCGTGGGGTTGGTGGGGCATATCGATATTTGCGACAACGTATTCATCACCGGCATGACCATGGTGACCCACTCGATTACCGAGCCGGGTGCCTATTCTTCCGGTACCGCCATGCAGCCTGCAGCTGAATGGCGCAAGAGTGCAGCACGGTTGAGGCAGCTCGACGACATGGCTCGACGCCTCAAACAGCTGGAAAAGCGTGTTGGAGACGTGACCCCTGGCGGTAATGCTTCATCAGAAGGCTGATACCATTTCCATATCAAGTGTGCACAGCCGCTAGACTGCCTCCTTGATTTGCTAGCGGGGCGTGCTTTTAGTTCGCCCGCCCCCAATCTTTATTACAGGCTTCCCCCCGAAATGATGGACATCAACGAGATTCGCGAATACCTGCCTCACCGTTACCCGTTCCTGCTGGTGGACCGCGTAGTGGACCTCAATGTTGAGGAAAAGCGCATTCGTGCCTACAAGAATGTCAGCATCAACGAACCGTTCTTCAATGGTCACTTTCCTGCGCATCCCATCATGCCGGGCGTGTTGATCATCGAAGCGATGGCCCAGGCTGCCGGTATCCTTGGTTTCAAAATGCTCGACCTCAAGCCTGCCGATGGCACGCTTTACTATTTCGTGGGCTCCGACAAGTTGCGTTTCCGCAACCCGGTTACCCCGGGTGACCAGTTGATCCTGGAAGCCAAGTTCATCAGCTGCAAGCGCCAGATCTGGAAGTTCGAATGCCAGGCTTCGGTGGATGGCAAGCCGGTGTGCTCCGCTGAGATCATCTGTGCGGAACGCAAACTATGAGTTTGATTGACCCTCGCGCAATCATCGATCCGTCGGCCGTGCTGGCCGCCGACGTTGAGGTCGGCCCTTGGTCGATCATCGGCGCAGGTGTGGAAATCGGCGAGGGGACTGTCATCGGGCCGCACGTGATCCTCAAGGGTCCGACCCGCATTGGCAAACACAACCGCATCTACCAGTTCTCCTCGGTAGGCGAAGACACCCCGGACATGAAGTACAAGGGTGAAGAAACACGCCTGGTAATCGGTGATCACAACATCATCCGTGAAGGTGTAACCATTCACCGTGGCACCGTGCAGGATCGTGCCGAGACCACGCTGGGTGATCACAACCTGGTCATGGCCTATGCCCATATCGGCCATGACAGCGTGATCGGCAACCACTGCATCCTGGTCAACAACACTGCCTTGGCTGGCCATGTGCACGTTGACGACTGGGCCATCCTGTCCGGTTTTACCCTGGTGCATCAGTACTGCCATATCGGCGCCCACAGCTTTTCCGGCATGGGTACCGCAATCGGCAAGGACGTACCGGCGTTTGTCACGGTATTCGGCAACCCGGCCGAAGCCCGCAGCATGAATTTCGAAGGCATGCGCCGTCGGGGTTTCAGCGAAGAGGCGATCCACGCCCTGCGCCGTGCCTACAAGGTGGTTTATCGTCAGGGGCTGACGGTGGACCAGGCGTTGATCCAACTGGCCGAGTCGGCAGCGTTGTTCCCGGAAGTCGCGGTGTTTCGCGACTCGATCCAGGCGTCGACTCGCGGCATCACCCGCTGATCATGGCCACTCTGCGTATCGCGCTGGTGGCCGGAGAAGCCTCCGGCGACATTTTGGGCGCAGGTCTGATGCGGGCGCTCAAGGCCCAGCATCCAGCGGTGGAGTTCATCGGCGTCGGCGGCCCGCTGATGCAGGCTGAAGGGCTCACGTCCTACTTCCCCATGGAGCGCCTGTCGGTCATGGGGCTGGTTGAGGTGCTGGGTCGCCTGCGCGAGCTGTTGGCCCGCCGCAAGCTGCTGATCCAGACCCTGATCGAAGAAAATCCTGACGTCTTCATCGGCATCGACGCACCGGATTTCACCCTCAACATCGAACTCAAGTTGCGCCAGGCCGGGATCAAGACCGTGCATTACGTCAGCCCATCCGTCTGGGCGTGGCGGCAGAAGCGTGTGCTGAAAATCCGTGAAGGCTGTGACCTGATGTTGACCCTGCTGCCGTTCGAGGCCAGGTTCTACGAAGAGAAGGGGGTGCCGGTGAGGTTTGTCGGGCATACCCTGGCGGACACCATTCCCTTGCAGGCTGACCGCGCGGCTGCGCGTGCCGAGCTGGGCCTGCCCGACGGCCCGCTGGTGGCGCTGATGCCGGGCAGCCGTGGCGGCGAAGTCGGCCGTTTGGCCTCGGTGTTTTTTGATGCCGCCGAGCGCCTGCAGGCCTTGAAGCCGGGCGTACGTTTCGTGCTGCCGTGCGCCAGCCCGCAGCGTCGCGCGCAGATCGAAACCTTGCTGGAAGGTCGTAACCTGCCATTGACCTTGCTCGACGGTCAGTCGCACCTGGCTCTCGCGGCCTGCGACGCGGTATTGATCGCCTCGGGCACCGCGACACTGGAAGCCTTGCTGTACAAGCGCCCGATGGTTGTGGCCTACCGCCTTGCGCCGCTGACGTTCTGGATTCTCAAGCGCATGGTCAAGAGCCCTTACATCTCCTTGCCCAACCTGCTGGCCCAGCGCCTGCTGGTGCCGGAGTTGTTGCAGGACGATGCTACGCCCGAGGCCCTCGCGCAAACTCTACTACCCTTGATCGACGGCGGCGAAGAACAGACCCGTGGTTTCGACGACATCCACCGCACCCTGCGCCGGGATGCCTCGAACCAGGCGGCTGACGCCGTGTTGAGCTTGATCGGCCACAAACAGGAAGTTTTATGAGCACGCAAATGGGCCTGGATTTCAGCCTGGTTGCCGAAGCCCACGCACTCGTGGCCGGCGTTGACGAAGTCGGACGCGGCCCGCTGTGCGGCGCGGTGGTGACGGCGGCGGTGATCCTCGACCCGAACCGCCCGATCCTGGGCCTCAACGACTCGAAGAAGCTCACCGAAGCACGCCGTGAAAAGCTCTACGACGAGATCTGTGAAAAAGCCCTGAGCTGGCATATCGCCCGGGCCGAAGTCGAAGAAATCGACGAATTGAATATCCTCCACGCCACCATGCTGGCCATGCAGCGTGCGGTGGAAGGCCTGCACATCACGCCGAAAATGGCGATGATCGACGGCAACCGTTGCCCCAAGCTGGCCATGCCGTCCGAGGCGGTGGTCAAGGGCGATAGCAAGGTGCCGGCCATTGCCGCCGCTTCGATCCTGGCCAAAGTCAGTCGCGACCGTGAAATGGCTGCGTTTGAATTGATCTATCCCGGCTACGGCATCGGTGGGCACAAGGGCTATCCGACGCCCGTTCATCTGGAAGCCCTGGCACGCCTGGGTCCTACCCCGATCCACCGCCGCTCGTTCGCCCCGGTGCGCCAGGCCTACGAGCTGCGCGAGAGCCTCAGCGAGGTTTAGTCGCGAGGCTGATGTTTTTGCCAAGGCCCGGTACAATCCGGGCCTTGTTGTTTTCATGTATCAAGACAGGATCACTATGCCGGCTTCATTCGTTCATCTACGCCTGCACACTGAATACTCCCTGGTCGACGGCCTGGTACGGATCAAACCGCTGGTCAAAACCCTGGTGGGCATGAATATGCCTGCGGTCGCGGTGACCGATCAGAACAACATGTGTTCCCTGGTCAAGTTCTACAAGAACGCCATGGGCGCCGGGATCAAGCCGATCTGCGGCGCCGACCTGTGGCTGTCCAACAAAGACCCCGATAACCCCCTGAGCCGCATCAGCCTGTTGGCGATGAACGGCGTCGGTTATCGCAACCTCACCGAATTGATTTCCCGTGGCTTTATCGACGGTCAGCGCAACGGCTCGATCATCATCGAGCGCGAATGGGTCGCCGAGGCCAGCGAAGGCCTGATCATGCTGTCGGCCGCCAAAGAAGGCGAGATCGGCATCGCGCTGTTGGGCGGCAACCCGCACGAAGCCGAAGTATTGGCGAGTGAGTGGATGCAGGTCTTTCCGGGGCGCTTCTATCTGGAGGTGCAGCGCACCAACCGCCCCAACGATGAAGAGCATCTGCACGCCGCCGTGGCCCTCGCCGACAAGCTGGGTGCGCCGCTGGTGGCGACCAACGATGTGCGCTTCATCAAGAAAGAAGATTTCGAGGCCCACGAAACCCGCGTGTGCATCGGCGAAGGCCGGGCCCTGGATGACCCGCGCCGCTCCAAGAACTACAGCGAAGAGCAGTACCTCAAAAGCGCGGATGAAATGGCCGAGCTGTTCAGTGACCTGCCCGAGGCCCTGGAAAACTCCGTCGAAATCGCCAAGCGCTGCAATATCGAAGTGAAGCTGGGCAAGCACTTCCTGCCCAACTTCCCGATTCCCGATGGCATGACCATCGATGAATACTTTCGCAAGGTGTCGTTTGACGGCCTGGAGGAGCGCCTCAGCGTCCTGCTGCCCAAGGACACCACCGAAGACTATGAGGCCAAGCGCCAGGTCTACGTTGATCGGCTGAATTTCGAGCTGGATATCATCATCCAGATGGGGTTCCCCGGTTACTTCCTGATCGTGATGGACTTCATCCAGTGGGCCAAGAACAACGGCGTACCGGTCGGTCCTGGCCGGGGGTCAGGTGCTGGCTCGCTGGTGGCCTATGTGCAGAAGATCACCGACCTCGACCCGCTGGAATATGACCTGCTGTTCGAGCGCTTCCTCAACCCGGAACGGGTCTCCATGCCCGACTTCGACGTCGACTTCTGCATGGACGGTCGCGACCGCGTGATCGAATACGTGGCCGAGAAGTACGGCCGCAACGCCGTGAGCCAGATCATCACCTTCGGTTCGATGGCGGCCAAGGCGGTAATCCGCGACGTGGCACGGGTGCAGGGCAAGTCCTACGGCCTGGCAGACCGCCTGTCGAAAATGATTCCGTTCGAAGTCGGCATGACCCTGGAGAAGGCTTACGAGCAGGAAGAAATCCTGCGCGACTTCATCAAGGTCGATGAAGAAGCTGCCGAAATCTGGGACATGGCGCGCAAGCTTGAAGGTGTGGTGCGTAACGTCGGTAAACACGCCGGTGGTGTGGTTATCGCGCCGACCAAGCTGACCGACTTTTCGCCGATCTATTGCGACGAAGAAGGCGATGGCCTGGTGACCCAGTTCGACAAGGACGACGTGGAGGCTGCCGGCCTGGTGAAGTTCGACTTCCTCGGCCTGCGGACCCTGACGATCATCGACTGGGCGCTCAAGACCATCAACCGCGACCGTGCCAAGGTCGGTGAAGAACCGCTGGATATCGCCTTTATCCCGCTGGACGACAAACCGACGTACACGCTGTTGCAAAAAGCTGAAACCACAGCGGTGTTCCAGCTTGAATCGCGTGGCATGAAAGAGCTGATCAAAAAGCTCAAGCCCGACTGCCTGGAAGACTTGATCGCACTGGTGGCCCTGTTCCGTCCGGGCCCGTTGCAATCGGGCATGGTGGATGACTTCATCAACCGTAAGCACGGGCGTGCCGAGCTGGCGTACCCGCACTCCGACTACCAGTACGAAGGCCTCAAGCCCGTATTGGCGCCGACCTACGGCATCATCCTGTATCAAGAACAGGTGATGCAGATTGCCCAGGTCATGGCCGGTTACACCCTCGGTGGCGCGGACATGCTGCGTCGAGCCATGGGTAAGAAAAAACCCGAGGAAATGGCCAAGCAGCGCGGCGGTTTCATTGAAGGTTGCGCCACCAACAATATCGACGCTGACCTCGCCGGTAACATCTTCGACCTGGTGGAAAAATTCGCCGGTTACGGTTTCAACAAATCCCACTCCGCCGCGTACGGCCTGGTGTCGTACCAGACCGCCTGGCTGAAAGCCCACTACCCGGCGCCGTTCATGGCTGCGGTACTCTCGGCGGATATGCACAACACCGACAAGGTCGTGACCTTGATCGAGGAAGTGCGCACCATGAAGCTGCGCCTCGACGCGCCGGACGTGAACGCCTCGGAATTCAAGTTCACGGTGAACGACGAAGGCCGCATCATCTATGGTCTCGGCGCGATCAAGGGCGTCGGCGAAGGCCCGGTGGAAGCCATCACCGAAGCCCGCCAGGACGGCCCGTTCAAGGACCTGTTCGACTTCTGCGCACGGGTGGACCTCAAGCGCATCAACAAGCGCACCCTCGACGGCTTGATCCGCAGCGGTGCGCTGGACCGCCTCGGCCCGTACTTCCATGACGAGCCGAAGGCCTACCAGGCGAACATCGACCGCAACCGCGCAGTGCTGCTCACCGCCATGGAAGAGGCGATCAAGGCTGCCGAACAGACCGCCCGCACCCACGACAGCGGTCACGCCGACCTGTTTGGCGGGCTGTTCGTCGAGGAAGACGCGGATGTGTACGGCAACCATCGCAAGGCCAAGGAGCTGACCCTCAAGGAGCGCCTCAAGGGTGAGAAAGACACCTTGGGCCTGTACCTCACCGGTCACCCGATTGATGAGTACGAAGGCGAGATTCGCCGTTTCGCCCGCCAGCGCATCATCGACCTGAAGCCGGCGCGGGATACCCAGACCGTCGCCGGCATGATCATCGCCCTGCGCGTGATGAAAAACAAAAAGGGCGACAAGATGGGCTTTATCACCCTCGACGACCGCTCTGGCCGGATCGAGGCGTCGCTGTTTGCCGACGCCTTCCATTCCGCGCAGTCGCTGCTGCAGACCGATGCCATGGTGGTCGTGGAAGGGGAGGTCAGCAACGACGACTTCTCCGGCGGCCTGCGCCTGCGGATCAAGCGTGTGATGAGCATGGAGGATGCGCGTACCAATCTGGCCGAAAGCCTGCGCCTGAAGGTGAAAACCGAGGCACTCAAGGGCGATCAGCTACGCTGGTTGGGCGACCTGCTCAAGCGCCACCGTGGTGCGTGCCCGGTGACCATGGAGTACACCGGCAATGACGCCAAGGCGATGCTGCAGTTTGGTGAGACCTGGCGAATTGATCCCGCTGATGGCTTGATTCAAGCATTGCGTGACCAGTTCGGGCGAGACAACGTCTTCCTCCAATACCGTTGACGGTCAGATATGTCTGATCACGACTAAACATTTAATCTCGACCTAAACGCGCCTCTCCCTTAAGGTAGGGCGCGAATAGACAACCGGCTGGCCAGGCACTCCCTGGCCGTCGACCCAAGACGGACGCTTATGAACCCGAATTTTCTTGATTTCGAACAGCCGATCGCTGACCTGCAAGCCAAGATTGAAGAACTGCGCCTGGTCGGCAATGACAATTCGCTGAACATCGGCGATGAGATCGCTCGCCTGCAAGACAAGAGCAGCACGCTCACCGAAGACATCTTCGGCAAGCTGACCAGCTGGCAGATCGCGCGCCTGGCTCGCCACCCGCGCCGTCCATACACCCTGGACTACATCCAGCACATCTTCACCGAGTTCGACGAGCTGCACGGCGACCGCCACTTCTCCGACGACGCGGCCATCGTTGGCGGTATTGCCCGCCTGGACGATCAGCCAGTGATGGTGATCGGTCACCAGAAAGGCCGTGAAGTGCGCGAGAAGGTCCGTCGCAACTTCGGCATGCCGCGTCCGGAAGGCTACCGCAAGGCGTGCCGCCTGATGGAAATGGCCGAACGTTTCAAGATGCCGATCCTGACCTTCATCGACACCCCGGGTGCTTACCCAGGTATCGACGCTGAAGAGCGCAACCAGAGCGAAGCGATCGCCTGGAACCTGCGAGTGATGTCCCGTCTGAAAACCCCGATCATCGCCACCGTGATTGGTGAAGGTGGTTCCGGCGGTGCACTGGCCATTGGCGTCTGCGATCAGCTGAACATGCTGCAATACTCGACCTACGCGGTGATCTCGCCGGAAGGTTGCGCCTCGATCCTGTGGAAAACCGCCGAAAAGGCGCCGGACGCTGCTGAAGCCATGGGCATCACCGCCGATCGCCTCAAAGGCCTGGGTATCGTGGACAAAGTCATCGCCGAGCCTTTGGGCGGTGCCCACCGTGACCCGGCCGCGGCTGCCGCGACCATTCGTGCCGAACTGGGCTCGCAACTGGCGATGCTCAAGAAGCTGGATAACGAAGCGCTGCTGGCTCGTCGCTATGAGCGCCTGATGAGCTACGGCCTCTAAGCACGACGCAGTACTCAATGTGGGGGCTGGCTTGTGTGGGAGCTGGCTTGCCTGCGATAGCATCAATTCGGTGTCACTGATGACCCGAGTTGCCTGTGTCGCGGGCAAGCCCGGTTCCCACGCAAGCTCGCTCCCACATTTGCTTTGTGTATGCTTGGCGGACGTATTCCAGATTGGCGGCGGTAATGTGTGATGAAACCAACTCTACCCGCCCAACTCCTGCAAGCCCTTGCCCCGTGGCGCAATGCCCCGGCCTGGCACGTCGCATTCTCGGGTGGCCTTGATTCCACTGTCCTGCTGCACCTCCTGGCCACGCTGGCCAACACTGACCACCTCCCGCCACTGAGCGCGATCCATGTCCACCATGGCCTGCAAGCTGCCGCCGACGCGTGGCCTGTTCACTGCCAGTCGGTATGCGATAGCCTGGGCGTTCCCCTGCGTGTGATGCGCGTGCAGGTGCAACCCGGTGCCAGCCTGGAGCGCGCCGCCCGAGACGCGCGTTACCAGGCGTTTACCGAGGTGACGGGGGCAGGGCAGGTGATGCTCACCGGCCAGCATCGTGACGATCAGGCTGAAACCCTGCTGTTTCGCCTGTTGCGTGGCGCCGGGGTGCGCGGGTTGGCGGCAATGCCGGTACAGCGGCCATTGGCAGGTGGCTATCTGGTGCGGCCATTGCTGCATGTTTCGCGTGAAGAGCTGGAAGCCTACGCCCGCGTGCATCAACTCAGGTGGATCGAAGACCCGTCCAACGCCGATCCACGCTTCTCTCGCAACTACCTTCGTCATCATGTGTTGCCGGTGCTTGCGCAGCGCTGGCCTCAGGCCGTAGCCAGCCTTGCGCGCACGGCCGAGCACCTGAGTGAAGCCCAGGGCCTGCTCGATGAGCTGGCACACATGGATCTGCGCACCGCCGATCAGCCGTCCCCCTTTGCCTGGCTGCCATTACCGTCGCTGGCGCTTGCGCCGCTGTGTGAGCTGTCCGACGCTCGTCAGCGCAACGCCCTGCGGCATTGGCTGACTCCGCTTACGCGCTTGCCCGACAGCGACCATTGGGCCAGCTGGCTTTCCCTGCGGGATGCCAAGGACGACGCACAGCCTGTGTGGCGCCTGGCTGACGGTGAGCTGCACCGTTGCCGTGGGCGCATCTGGTGGCTGCCTGCCGTTTGGTCGGAATTTTCCGACGCATTGGTGAGCTGGCCTGATCCGCAATACCCACTAGAGTTACCCGGCAATGGTCGGCTGAGTGTTACCGGCAATGCGCCTGCAGGCCCTTTGGTTGTCCGTTATCGCCAGGGCGGTGAAATCGTCGAAGTGCCAGGTCGAGGCCGGCGTGACTTGAAGCGCCTGCTTAATGAAAGTGGGCTGCCGGGTTTCGTCCGTGGCAGATTGCCGCTGCTCTATCAGGGCGAGCAATTGCTGGGTGTGCCCAGCCTTGCGGGACTCTGGCCAGCAACGCGCGAACGCTGGCAATTGCATTGGGTGCCACAGACCTGCGATCAAGGTTTGAGCTGATAGAGCCTTTCCGGTAGACTACGCTCCCTTCTTGATACAACTTCTGTGGATTCGCCTGAATCGCAGCAGTTGCCGATTACCAAGCAGTCTTTGCTGGGCGATTCCAAAAAATGTGTAGCGATCAACGTACCGGTGTTTCATTGCTGGTCTGTCACAACGCGGCGGTTTTTTTGAAAGGTGCACTGTGATTAATGCAGGTGATCGGGGGCTTCGGCCTTCCTTCGCTTTCCCCGGCGGCTCGGACCGCTTTAACGCAGACTTCTAGGGTTTTTCATGACGCGCTACATATTCGTCACGGGCGGTGTTGTTTCTTCATTGGGGAAAGGCATTGCCTCCGCTTCATTGGCGGCCATCCTGGAGGCGCGGGGACTTAAGGTCACCATGCTCAAGCTGGACCCGTACATCAACGTCGACCCGGGCACCATGAGCCCGTTCCAGCACGGTGAAGTGTTCGTCACCCACGACGGCGCCGAGACTGACCTGGACCTGGGCCACTACGAGCGGTTCATCCGCACGACCATGACCCAGAACAACAACTTCACCACCGGCCGTGTCTACGAGCACGTGCTGCGCAAGGAGCGCCGTGGTGACTACCTGGGTGCAACCATCCAGGTGATCCCGCACATCACCGACGAAATCAAGCGCCGCATCATCAAGGGTGCAGGCGACGCGGACGTGGCGATGGTCGAGATCGGTGGCACCGTGGGTGACATCGAGTCCCAACCGTTCCTCGAAGCCATCCGCCAGTTGCGTTTCGAAGTCGGCGCCAAGCGCGCGATGCTGATGCACCTGACACTGGTGCCTTACATCGCCACCGCCGGCGAAACCAAAACCAAGCCCACCCAGCACTCGGTCAAGGAACTGCGTTCCATCGGCCTGCAGCCGGACGTGCTGGTGTGCCGCTCCGATCACCCGATCGACATCTCCTCGCGTCGCAAGATCGCGCAATTCACCAACGTTGAAGAGCGTGCGGTAATTGCCCTGGAAGACGCCGACACCATCTACAAGATCCCGGGCATCCTGCACTCGCAAGGCCTGGATGATTTTGTGGTCGAGCGTTTCGGCCTGCAGTGCGGCGGTGCCGACCTGTCCGAGTGGGAAGCCGTGGTCGACGCCAAGCTCAACCCTGAGCATGAAGTCACCATCGCCATGGTCGGCAAGTACATGGAACTGCTGGACGCGTACAAGTCGCTGATCGAAGCGATGAGCCACGCCGGCATCAGCAACCGGACCAAGGTCAACCTGCGCTACATCGATTCCGAAGACATCGAGAACCAGGGCACCGCGCTGCTCGAAGGGGTTGACGCGATCCTCGTACCGGGCGGTTTCGGCCTGCGTGGCGTGGAAGGCAAGATCACCGCCGTGCAGTACGCCCGTGAGAACAAAGTGCCGTACCTGGGTATCTGCCTGGGCATGCAAGTGGCCGTCATCGAGTTCGCCCGTAACGTGCTGGGCTGGAAAGACGCCAACTCCACCGAGTTCGACAGCAAGAGCGGCCACCCGGTCGTGGGCCTGATCACCGAGTGGGAAGATGCCACCGGTGCCGTCGAGACCCGCACCGAAGCCTCCGACCTGGGCGGCACCATGCGCCTTGGCGCGCAAGACTGCCTGCTGGAGCCGGGCTCGCTGGTCCACGACTGCTACGGCAAGGACGTGATCGTCGAGCGTCACCGTCACCGCTACGAAGTGAACAACAACCTGCTGCCGCAAATCAAAGAAGCTGGCCTGAAGATCTCCGGTCGCTCCGGTGATGGCGCGCTGGTTGAAGTGGTCGAGGCACCGGATCATCCGTGGTTCGTGGCTTGCCAGTTCCACCCTGAGTTCACCTCGACGCCGCGCGACGGTCACCCGTTGTTCAGCGGTTTCGTCAAAGCAGCACTGACGCAACATCAGAAGAAGGCGTAACCCTGATGGCCCAGAAGATCATTCGCGTAGGCGATATCGAGATTGCCAACGACAAGCCCATGGTGCTGTTCGGCGGCATGAACGTGCTGGAAAGCCGCGACATGGCGATGCAGGTCTGTGAAGAGTACGTACGCGTCACCCAGAAACTGGGGATCCCGTATGTGTTCAAGGCCAGCTTCGACAAGGCCAACCGTTCGTCCGTGACCTCCTATCGCGGCCCGGGCCTTGAAGAAGGCATGCGGATCTTCCAGGACATCAAGCAAGCCTTCGGCGTGCCGATCATCACCGACGTCCACGAGCCCGAGCAGGCTGCCGTGGTCGCCGAGGTGTGCGACATCATCCAGTTGCCGGCCTTCCTGTCGCGCCAGACCGACCTCGTGGTCGCCATGGCCAAGACCGGCGCTGTGATCAATATCAAGAAAGCCCAGTTCCTCGCACCCCAGGAAATGAAACACATCCTGAACAAGTGCGTGGAAGCGGGTAACGACCAGTTGATCCTCTGCGAGCGTGGTTCGAGCTTCGGCTACAACAACCTCGTGGTGGACATGCTCGGTTTCGGCATCATGAAACAGTTCGAATACCCGGTGTTCTTCGACGTGACCCACGCGCTGCAAATGCCGGGTGGCCGCGCCGATTCCGCTGGCGGGCGTCGTGCCCAGGTATTGGACCTGGCCAAGGCGGGCATCAGCCAGTCCCTGGCGGGCCTGTTCCTGGAAGCCCACCCGGACCCGGACAACGCCAAGTGCGACGGCCCCTGCGCCCTGCGCCTGGACAAGCTGGAGCCGTTCCTGGCCCAGCTCAAGCAGATGGACGAACTGGTCAAGAGTTTTCCTGTCGTCGAAACCGCGTAAGATCACGATCCCTGTGCAGGAGCCGGCTTGCCGGCGATGGCGCCCTCAAGCCTTGCGGCGATGCAACGGACCGCATCGCCGGCAAGCCGGCTCCTGCAATGTGCACCACAAGTTAAATCGAGCGGTATAGAGCGTTTTCGTCAACTTTGGAGTGTTTACAACAATGGCAAAAATCGTCGACATCAAAGGTCGTGAAGTTCTCGACTCCCGTGGCAACCCCACCGTCGAAGCCGACGTGCTTCTCGATAACGGCATCATCGGCAGCGCCTGCGCGCCGTCCGGTGCTTCCACCGGTTCGCGCGAAGCGCTGGAACTGCGTGATGGCGACAAGAGCCGTTACCTGGGCAAGGGTGTACTCAAGGCCGTAGCCAATATCAACGGCCCGATCCGTGACCTGTTGCTGGGCAAGGACCCGCTGGACCAGAAAGCCCTGGACCACGCGATGATCAAGCTCGACGGCACTGAAAACAAAGGCAGCCTGGGCGCCAACGCCATCCTCGCGGTGTCCCTGGCAGCTGCCAAGGCCGCGGCCCAGGACCAGGATCTGCCGCTGTACGCCCACATCGCCAACCTGAACGGTACGCCGGGTGTCTACTCGATGCCGGTCCCGATGATGAACATCATCAACGGCGGCGAACACGCCGATAACAACGTCGACATCCAGGAATTCATGGTGCAGCCGGTGGGCGCCAAGTCGTTCTCCGAAGGCCTGCGCATGGGCACCGAGATTTTCCATCACCTGAAGGCTGTACTGAAGGCCCGTGGCCTCAGCACTGCTGTGGGTGACGAAGGTGGTTTCGCGCCGAACCTGGCGTCTAACGAAGATGCACTGAAAGTGATCTCCGAAGCGGTGGCCAACGCTGGCTACACATTGGGCACCGACGTGACCCTGGCCCTGGACTGCGCGGCCAGCGAGTTCTACGAGGACGGTAAATACAACCTGTCCGGTGAAGGCCACGTGTTCACCTCCGAAGGTTTTGCCGACTACCTCAAGGGCCTGACCGAGCGCTACCCGATCATCTCGATCGAAGACGGCCTGGATGAGTCCGACTGGGCTGGCTGGAAAGTCCTCACCGACAAGATCGGCGAGAAAATCCAACTGGTGGGCGACGACCTGTTCGTGACCAACACCAAGATCCTGAAAGAAGGCATCGACAAAAAGATCGCCAACTCGATCCTGATCAAGTTCAACCAGATCGGCACCCTGACCGAAACCCTGGAAGCCATCCAGATGGCCAAGGCTGCGGGCTACACCGCCGTGATCTCCCACCGCTCCGGCGAAACCGAAGACTCGACCATTGCCGACCTGGCCGTGGGCACCTCGGCGGGCCAGATCAAGACCGGTTCCCTGTGCCGTTCCGACCGCGTTTCCAAGTACAACCAATTGCTGCGTATCGAAGAGCAACTGGGCGGCAAAGCCAAATACAACGGTCGCAGCGAGTTTCGCGGCTGATTGTTAAATGGTAAAAAGTCCGCGGATTGCGTCGGAAAAATCACGACAGTGTGAATTTCGACGCTAATCTGATGACTATCTAGCACAAGCCTGGTTCTTCCAGGCTTCGTGCTATCAGTTGCTGCAAAAGTTTTGCATGGCGGTCTTTTTTCACTGGATACCCGATATTCGATGCGCAGTCCCAATTGGTTGTTCCTCGTCTTGCTCTTGTTGCTGGCTGGCCTGCAGTACCGCCTATGGGTGGGTAATGGCAGCTTTGCGCAGGTAAAAGACCTGACGCAGCAAATTGCCGACCAGCATGCCGAGAACGAGCGTCTGCTGGAGCGTAACCGCGTCCTCGATGCCGAAGTGCTTGAGTTGAAAAAAGGCACCGAGACCGTGGAAGAGCGCGCGCGTCACGAGCTGGGCATGGTCAAGGAGGGCGAAACCCTCTACCAGTTGGCCCAATGAGTCACCGTTTGCCGGCCTTCTGGGCCGTGATACCTGCCGCGGGCATCGGTGCCCGTATGGCTGCGGACCGTCCCAAGCAATATCTGCAACTGGGCGGGCGCACTATTCTCGAACACAGCCTCGGCTGTTTCCTTGACCACCCTACGCTCAAGGGCCTGGTGGTCAGTCTTGCTGTTGATGATCCCTATTGGCCCAGCCTGGCGTGTGCCACTGACCCGCGCATCCAGCGTGCGGACGGCGGTTCGGAGCGCTCGGGGTCGGTGCTCAATGCATTGCTGCATCTGAATGCGCTGGGCGCCGGCGACGAGGATTGGGTATTGGTGCACGATGCGGCGCGACCCAACCTGAGCCGCGATGATCTCGACAAACTCCTGGCGGAACTGGCGGACGACCCGGTGGGTGGCCTGCTCGCCGTGCCGGCCCGCGACACCCTCAAGCGCGTCGACAAACACGGACGGGTGCAGGAGACCGTGGATCGCAGCCTGATCTGGCAAGCGTACACCCCGCAGATGTTCCGCCTCGGGGCTTTGCACCGCGCGTTGGCTGACAGCCTGGTGGCGGATGCGGTGATCACCGACGAAGCGTCGGCCATGGAGTGGGCCGGTCAGGCCCCCCGGCTGATCGAAGGGCGCTCGGACAATATCAAAGTGACCCGGCCGGAAGATCTGGAGTGGTTGCGCTTGCGGTGGGCGAATCGGCGCTAGTCGGTGATATGTGGGAGCTGGCTTGCCTGCGAAGAGGCCGGCACCAACAGCCCAGCATTACCGGCTCCTATATTCAATCTCCATATGCCCAGGGGCTAAGCCTCACCCCAATCCCCTGTGGCAGCTGCCTTGCTCGCGAAGGCGGTGTGTCAGTTGATGCATTCGGTGGCTGACCCACCGTCGTCGCAGGCTAGCCGGCTCCCGCAGGATAAACGCGGTCAATGTGGGAGCTGGCTTGCCTGCGAAGAGGCCGGCACCAACTGCCCAGCATTACCGGCTGTATTCCGGCCGCTCAGCCAACCCTTCCTTCAAGAAATCCACTAATTTCCTTACCTTCGGCGACAAGTGCCGTTGCTGCGGATACAGCGCCCACACCGCTGTATTCGGCGGCTGATGAGCCTCCAGCAGTGACACCAGCGCGCCGCTGTGCAAGTGCTCCAGGACGTAATAATCCGGCAACTGGCACAAGCCAACGCCTTGCAAGGCCGCGTCCAACACCGCTTGCCCACTGTTGCAGCGCCAATTGCCCTGCACCCGCTGGGAAAATTCGCGCCCGTCCTGGGCCAGTTGCCAGATATCCGAGCTGCCGATCAGGCAGTTGTGCCGGCTCAATTCCGACAAACTATGTGGCCGACCATACCGGGCGAGGTAGGACGGTGACGCGCACAGGTACATGCGCCGGGGAGCGAGGCGGCTGGCGACCATGCGTGAATCCTGCAAGCGCCCCAGGCGAATCGCCAGGTCCAGGCCCTCATGCACCAGGTCGAGCTGGCGATTGGTCAATTCGATATCTACCCGCAACTGCGGATACAGCGCCATGAACCGCGTCACCAACGGCACGATAAAGCGCTCGCCGTAGGCCACGGCGCAGGTCATGCGCAACATGCCCTTGGGCTCGCTGGTCAGGTCGCCCACGGCGCGCAGCGCTTCCTCGCGGCCATCCTGCAGGCGTTGGCAATGTTGCAGGAAAGTCTGGCCGGCCTCAGTCAGCGTCACTTTGCGCGTGCTGCGATAGAGCAAACGCGTCTGCAGGCGTTCTTCCAGGCGTGCCACTTGCCGGCTGATATGCGACGACGACACGCCCAGCCGCTCGGCTGCCGCAGTGAATTGGCTGCACTCGGCGACGGCGACGAACTCATCGATGCCTTCCCAGCGGTTTTCCAGCATGGCGATTATCCCTGTACAGCAATAAAGTTTTGCTTTCGCCTGGATTATTAATCAGAGAGCCATGTTTTACACTCACCGTCTCAGTTTTTAACCCGATGGAGAATCCCGGATGATCAAGTCCCGTGCCGCCGTAGCCTTCGAAGCCAAGAAGCCCCTTGAGATCGTTGAAGTGGATGTGGCCATGCCCAAGGCGGGCGAGGTGCTGTTGCGGGTGGTTGCGTCCGGTGTATGCCATACCGATGCCTACACCCTGTCGGGCGCCGACCCTGAAGGTATCTTCCCGTCGATTCTGGGCCATGAAGGCGGTGCGGTCGTTGAAGCGATCGGCGAGGGCGTGACCTCGGTGGCCGTCGGCGATCACGTGATCCCGCTGTACACCCCGGAATGCGGCAAGTGCAAATTTTGCCTGTCGGGCAAGACCAACCTGTGCCAGGCCATTCGCTCCACTCAGGGCAAAGGCTTGATGCCTGATGGCACCACGCGCTTTTCCTACAAGGGTCAGCCGATTTTCCACTACATGGGTACCTCGACATTCTCCGAGTACACCGTGCTGCCGGAAATTTCCGTGGCAAAAATTCCTAAAGAAGCCCCATTGGAAAAAGTCTGCCTGCTCGGCTGTGGCGTCACCACGGGGATCGGTGCAGTGATCAACACCGCCAAGGTAAAGCCGGGCGACACCGTGGCCATCTTCGGTCTCGGCGGGATCGGCCTGTCGGCGGTGATCGGCGCGGTGAAGGCCAAGGCGGGTCGTATCATTGCCATCGATATCAACCCGGCCAAGTTTGAAATCGCCAAGCAACTGGGCGCCACCGACTGCATCAACCCGAAAGACTACGATCGCCCGATCCAGGACGTGATTGTCGATTTGACTGACGGCGGCGTGGACTTTTCCTTCGAGTGCATCGGCAATGTGCAACTGATGCGCGCCGCCCTCGAGTGCTGCCACAAAGGCTGGGGCGAGTCGGTGATCATCGGCGTCGCCGGTGCTGGCCAGGAAATCGCCACGCGCCCCTTCCAACTGGTGACCGGGCGCGTCTGGCGCGGTTCGGCCTTCGGTGGCGTGCGTGGTCGCAGCGAATTGCCAAGCTATGTGGAAATGGCCCAGACCGGCGAAATCCCGCTGGATACCTTCATCACCCACACCATGGGCCTGGAAGACATCAACAAGGCGTTTGACCTGATGCACGAAGGCAAGAGCATTCGTACCGTCATCCACTTCTGAAGCAGCGGCAAGCTACAAGCGACAAGCTGAAAGTGAGCACGCCTTACTTGCAGCTGATTGCTTGCCGCTTGCAGCTGGGAGCATTGTCATGACCCTGGAAAACATCTCATGCCAGAAGAGTTTTGGTGGCTGGCATAAACGCTACAAGCATCATTCCGATGTGCTCGATTGCGACATGACTTTCGCCGTCTACCTGCCGCCGCAAGCGGAGCAGGGCGGCAAGTTGCCGGTGTTGTACTGGCTGTCCGGGCTGACCTGCACCGACGAAAACTTCATGCAGAAGGCCGGCGCCCAGCGCATGGCCGCCGAACTGGGATTGATCATCGTGGCGCCGGACACCAGTCCCCGTGGCCCCGGTGTACCAGGCGACCCGGATAACGCCTGGGATTTTGGCCTGGGCGCGGGTTTCTATCTGAATGCCACCCAGCAACCCTGGGCCAAGCACTATCGGATGCATGACTACGTGGTGCAGGAATTGCCGGCACTGGTCGAGGCTCATTTCCCCGCATCGGATAAACGCGGGATCAGCGGGCACTCCATGGGAGGGCATGGTGCGCTGGTGTGTGCCTTGCGCAACCCCGGGCGTTACCTGTCGGTGTCGGCATTTTCGCCGATCAACAACCCGATGGATTGCCCCTGGGGTCAGAAAGCCTTCTCCCGTTACCTGGGCGAAGAGCGCTCGAAATGGCGTGAATGGGATGCCTGCGTGCTGATCAGCGAAGCCTCGCAGAAGCTGCCGCTGCTGGTAGACCAGGGCGACCGCGACGATTTCCTCGCCGTGCAGCTCAAGCCGGAAGCCTTGCAGCAAGCGGCCAGGGCCGCCAACCATCCGCTGGAACTGCGCCTGCAGCCCGGCTATGACCACAGCTACTTCTTTATCGCCAGCTTCATCGAAGACCATTTGCGACACCATGGTCGTGCTTTGCTCGGTTAATGTGAGGCAAAAGTAGGTAGAATCACGCCCTGAATTAAATCGGGGCGTTTTTTTATGCGTATTGGCCACGGCTACGATGTGCACCGTTTCGCTGAAGGCGATTTCATCACCCTGGGCGGCGTGCGCATTGCACACCACCATGGGTTGCTGGCTCATTCCGACGGCGACGTTGTCTTGCATGCCTTGAGCGATGCCTTGCTCGGTGCAGCGGCGTTGGGCGATATCGGCAAGCACTTTCCGGACACCGACCCCACCTTCAAGGGGGCGGACAGCCGCGTGTTGCTGCGCCATGTGGTCGGCCTGATCCACGCCAAGGGCTGGAAGGTCGGCAACGTCGACAACACCATCGTGGCCCAGGCGCCGAAAATGGCCCCGCATATCGAATCGATGCGCGCGCTGATTGCCGCAGACCTGCAAATTGAATTGGATCAAGTCAACGTGAAAGCCACCACCACCGAAAAGCTCGGGTTTACCGGTCGTGAAGAGGGCATCGCGGTGCACTCCGTCGCCTTGTTGCTGCGCGCATGAATGACCTGCAACTGCTGGGCCCACGGGCCTACGGCGAGGCCTTGGGCAGCGCGGTCCTCAAGGCCACGGCGGAAGATTTCCAGGTGGACGAGGTGCTGGACATCCCGCTGAGCGGCGAGGGCGAGCACCTGTGGCTGTGGGTGGAAAAGCGCGGTCTGAATACCGAAGAAGCTGCGCGGCGGATTGCCAAGGCCGCTGGCGTGCCGTTGCGCACCGTCAGCTATGCCGGGCTTAAGGACCGCCAGGCGTTGACCCGCCAATGGTTCAGCGTGCAACTGCCGGGCAAGGCCGACCCGGACATGAGCGGCGCCGAAAACGACACCCTCAAGATCCTCAAGACCGGTCGGCATAAACGCAAGCTGCAGCGGGGCGCGCATTCGGCCAACGGTTTCACCTTGCGCCTGACCCAGTTGGACGGTGATACCGCCGCCATCGACGCGCGGTTGCAACTGATTGCCCAACACGGCATTCCGAACTACTTCGGCGCGCAGCGCTTTGGCCACAATGGCGGCAACCTCGCCGACGCCCGCGAATGGGCGGCGCGCAGGGCCTTGCCGGAACAGCGCAATGTGCGTTCGCGCTTGCTGTCTACTGCGCGCAGCTACCTGTTCAACAAAGTCCTGGCAGCCCGTGTGGCCGATGGTTCGTGGCAGAAGGCCCAGGTCGGCGACCTGCTGGCGTTCACCGACAGTCGCAGCTTTTTTCCGGCGGGGGAGGCTGAATGCAGCGACCCGCGCCTGGCGATTCTGGACCTGCACCCCACCGGCCCACAGTGGGGCGAGGGCGACTCACCGGCGGCGGGTGCCACCCACGCGTTGGAACAGGCGATTGCCGCCGAAGAAGCTGACCTGCGCGATTGGCTGGTGAAAGCCGGCATGAGCCAGGAACGTCGCATTCTGCGACTGCCCATTGGCGGGTTGACGTGGCATTATCCCTCGCTGGACATTCTGCAATTGGAATTCGTCCTGCCGGCCGGATGCTTCGCCACTGTCTTGGTGCGCGAGCTTGTTGATCTGGTGCCGGTGGGGCAGACGGACAACCCATGCGTATTCTGATATCAAACGATGACGGTGCCACCGCACCCGGGCTTGCCGCGCTCTATGCTGCGCTGCAGGATTATGCCGAGTGTGTGGTGGTCGCCCCCGACCAGGACAAAAGCGGCGCCAGCAGCTCGCTGACGCTCGACCGTCCGCTGCACCCGCAGGTCCTGGCCAATGGCTTTATCAGCGTCAACGGTACCCCTACCGACTGCGTGCACCTGGCGATCAACAGCCTGCTGGACCAGGAACCGGACCTGGTGGTGTCGGGCATCAACCTCGGGGCGAACCTGGGCGATGACGTGCTGTATTCCGGTACCGTGGCGGCGGCCCTTGAAGGGCGCTTCCTGGGGCGTACCGCGTTCGCTTTTTCGTTTGCCTCGCGCCAATTGGACAACCTGCCCACTGCCGCCTATTTCGCGCGCAAGCTGGTGGAGGCCCATGGTTCCCTCGACCTGCCGCCACGCACGGTGCTCAACGTCAATATTCCCAACTTGCCCCTCGACCATATTCGCGGCATCCAGCTGACGCGCCTGGGCCATCGCGCCCGTGCGGCAGCGCCATTGAAGGTGGTCGACCCGCGTGGCAAGGAAGGCTACTGGATCGCCGCTGCGGGCGACGCTGAAGATGGCGGCCCAGGCACGGACTTTCATGCGGTGATGCAAGGTTATGTTTCGATTACCCCGTTGCAACTTGATCGCACCTTCAGTGATGCCTTCAGTGGTCTCGATGGATGGCTGGAGGGCCTGCGCTGATGGCTCGTGAACAAGACGACCTGCTGCGCCGTGGCATCGGGATGACGTCCCAGCGCACCCGCGAGCGTTTGATCCAGCGCCTGTACGAGGAAGGCTTGTCCAACGCCCAGGTGCTGGAAGTGATCCGGCGCACGCCTCGGCATCTGTTTGTCGACGAGGCCCTGGCCCACCGTGCCTATGAAGACACGGCATTGCCGATCGGCCATAACCAGACCATCTCCCAGCCTTATATGGTGGCTCGCATGAGCGAGCTGCTGCTGGCCGCCGGGCCGTTGGACAAGGTGCTGGAAATCGGCACTGGCTCCGGCTACCAGACCGCGGTACTGGCGCAACTGGTGGAGCGGGTGTTCTCGGTGGAGCGCATCAAGGTGCTGCAGGACCGCGCCAAGGAACGCCTGGTGGAGCTGAACCTGCGCAACGTGGTGTTCCGCTGGGGTGATGGCTGGGAAGGCTGGCCGGCGCTGGCGCCGTATAACGGCATCATCGTCACCGCCGTGGCCACGGATGTGCCGCAAGCGTTGCTCGACCAACTCGCGCCGGGCGGCCGCCTGGTGATCCCGGTGGGTTCCGGCGAAGTGCAACAATTGATGCTCATTATCCGTGAGGACGACGGCTTTTCCCGGCATGTGCTGGGGGCCGTGCGATTCGTACCGTTGCTGAACGGCCCGCTGGCCTGATCATTTGTTCATGGGCAGTGAATTCTGCGGGTGAGGATGTGTCTTACGGCGGGGTTCATCGAGTCAACAAGATGAGCGGCGGCATTCAACAGGATGAATTTTTCGTTTCAGTCGTGTGCCGGTAAAAAGCCAATGCCCAGTTATACTTGCGTCATATTTCAAGCCTGATACAGGCGTTCATGTTCAGCCACCACAAAGGGAGCGGCGGGTGAGTCTCACAGGTCTTGCGCAGCGTATGAGTAAAACAAGCTTTCAGCGACTGGTGCTTGGCCTTGTCTTGAGTTCCCTGTTGGCGGCGTGCTCCAGCTCGCCAAGCAGCGGCGCGCGGGTGGTTGACCGTAATAGCGCAGTGCCGCAAAAGCCGACGGTCACCACTGGCCAGTACGTGGTTCGCAAAGGCGACACACTGTTCTCGATTGCCTTCCGCTATGGCTGGGACTACAAGGCGCTTGCAGCTCGCAACAATATTCCTGTGCCGTATACGATACATCCGGGTCAGACCATTCGCTTCGATGGCCGCACCGGTTCAACGCCTACGGCAGTGGTGACAAACAGCGGATCTTCGCCGTCGTCTTCGAGCAAGACCACCATCATCACCCGGCCTGCAGGCACCGCCGCGCCTACGGTTGCGAGCAAGCCGGCACCCGCGCCGCTGCCGCCGGCAGGGCCTGCACCGACCGGTTGGGGGTGGCCTTCAAACGGGGTATTGATTGGAAAATTCTCTTCAAACGGTAGTTTGAATAAAGGCATTGATATCGCCGGAGATTTGGGACAGCCTGTTTTAGCTGCGTCTGATGGGACAGTGGTGTACGCCGGGAGTGGTTTACGGGGCTACGGCGAGCTGGTCATCATCAAACACAGCGATACCTACGTCAGTGCCTACGGTCACAACCGCAGGCTGTTGGTTCGGGAGGGGCAGCAGGTCAAAGTCGGACAGACAATTGCCGAAATGGGGTCAACTGGTACAGACCGGGTGAAACTGCACTTTGAGATTCGCCGTCAGGGGAAGCCCGTAGATCCGCTGCAATTCCTGCCCCGTCGTTGATGTGTTGCACAGCCTGTTCCCTCACGTAGAAGGAACAGGCTCCAGCGTTGCCAAGGATAAAGGCGTCGCTTGAGCTTGAGGTCGAACTCACCAAAGGACTATAACAATGGCTCTCAGTAAAGAAGCGCCGGAGTTTGACATCGACGATGAGGTTCTCCTTATGGAGACCGGTATCGCTACGGAATCGATGTCGAATGAGGGACCTGCTGTACCTTCAGTTCGTACCAAATCCAAGAACTCCACCGCGTTAAAGCAACACAAATACATTGACTACACCCGGGCGCTCGACGCGACCCAGCTGTACCTCAATGAAATCGGCTTTTCCCCCCTGCTGACCCCCGAAGAAGAAGTCCATTTTGCGCGCTTGTCGCAAAAGGGCGATCCGGCTGGGCGCAAGCGCATGATTGAAAGCAACCTGCGACTGGTGGTGAAAATCGCCCGACGCTACGTTAATCGTGGGCTGTCGCTGTTGGACCTGATCGAGGAAGGCAACCTGGGCTTGATCCGGGCGGTGGAGAAGTTCGACCCTGAGCGGGGCTTCCGCTTCTCAACCTATGCCACCTGGTGGATTCGCCAGACCATCGAACGGGCGATCATGAATCAGACCCGCACGATCCGGCTGCCGATCCATGTGGTCAAGGAGCTCAACGTCTACCTGCGGGCGGCGCGTGAGCTGACACAAAAACTCGATCATGAACCCTCGCCCGAAGAAATCGCCAACCTGCTGGAAAAACCGGTAGGGGAGGTCAAGCGCATGCTGGGCCTTAACGAGCGGGTGTCTTCGGTCGACGTCTCGCTGGGTCCGGATTCGGATAAAACCCTGCTGGACACCCTGACGGATGATCGTCCTACGGATCCTTGCGAACTGTTGCAGGACGATGATCTGTCCCAAAGCATTGACCAGTGGTTGTCGGAGCTTACGGACAAGCAGCGCGAGGTGGTGATCCGCCGCTTCGGCCTGCGTGGCCACGAGAGCAGCACCCTGGAGGATGTAGGCCTGGAGATCGGCCTGACCCGTGAGCGGGTGCGGCAGATCCAGGTAGAAGGGCTCAAGCGCTTGCGTGAGATCCTGGAGAAGAATGGCTTGTCGAGTGAGTCGTTGTTCCAATAAGCGACGCAGGACGAAATGTGGGAGCGGGCTTGCTCGCGAATGCGCAGTATCAGTAGGCAGACGTGCTGACTGATCCAGCGCTTTCGCAAGCAAGCCCGCTCCCACATTGCTTTGTGCACGGCATCACAGCACCAAATTGCGGGCATAAAAAAACCCCGCTTTTGAGGGCGGGGTTTTTTCGACTAAGTCAGTACAAGTTAGATAACTTGAACTTCTTCAGCTTGCATGCCTTTCTGACCGCGGGTAGCGATGAAAGAAACCTGTTGGCCTTCTTTCAGGCTTTTGAAGCCGTCGGATTGGATAGCTTTGAAGTGAACGAACAGGTCGTCACCGGATTGTGGAGTGATGAAGCCGAAGCCTTTTTCATCGTTGAACCACTTAACGGTACCAGTTTGGCGATTAGACATGGTGTATCTCCTTGGACAAAGTTAACTGCGACTCAGGAAAAGCCCTGGCCGAGACTGAGTGCAAAGAGCAGGAAAAATTCTTGGAGATGGTTGGATCGAAATTCAACATATCGTGTAGAGATTCTCAGTGACACAAGCAGCACAGTGGCGCCACCTTAACCCTTTTTCCGGGACGTGCCAATGGTATTTCCGAAGGTTTCTCTATTTTCGTGACTGGCGGTGGTATTTACCGCCACCAGCGCCTGCAACCCGGGTCCCGGCCCCGCTGGCCGCGACTTACAGGAGCGTGCGCATTCATCAACAAATCCCCCACGCCCTTTGAACCCCAACGCTGGCCCCGGTAAGATGCCCCACAGAATTTTTCCACCTCGCTATTCAGGACACCCGCCATGAGCATCAAATCGGACAAGTGGATTCGCCGCATGGCGCAAGAGCACGGCATGATCGAGCCCTTCGTAGAGCGCCAGATGCGTGGCGAAGGCGCTGAACGCCTGATTTCCTACGGGGTTTCCAGCTACGGCTACGATGTGCGTTGCGCCGATGAATTCAAGGTGTTCACCAATATCAATTCGGCGACCGTCGATCCGAAAAACTTCGACGAAAAAAGCTTCGTGGACGTGAAGAGCGACGTGTGCATCATCCCGCCAAACTCCTTCGCCCTGGCGCGTACCGTGGAGTTTTTCCGCATTCCGCGCGACGTGCTGACCATCTGCCTGGGCAAGAGCACCTACGCTCGCTGCGGCATTATCGTCAACGTGACGCCGCTCGAGCCTGAGTGGGAAGGTCACGTGACCCTGGAGTTCTCCAATACCACCACGCTGCCGGCGAAGATCTACGCCAACGAAGGCGTGGCGCAGATGCTGTTCCTGCAGTCCGACGAGGCCTGTGAAGTGTCCTACAAGGACCGTGGCGGCAAGTACCAGGGCCAGCGTGGCGTGACCTTGCCGCGCGCTTGATCGAAAGGTCCTACACGCCAAGGGAATTAGTCTGCGGAAAGTGACTCTATTGGGTGTACTGCCTCGGCGCGTGCAAGACGCGCCGGGCCACGCTTGAGGAGTACTTTTATGAAGATCGACCCGCGAATCAGCGCCGAACTTGCCCGGCTTGAACCCAACCAGATTGGTGTTCTGGCCTGGTCCCTGATGGCCGATCCCGCCTACGCAGGCGGCATCCCCGGCCAACCCGAGCCGGATTACCCCCAGCCGACCGAGCCCGGTGAACCAACCCTTCCGGACGAGCCACCGCCCGCGCCTGTCGCCTGATAACTGGGAGGCCGGTCAACGCACTGGCCATACCTCGTGATCACCGATCACAAAGATCCGGTGGTCATTGTCCTGCTCCACCGCATAACCCCCCGTAAATGCCCCGAACGCCGGCAACAGGCTGACGAGGCTTCCCAGCTGGAAGCACGGCAGGCGCAAGCGTTGCCGGCCTTTGCCGCGCAGGTGATATACCGGGTGCACATGCCCTGCGAGTACATGGTGGCTGGCATGCGCATCCGGTTCGTGTTGCAGTGCGAATGGTCCCATCAGCAGCGGCTCCGCGACCACCTCGATGTCCAAGTCCGCCGGCGGGTCGCCTGCGCGCTTGTCGTGATTGCCGCGAATCAAGGTCAGGTGCAGCCCTGTATGGCGTTCACGCCACGCCCGCAAGGCGCCCAGCGTGCCACTCGCATGCGAGCCGGGGCCGTGCAGGAAGTCGCCCAGGAAGATCACGCGCGTGCAGGTAAAGGCCGCTAACAGCCGATCCAGTCGTTGCAGGTTCTCGGTGGTAGTCCCTTGCGGCACCGGTTGCCCGAGGCTGCGGTAGGCCGAGGCCTTGCCGAAATGCGCATCGGCGATCAGCAAACACTGGTGCGCAGGCCAATACACGGCCTTGTCCGCCAGCAGCCATAACGTTTCACCTTCCAATTGCACGGTGTAATACATCAAGCCTTCCCGTTATCCGCGACTTTCTCCAGGTCCTTGACCATCCGCGCGATGCGCTCGGAGAGTTTTTCCGAACTCATGCTTTCACGCATCCGTTCCACCAACAGCGGAAAGGCCAGCGGCGTCGGCCGTTCGATCACGTGTAAGTCCAGTTGCAGCGCTGACAGACGCCGCAGTGTCTGTTCCAGCCGACGAATATCCAACTCATCACGCAGGACTTCTTCCCCGGCCTGGGTCAGCAACAGGTTCTGCGGGTCATATTGCTTGAATACCTCAAAGAACAGTCCGCTGGACGCCTGCACCTGGCGTGTACTTTTCGGCGCGCCGGGGTATCCGGCAAACACCAGTCCGGCGATCCGCGCAATCTCGCGAAAGCGGCGCAGGGCGAGTTCGCCGGCGTTCAGGCTGGCCACGACGTCGGCCAGCAAGTCTGCCGGGCTCAGCAATGCTTCGTTCAGCAGGGCAGGCCACTCCACCGGCGTCGCGCTCAGCAGCTCCAAGCCGTAATCATTCACTGCAATCGAGAAGGTCACGGGTTGGCGTTGGCTGACCCGCCATGCCAACAGGCTCGCCAGGCCCAAGTGCACCTGGCGCCCGGCAAACGGGTAGAGAAACAGGTGCCACCCCTCGCGGGACTTCAGGGCTTCGGCCAACAACCCGTCGTGCGTCGGCAGGCCGGACCAGCGCAACTGCGTCTGCAACAAGGGTTGCACCGCGCGCATTTCCGGGCCGTCGTAGTGCCCGCGCGCCGCAGCGTCGAAGCGTTCCACCACGGCTTGCGCCAACTCGTTGGAAAGCGGCATGCGCCCGCCATTCCAGCGTGGCACTGCGGCTTTTTTGGCGCTGCTGCGACGTACATAGGCGGTCATGTTTTCCACCCGGACCAGCTCGAGCAAGCGCCCGGCAAACAGGAACCCATCACCCGGCTTGAGGCGCGCGATGAAGCCTTCTTCGACACTGCCGAGGTTCTTGCCGCCGCCGCCCTTGCTCCAGAATTTCAGCTGGATGCTGGCGTCGCTGACAATGGTGCCCACGCTCATGCGATGCCGGCGCGCGAGCCTGGCGTCGGGGACGCGCCAGATGCCGTGTTCGTCGGGCTCCACGCGGCGATAGTCCGGGTAGGCGGTCAGCGACAACCCGCCATGGCGCACAAAGCCCAGGGCCCAGGCCCAGTCGGCCTCGGTCAGGTCGCGATAGGCCCAGGCACCGCGCACTTCCGCCAGCAACGCATCGGGGGTGAAGCCACCGCCCAGTGCCATGCTCACCAAGTGCTGTACGAGTACATCCAACGGCTTGTGCGGCGATCCCCGCGCTTCGATGTGCCGCTGCGCAATGGCATCCTGGGCTGCGGCGGCTTCCACCAGTTCCAGGCTGTGGGTCGGCACCAGCGTCACCCGCGATGGCCGCCCCGGCGCGTGGCCCGAGCGCCCGGCGCGTTGCATCAGCCGCGCCACGCCTTTGGCCGAGCCAATCTGCAGTACTCGTTCCACCGGCAAAAAATCCACCCCCAGGTCCAGGCTCGAGGTGCACACCACGGCCTTGAGCTGCCCGTCCTTGAGTGCGCGCTCGACCCAGTCGCGCGTCTCCCGGGACAGTGAGCCATGGTGCAGGGCAATCAAGCCGGCCCAGTCCGGGCGCGCCTCGAGCAACGCCTGGTACCAGATTTCCGATTGCGCGCGGGTGTTGGTGAATACCAGGCAACTGCTGCTGGTTTCCACTTCGGCCACTACCTGCGGCAACATTTTCAAGCCGATATGCCCGGCCCAGGGGAAGCGTTCCGCGACGGGCGGCAACAAGGTGTCGACCAACAGCTGCTTGGCTGTCTGCCCCTGCACGTTGATCCCGCCACCTTGTGGAACCAATACCTCCAAGGCGTGAGCCTGATTACCCAGCGTTGCCGAAATCCCCCATACCATCAGCTCGGGATGCCAAAGCCGCAGCCGTGCCAGCGCCAGCTGCAGTTGCACGCCGCGCTTGTTGCCGATCAGCTCATGCCATTCATCCACCACCACCATGCGCAGGTGCGCCAGGCTCACTTCGCTGTCCGCGCGGGCGAGCATCAGGGTCAGGCTTTCCGGGGTGGTGACCAGTGCGGTGGGTTGTCGGCGTGTCTGGCGGGCACGCTCGCTGCTGCTGGTATCGCCGGTGCGCAGGCCGATGCTCCAGGGAATCTGCAAGGCCTCAAGCGGTGCTTCGAGTGCGCGGGCGGTATCGGCGGCCAACGCCCGCATGGGCGTGATCCACAGCACCGTCAGTGGCTCTGCGGGCGCTTTGCGCTTGCCGCTGGCCGGCGGGCGAGTGATGGCGAAGCGATTCAGGGCGGCAAACCACAGCGCATAGGTTTTGCCCGCACCAGTGCTGGCATGCAGCAAGCCGGACTGGCCTGCCTTGACGGCAGCCCACACGGCTTTCTGGAAGGCGAACGGTTTCCAGCCCTTGGTGGCGAACCATATTTTGGCGAAGTCGTGGGGTTTTGCCATGCGACGGCTGACACTCTGGAAGGCCTATTCCACAGACCTTCACCGAGCATCAAAGGTTTAACGCAATCCTTGCAGGCGCGTCGCACCGCTGCGAGGGTGGCGCAAAGATCGCCGCAGTGCTCAGGGCCCTATCGCCAGGCCGGTTCCTATACGTTTATTTCAGGTTGCCGCTGAGAAATTGCTGCAGCCGCTCGCTTTTCGGATTGCCCAGCACATCCGCCGGTGCACCTTGCTCTTCCACCAGGCCCTTGTGCAGGAACAGCACTTGGCTCGACACCTTGCGCGCGAAGCTCATCTCATGGGTCACCATGATCATGGTGCGGCCTTCCTCGGCCAGGCCCTGGATCACCTTCAATACCTCGCCCACCAGCTCCGGGTCGAGGGCTGAGGTAGGCTCGTCAAACAGCATCACTTCCGGCTCCATGGCCAGGGCGCGGGCGATGGCCACCCGTTGCTGCTGCCCACCGGAGAGAAAGGCCGGGTATTGATCGGCCACGCGTGCCGGCAGGCCGACCTTGTCGAGGTAGCGACGGGCGCGGTCTTCGGCGTCCTTCTTGCTGCAACCCAGCACCCGGCGCGGGGCCATGGTGATGTTTTCCAGCACGCTCATGTGGCTCCACAGGTTGAAGTGCTGGAACACCATCGCCAGGCGTGTGCGCAGGCGCTGCAGTTCGGCATCGTCAGCCACGCGCATGCCATGGCGGTCGCTGACCATGCGGATCGGCTGGCCATCGAGGGTCATGGCGCCGTCGTTGGGGGTTTCCAGGAAGTTGATGCAGCGCAAAAAGGTGCTCTTGCCCGAACCGCTGGCGCCGATCAGGCTGATCACGTCACCGGTCTTGGCCTTGAGCGAGACACCTTTGAGCACTTCATTGTCGCCATAGCTTTTATGCAGGCCTTCAACGGTCAATTTGTACATGGGGCGTGCATCCTCAAGGCGAAAGTAGATAGCCGCTACGGTAGGCCTCTGAGCCGGCGACATGGCCGATGACCATCCCGGCAGTGGCCATACGGCGTAGCGAACGGGCGTAAAGCAGGCCGGCCTTCTGGCAGTGCACAGGCGTTACGCGGTCGGTAATGGGGTCGATGATGTCGGCGATCAGTTGCCCGGCCTCCAGGTATTCCCCCGGCAGGGCGCTGAACACCAGCAGGCCGCCGACCGGTGTCGCCACCGGTTCGACGCCTGCCAGCGGCGTGGCGGGGTAGGGCAGCGCCGGCAGTGGAGCGGCTTCGCCCTCGATCGCGCCGAAGTGGATCAGGTAGTCGATGATTGCCTGGCAATCGAGGCTGGCCAGGCCATGGTTGACGTCGCCCTGGCCACGCAGCTCGACGGTGACGGAAAAGCTGCCCATCGGGATCGGGAAGCGCTCGCCGAAACGCTGCTGCAATTGCCACCACACCAGGGTGAAACACTCATCGAAGGATTGCCCGCCGGAATCGGTGGCGAGCAAGTTGGCTTCCGAGCCGAGATAGCGCGCCAGCGGCTCGACCTGCGGCCACGCCTCGGGCGTGGTGTACAGATGCGCCACGGCTTCGAAATCGCAATGCAGGTCGAGCACCATGTCGGCGTCGCAGGCCAGGCGTTGCAGCACCAGGCGCTGGGAGTGCAGCTGGGTCTCGGCGGTTTGCGCGGCGAGGGCGTTGGACAGCGCGGTGCGGATCAGTTCGACGTTGTGTCGCGGATCATCCCCGAGCAATGCCTCGACCTGGTTACCCACCGCGTCACTGAGGTCGACAAACAAGCGATTGAAGTTCTGCCCGCTTTCCAGCTCGTAGCGGCCCAGCGGAATATCCATCAACACCTGTTCCAGGCCCACCGGGTTGGCGACCGGCACCAGCACGATTTCGCTGCGCAGGCGCCCGGCGGCCGCCAGTTGCGCCAGGCGCAGCTTGAGGTGCCAGGCCACCAGCATGCCGGGCATTTCATCGGCGTGCAGCGACGACTGGATGTAGATCTTGCCTTCAGCCTGTTCCGGGCCGAAGTGGAAACTGTGAATCTGCCGCGCCGTGCCAGGCACCGGCGCGATCAGTTCATGAACCTGATGACGCATGAAGGCTCCTTAATGACTCGGCCCGAGGAAGGCCAGCCAGCGGCGCTCCGCCAGACGAAACAGGCCGACCAGGGCAAAGGTCACTGTCAGATAGATCAGCGCGGCGATGCCGAAGGATTGGAAAGTCATGTAGGTCGCCGAGTTGGCGTCCCGTGCGACCTTGAGAATGTCGGGCACTGTCGCGGTAAACGCCACGGTGGTCGAGTGCAGCATCAGGATCACTTCATTGCTGTAGTACGGCAACGAGCGACGCAGGGCCGAGGGCATGATCACATACGCATACAACTTCCAGCCGCTGAGGCCATAGGCCTTGGCGGCCTCGACTTCGCCGTGGGCCATGCTGCGGATCGAACCGGCGAAGATCTCGGTGGTGTAGGCGCAGGTGTTGAGGGCGAAGGCCAGGATCGTGCAGTTCATCGCATCGCGAAAGAACGCGTCCAGCACCGGCTGCGCGCGCACCGCGGCGATGCTGTAGATGCCGGTGTAGCAGATCAGCAACTGGATATAGAGCGGCGTGCCACGAAACAGGTAGGTGTAGAACTGCACCGGCCAACGCACCAGGCGATTGCGCGAGACGCGGGCGATGGACAGCGGGATCGAGACCAGGAAACCAATCACCAGCGAGGCGCTGAGCAGCCACATGGTCATTGCCAGCCCGGTGATGTGCTGGCCGTCGCTGTACAGGAAGGGCCGCCAGTATTGCTGCAGGAGTTCGATCATCGCACGGCCTCCCGGGACCCAGCGGAGTAGCGGCGTTCAAGCCGACGCAGGATGAAGTTGGACGCACTGGTGATCAGCAGGTAGATAAACGCCGCGATGACCAGGAAGTAAAACAGTTGATATGTGCTCTTGCCGGCATCCTGGGCGGCCTTGACCAGGTCCGCGAGACCGATGATCGATACCAGCGCCGTGGCCTTGAGCATGACCATCCAGTTATTGCCGATGCCCGGCAGGGCAAAACGCATCATCTGCGGAAAGGTCACGAAGCGAAACCGCTGCCCGCGACTCAGCCCGTAGGCGGTTGCAGCTTCCAACTGGCCACGCGGGACCGCGAGGATCGCGCCGCGAAATGTCTCGGTGAAGTAGGCACCGTAGATGAAGCCCAGGGTGATCACCCCGGCGCTGAATGGGTCGATCTCGATGTAGTCCCATTCCATGAAGTCGGTCAAACCGGTCAGCCAGATTTGCAGGCTGTAGAAAATCAGCAGCATCAGTACCAGGTCAGGTACGCCGCGAATCAAGGTGGTGTAGAGCTGGGCGGGAATACGGATCAAGCTGACGCTGGACAGTTTCGCGCTGGCCCCAATCAGGCCGAGCAGGACACTGACAGCCAGGGAGGCGACCGAGAGTTTTACGGTCATCCACGTCCCTTGGAGCAACAGCGGGCCGAACCCCTTCAAACTGAAGGCGCCCAGCCCCAGGGTTTGCAAAAGATCTTCAAACATGAATTCAGGACCTAATGGCGATAAAAAAGCGCCCACCGCAAACCGGTGGGCGCCAGGGTGTTATTTACCGCTGTAGAGGTTCAGATCGCCGAAGTGTTTCTTCTGGATGGTGGCGTAGGTGCCATCATCGTGTAACGCTTTGATACCTTTATCGAGCAAGGCCTTGAGGTCTTTGTTACCTTTTTTGATACCGACCGCAGTTTTCGACGGCAGCAGAGGGTCGTCGATAGCCTTGCTGACTTCGTAGTCAGCGCCGGCCGGCGACTTCAAGAAGCCCAGTTCGGCTTGCAGCATGTCCTGCACGGACGCATCCAGACGGCCGGAGGTCAGGTCGGCGTACACCTGGTCCTGGTTGGCATAGGCCTTGGTGGTCACACCGGCTTTGTCCAGCACAGCCTTGGCGTAGGCTTCCTGGATAGTGCCTTGCTCGTAGCCCACTGATTTGCCCTTGAGGGACTCAGGCGTGGAGTAGTTCGCGCCTTTTTTGAACACCAGGGAGGTCGGGCCGGAGAACAGCTCGCTGGAGAAGTCGATCGCCTTCTCACGGGCTTCGGTCACGGTCATCGACGAAATCACGCCGTCGAATTTGTTGGCGTTCAGGCCTGGAATCATGCCGTCGAAGTCACTTTCGACCCACTTGCACTTCACTTTCAGCTCGGCGCAGATTGCATTGCCCAGGTCGATATCGAAGCCCACCAGGCTGCCGTCGGCGGCCTTGGATTCGAATGGCGCGTAGGACGGATCGACACCAAAACGCAGTTCCTTGTATTCCTTGGCCAACGCAGTACCAGCGGCCATGCACAGAGCCAGTGCAGAAAGGGTCAGCAATGCTTTTTTCATTATGTAATCCCTGGAAACCAAGATAAGCGCTTGTGGCGCGTTTAGGACTGTTACTGAACGGTGTCAGACGCAACACAAGTAGCAATTTCTGCACCATAGTTCCGAATGGTCGTTTTAAAAGGTGGGAAGAGGGAGATCTCAGTGTAGGAGATGCCCGAAAATGGGCACGCAAAAAACAGCGCACCCTTTTGGGGCTGATGCGGATCGAAAACGTGGGAGCTGGCTTGCCGGCGATGGTGGCGGGTCAGCTTATTTATCTGGCACTGATCCGCCGCCATCGCAGGCAAGCCAGCTCCTACAGGGATTTGTGAGTGTTTAGCATCCGGTCAGCAGGTCTTGCAGCGTGGCCAGGTTGTCAGCCTCATCCACCGCCTTGTCCTGCCGCCACCGCAACATCCTCGGAAACCGCACCGCGATCCCACTTTTATGCCGCTTGGACAGGGCAATGCCCTCGAACCCCAGCTCGAACACCATGCTCGGCGTGACACTGCTGACCGGCCCGAATTTTTCTACGGTGGTCTTGCGCACAATCGCGTCGACCTTGCGCATCTCTTCGTCGGTCAGCCCTGAATAGGCCTTGGCGAAGGGCACGAGCGAGCGCTCGCTGCCGGGCGGGCCGTCCCACACGGCGAAGGTGTAGTCGCTATAGAGGCTGGCGCGACGACCATGGCCGCGCTGGGCGTAGATCAACACGGCGTCGACACTGAACGGGTCGACTTTCCACTTCCACCACAGGCCCATGTCCTTGGTGCGACCCACACCGTAAAGGCCTTTGCGCTCCTTGAGCATCATGCCTTCCACGCCCAACTGGCGGGAGGCTTCGCGTTGTTGCGCAAGATCCTGCCAGGTCGCGCCCGTGAGCAGGGGTGATGGAATCAGCACGGGTTGGTTGCACTGGGCGATTACCCGCTCGAGTTGAGCGCGACGTTCGGCCTGGGGCTGGTTGCGCCAGTCGGCGCCCTGGTATTCCAGCAGGTCATAGGCGAGGACGGCGACCGGTGCATCGTCGAGCACCTTTTTGCTCAGGGTCTTGCGGCCAATTCGCTGTTGCAGCAGGGCGAAGGGCTGCACTGCGTCCTTCCACACCACGATTTCGCCGTCGATCACCGTACCATCGGGCAGGCCACTGGTCAGGCTGTGCAGTTCGGGGAAACGCTCGGTGACCAATTCTTCGCCACGCGACCACACCCACAGGCGGCCGTCGCGCTTGACCAGTTGCGCGCGAATGCCATCCCACTTCCATTCCACCTGCCAATCGGCGGGGGAACCGAGCAATGCGTCGAATTGCTCCACCGGTTGCGACAAGCCATGGGCGAGAAAAAACGGATAGGGCTGTCCGCCGCGCTGCGCATGTTCGTCGTCTGATTCTGCGGCGATCAGCTTGAGGTAGCCTTCGGCCGTCGGCCGGTTGGACAGGTCGGTGTAGCCCACCAACCGCTGTGCGACCCGCTTGCTGTCGAGGTCGGCCATTGCGGCGAGTGCACGGGTGACCAGCAATTTGGACACGCCGACGCGAAAGCTGCCGGTGATCAACTTGATGCACACCATCAGGCTCGGTTGATCCAGTTGCGCCCATAACGCCGGCAGGCGCTCGGCCAGGTCCTGAGGCGCCAGGCCGCGCAGCGGCAGGAGCTTTTCTTCCAGCCATACCGCCAGGCCATCCTGCGAGGTGTAGGTAGATTCCGGTAATAGCAGGGAAATGGTCTCGGCCAGGTCGCCGACCGACTGGTAGCTTTCCTCGAACAGCCACGGCTCGATGCCCGCCGCCTCGGTGGCCATGTCCCGCAGCAGGCGCGTCGGCACCAACTGGCGAGGGCGCCCGCCGGACAAAAAATACACCGCCCATGCCGCATCTTCTGCCGGGGCTTGCAGGAAGTACGCTTGCAATGCCGCGAGCTTGGCATTGCTGGACGTGGTGGCGTCAAGATTGGCGTAGAGCTGCGCGAAGGCTTTCATGCCGTGGCCTCTTCTTCGTCATCCCCGTATTCGGTGGTGAAGCCTTGGGCATCCAGGCCTTTTTCCCGCAGGTGGCGCACCAGCACGCCGACCGAACCGTGGGTCACCATCACGCGTTCGGCGCCGGTCTGTTCGATGGCCCACAACAGCCCCGGCCAGTCGGCGTGGTCGGACAGAACAAAGCCACGGTCGACCCCGCGCCGCCGCCGTGTGCCGCGCAGGCGCATCCAGCCACTGGCGAAGGCGTCGCTGTAGTCGCCGAAGCGCTTGATCCAACTGCTGCCGCCGGCGGAGGGCGGGGCGATGATCAGGGCTTGGCGCAGCAGCGGGTCGGTTTTTTTGAAGTCGCCGGCGTAAAGGGTTTCCGGGATATAGATACCCGCTTCGCGGTACACCCGGTTCAGCGGTTCGACCGCGCCATGGCTGAGGATCGGGCCGATGCTGGCGTCGATGCCATGCAGGATGCGCTGGGCCTTGCCGAACGAGTAACAGAACAACACGCTGGCCTTGCCGGCGGCGATATTGGCCTGCCACCAGGCGTTGATCCCGGCAAAGATCTGCGCCTGGGGTTGCCAGCGGTAGATCGGCAGGCCGAAGGTCGACTCGGTGATAAAGGTGTGGCAACGCACGGGCTCGAACGGCGCGCAGGTGCCGTCGGGTTCGACTTTGTAGTCGCCGGAGGCAACCCAGACTTCACCCTGGTATTCCAGACGCACTTGGGCCGAACCGAGTACATGCCCGGCAGGGTGGAAGCTCAGGGTCACGCCGTGGTGGACGAGTTGTTCGCCATAGGCGAGGGTCTGCAGGTTGATGTCCTGGCCCAGGCGCGAACGCAAGATGCCTTCACCGGGGGCGGCGGCAAGGTAGTGCTGGTTGCCGGTGCGGGCATGGTCGCCGTGGGCGTGGGTGATGACCGAACGTTCCACCGGGCGCCAGGGGTCGATGTAGAAATCTCCGGCGGGGCAGTAGAGGCCTTCGGGGCGGGCGATGACAAGGTCCATGGGCGTGCCGGGGGCAATGGGCTTATCAGGTAGGAGGCAGGGGCGGGGCGAGAAGTTCTATCTGAATGCAGGTGGTCCATTGTCGGCGCCGGCTTGCCGGCGATAGCGCTGTGTCAGACGGCTGGAACGCCGGCTGACAGTGCACCATCGCCGGCAAGCCGGCGCCTACAAGGAGGTGGGTTATTTGCCCGGCGTCAGGGTCAACCGCGCCTTGCCATACACCTTCTCGAAGTTCTGCGGCTGCATCGGGAAGCTCAAGTATTGCGCCTTGAGCGCCGGGTCGATGCCGTTGGCGTAGTTCGGGCTGGCGGGGTTGCCGGACTGGCCGATGCCCCCCTGGCCCATCATCGGTTCCACCTGGCCGAAATCGACGATCATGCGCAGCGCCGGCACCTGGGTGGTGTTGAAGTCCTGGCCCCAGGCATACGGTGCCGGGTTCAAGGTGTTGTGGTCGCCACCGGACGCCAGCGGGCCGCGAATCACCTGGCCAGTGCTGTTTTTCCAGGTGGTGCTGTGCAGCTTGCCCCACTGCCAGGCCTTGTGGTCGGCACCGAGTTGGCTGTCGCCGGCGGTGATCGCGGCGGCCAGGCTGCGCGCAAGGATCGCGGGTTTGTCTTCTTTTTGCGGCGTGCGCACGTCGTCCCAGAACGGGCTGTCTTCACGGCCCAGCAGATGGTCGGCCTGGGCGGCATAGGACAGGCTGGCGTTGCTGACGAAGGCCTTCCAGCTGGCGCTGTTTTCCGGGCCCAGTTCGTCGAGGAAGATCTGCTTGGTGCTTTCCTGCAGGAACAGCCCGTAGAGTGCGGCGTCGGCGGACGTTGCCACGAGCCGGCCATCAAACGCCATCAAGCGACTCAGCGCCTCGCGCGCCTTGGCCTGTTCGGCGGCCGGCAATGCTGCAATCGCCTGTTTCAGCGGCTGGGCCATGCCCGGTGCCTGGAACATGGTCTTGAGCTTGGCGGCGAACAGGGTGGTCTGGTCGTACTGCATGGCGATCATGCTGCGGCTGTCGTGCTTGCCGGCATTGGCCAATTGCGCGAGGCGCTCGCTGCGCTCCGGCGCGTCCCACGAGTTGGACAGTTGCATGCCGTAGCCGCGCGGCGCGGTGCGCTGGTTGGCGGTGCCGATCCAGCCTTGGGCCGGGTCCTGGTCGTAGGGGTGCAGCATCGCATCGGCGTAGCCGTCCCAGTCAAAGCGGGTGTCCCAGCCCGGCGAGGGCAGCAGGCCTTCGCCTTCGCGACGGTTAGGGAAACGCCCGGTGACTTGCCAGCCGATATTGGTGGCGTCGGCGAAGATCATGTTCAAGGCAATCGCGCGGATCTCCCGGGTGGCGTCCGACGCCTTGGCGACGTTTTGCGCCCGGGACAAATCGAAGAACGCATCCAGGCTCTTGTCATCCTTGAAGTCGGCCGTTTGCAGGGCCAGACCCAAGCCGCTGGTCAGGGCCTGGCTGCTGTTGAGAAGGGCGCCGTGACGGGTTTCGTACACCACTTCACGCAGTGGGCGCTGGCCCTTGGCGAAGTAGGTTTCGTTGCGCACGCCAGCCGGTAGCCATTTTCCGTTGTTCTCGTAGTACAGCGCGTTGCCTTGGCGCTTGACCTTCTCCAGGAACAGGTCCTGGGTGTCGCCCTTGACCGTGCTCATGCTCCACGCGACTTTGCCGTTGAAGCCGGATAACAGGGTCGGCAGGCCTGCAATCGAAGCACCGACGGCCTGGTATTTGGGCGCACGAATCTGCACGTAGCTCCACGGCGACGGAGCCTGGGGCTGGGCGGCGAGGTCGCTGGCCAGCAGGCTTTTGCCGCTGCGGCTGCGTTGCGGGCCAATCGCCCAGTTGCTCGAGGTAGTGACGGCCAGCGCGTTGAGGCTGCTCAGTTGCTGGCTGACCGTGTCCAGTCCGGCCAGGCCAGTGATCTGGCTAAGGTTCACGCCTTTGAGTTTCTCGGCTTCGGCCAGCGGAATCGGCTCATCCGGCGTGCTCGGCGTCAGCCAGGCGAGCTTGTCGACGCCAACTTTTTGCGCCAGCACCAGGGAGGCAAGCTCTTCCTGCAGGTTGGCCGACTCGCTGAAATTCAGCAGGCAGAACAGCAGCGCCGAATCTTCCGGCTTCCAGTACTCGGGCTTGTAGCCGGTCTGGGCCAGGTCCGGCGGCAGCTTGTCGCGGTAGCGGAACAGGTAGGCGTTGACGCCGCGCGCATACACTTCGAAGAAGCGCTTGAGGCGCGGGGAGGAGGCGTTATACAGCTCGCCGGCGCTTTTCTTGAGGTTGACCGCACGCATGAAACGGTCGACATCCAGCACCTCAGGGCCGGACATTTCTGCCAGGCGGCCCTGGGCCAGCAGGCGCAGGGTGACCATCTGGGTGATGCGGTCACTGGCGTGCACATAACCGAGGCTGAACAGCGCGTCGTGGAAGGTGTTGCTTTCGATCAGCGGCATGCCCTGGGCATTGCGGCGTACCGATACATTCTGTGCCAGGCCTTTGATCGGCTGCACGCCGGCAACTGGCGGCAGGGTGTCCTGGGTGCTCTGGAGCTGGCAACCGGCCAGGCTTAATGCACTGGCCACTGCCGCGGCAACGCCGAACCGGGGAAGAAAATGTGAGAGGGCTGGCGAGGCCATGGCAAAGCTCCTGCGGGGGGTAGCGTCAGTAAAGGCGCTACGTTAGTGAGCGCGGCGAAACGACGCAAGCGGGAGTTTTGGGTTAAGCGTGAGAACTTGATTCGGACAGCGATCAAGGTGGGCGTTGGCCTGCCTGCGATGCCGGCACCCAGGTGCGTCAGTCACACCATGGTGAGGCTATTGCAGGCAGGCCAGCGCCCGGATTTGATCGCGTGCTGCTTAAGATCAAGCCTTGGGCGGGTTCACTTTCTGTACCAGTTCATACGCGCGCACGGTTGCTGGCCGCTCCTTGATGCTGTTGAACCAGCGCAGCACATGTGGGAAGTCTTCCAGGCGTTGGCTCTGCCACTTGTGGGAAACGATCCATGGATAGATCGCCATGTCGGCAATGCTGTAGTCCTCACCGGCCACGAACGCGCGGTCGGCCAGGCGCCGGTCGAGCACACCGTACAGGCGCGCGGTTTCGTCCACATAGCGCTTGATCGCGTAGGGAATCTTCTCCGGGGCGAACTGGCTGAAGTGGTGGTTCTGGCCCGCCATCGGCCCCAATCCACCCATCTGCCAGAACAACCATTGCAGTGCTTCCTGGCGACCACGCAGGTCTTGTGGAATGAACTGGCCGGTTTTTTCCGCGAGGTACAGCAGGATTGCGCCAGATTCAAACAGCGAAATCGGCGCACCGCCGTCGGTCGGATTCTGATCGACGATGGCCGGGATGCGGTTGTTGGGAGCGATCTTCAGGAAGTCCGGCTTGAACTGGTCGCCCTGGCCGATATTGATCGGGTGCACCTTATAGGGCAGGCCGGCTTCTTCCAGGAACAGCGATACTTTGTGACCGTTGGGGGTAGTCCAGTAGTACAGGTCGATCATGAAGCTCTCCAAATGAGCGAATGCCTGCAGCTATAGGTGAAGACCAAAGGGCAATAATTCAATCAAACATTTGCGTCTAACCTTAGAAGCGTTTTACACAGCGCCGTCCACCAACACTTGCAGCGACTGCTGCGAGCAGCGTTCGATGCGCACCTGCACGCCATACACCTCGGCAAACAGCGCCGGGTCGAGCACCTCATCTGCCGTGCCGCTGGCATACAGCCGGCCCTGGCGCAGCACGGCGATATGGTCGGCAAAGCGTGCGGCAAGGTTGATGTCGTGCAGCACCACCACGGCGATCAGTTGGTGCTCGCGCACCAGCCCGCGCACGCACTCCATGACTTTCAACTGGTAGTTGAGGTCGAGGGCGCTGGTGGGTTCGTCCAGCAGCATCACCTGGGGGCGACGCGCGATCAGTTGGGCAAGACTGACCAATTGGCGCTGGCCACCCGACAACGTGCTGAGTAACTGGTCGGCCAAGTGCGCGATGCCAATGCGCTGCAGCGCCTCGAAGGCTTCGCGCAGGCAGGCCTCGCTGGAGAGTGGAACACCCTCCACATGGGCCACGCGCAGCGCGGCGATCACGCTTTCCATCACGCTAAGGCTCAGGCCGGGCGGCAGGTTCTGCGGCATGTAGGTCACCCGTCGCGCACGTTCGGCAACGGACATGGCCGACAGGTCGAGGTCGCCCAATCGCACAACGCCTTGCATCTTTTCCAGCCCGGCCACGGCACGCAGCAAGGTGGATTTACCCGCGCCGTTGGGACCGATCAAGGCGGTCAGGCTGCCGTGGGGCAGGGGCGGCAAGCTCAGGTCGTGCACGATCTGCCGGCGCCCGTAGCTCACATTGGCGTTGTGTACCGATAAGCCCGCACTCATAACTGCCTCCCCCGCTTGAACACCAGCACCACGAAAATCGGCACGCCGACCAAGGCGGTGACAATCCCCACCGGCACAATCACCCCGGGCATGATCAGCTTGCTGGCAATCGACGACAGCGACAGCAGCAACGCACCGGTCAGGGCGCTGGCCGGTAACAGGAAACGTTGATCCTCACCCACCAGGATCCGCGCGATATGCGGGCCTACCAGACCGATAAATCCGATGGTGCCTACAAAGGCCACGGCGGTGGCCGACAACAGGCTGATGCGCAGCAACGAGAAAAACCGCAGGCGCTTCACGTCCACGCCAAAGCTTTGCGCGCGGTCCTCGCCCATGCGCAATAGGGTCAGGCGCGGTGCGGCGGTGAAGGAAAACGGCAGCACCACCGCGACCACCAGCGCCAGGATGCCGAGCTTGTCCCAATTGGCCCGGGTCACGCTGCCCAGGGTCCAGAACACCAGCTGTTGCAGCACGTCTTCAGTGGCCACCAGTTGCAGCAAGGCCACCACCGCGTTGCAACTGAACACCAGCGCGATGCCGAACAACACCAGGCTTTCCACGCCGGCGCCGCGCAGGCGTGACATGGCTTGCAGCAAAAACACCGAGGCGGCGGCGAAGATAAACGCCGAGATCGAAATCGCGGTGTTGGCCGAGACCCACAGCGTGGTCACCGGGAACACAATCACCAGCGATGCGCCCAACGCCGCCGCCGACGACACGCCCAAGGTAAACGGGCTGGCCAGCGGGTTGTTTAGGATCGCCTGCATCTCGGCCCCGGCCAGCGACAACGCGCAGCCCACCAGCACCGCCATCAGCGCGTAGGGCAGGCGCACGTTCCAGATGATCACCTGGTCGGTGGCGCTCAGGTGCGAGGGATGCAGGATGCCGTCGAGTAACGCCAGCAGGCCCATGCCCGACGGGCCACTGGCCAGGTCGACCAGAATCGCGCAGGCCAGCGCGCTGCCGAGCAAGGCCAGCAGCCAGGCACTCCGCGCCAGCAGGCGCCGGTAGCCGTGGGTGGCGCTGGCGAGGTCGAGGGTTTGAGTGGTCATGGAGTTCACAATCGTCAGATAGAACACAAAGCCCTGTAGGAGCCCGGTCAATGTGGGAGCTGGCTTGCCTGCGATAGCGGTAGAACAGTCAAAAAAAGGGTGACTGATGTTCCGTCATCGCAGGCAAGCCAGCTCCCACACTGACTGCATTCCAACAGGGCGATAGGGGTTACTTGCCCTTGGCATCAATCCAATAGGCACCCTGCAGCGGCATCCCCAGGAACTGCTGGTTGATCTGCGCCATCGTCGCCTGCGGGTCCAGCGTGGCGAACAGTTGCGGGTGTACCCACTTGGCCAGCGCTTCAATCGCCAGCAGGTTGTAGGGCGAGTTGTAGAAGTCATGCCACAGGCCGTGGGAATTGCCTTCGCGGATCGCGCGAAGATTGGCGAATTCCGGCCGCGCCAACACGCGGTCAAACGCTTCACGCGCCTCGTCCTGGGTAACGCCTGCACCCAGGATCAGGCCGGGTTTGTGGTTGCCGGTGGCCACGTACACATCCGGATCAGCCTTCAGCGCATATTCAACGCTGATATCACCCAGCGCGCCGGGCACGACATCGGCAGCGATGTTGCGTCCGCCGACCAGCTTGATCACTTCACCCATGCCGCTTTTGCCGGTGGTGTGCCCCGGTGCCTGCCAGGCACCGGCCAGCAGTTCGAGGAACACGCTCGGGCGCGGGCCGGCCGGCAAGGTGGCGACGGCGTCGCTGATCACCTTGATGTGCTGGTCATAGAACGCGAGGAATGCCTTGGCCTGGGCTTTACGCCCCAACGCCTGGCCGAGCGCGCTCATGCTGGTATGGGTGCCTTGCACCGGGTTGATGCGAAAGTCGACGAACAGCACCGGGATTCCGGCCTTGGCCAATACATCGGCGACCGGGCTGTGCTCGGTCGGGCCGTGCCCGGAAATGCTGAACACCGCCAGGTCCGGTTTCAGCGAGAGAATTTCTTCAGCGCTGACGCTTTGTTCCGACGCCTGCCCGATCAACGGAATGTCTTTGACCGTCGGAAATTTCGCCACATAGGCGTTATAGGTGTGTTGGTCCAGCAGCTTCAGATCGTTCTGCCAGCCGACGATGCGCTGGAACGGCGCGTCCTTGTCGAGCAGGGCAAACGCCGAAATCAGGCGGCCTTCACCCAGTACCACGCGTTTGACGTCGTCCTTGACCTCGACCTTGCGGCCGAGCACGTCGGTGACTTCGTGGGCGGCGGCGGTTTCGGCATGGCCGAGGACCAAGGCGCCGAACAGCACGCCGAGCTTGAGCAAGTGAAGGGGTTTGCGCATGGCAGAGGCTCCTGGTGAGAGATGATCAGAATTCATAGTCGACGCTGGCGGTGAGGGTGCGCCCGGCACCTGGGATGCCGTAGAGCTGGAAGCCATCGAGGGAGGCGCCGACCTGGCTGTAATAGAACGTGTTGAACACGTTGTTGAGGTTGAGGTTGACCGTGGTGTCCCTGTTCACCTTGTATTGCGCGGCCAGGCTGCTGAGCCAGTAGCCGGGGGCTTTTTCATGGTCGCGGGTGTAGATCGCATTCACGCCGGAGGGGCCATTGGCGTAGCTGCTGTTGTTGTTCAAGCCGCCGACGTATTTGTTGTCGGTGTAGCGGCGTCGGCCGACGTATTGCTCGCCGTAGCTCAGGCTCAGGGCGTCGGTGACGGCATAGGTGGTCCACAGGTTGGCGGTCAGGTCAGGGACGTTCTTGGCTTCTGCGCCCTTGTTGATGCCTTTGGTCTGGGTACTCTTGAGCGCCGAGAAACCGGTGTAGGCGGTCCAGCGCGAGGTGATATTGCCTTGCAGGCCGAGTTCCACGCCGTCCACGCGTTTGGCGGGAAGGGCGCGTACCGGGGCGGACTCGCCGTCCTGGTATTCCCAGGCGTTGTCGAGTTCGGTGCGGAAAATCGCGGCGGTGACGTTAAGCATGTCGTGGGCAATGTCCCACTTGGTGCCCAACTCGTAGGTCTTGGACTTGGCCGGGCTGTAGTTGCTGGTGCTGGCCGCACCGTAGATCTGGTTGTTGGTGGATGCACCCAACGCCGAGGGTTGCGCTGCTTCGCTGTAGGACACATAGACGCTGCCGTTGGGCAACGGCTTGTACACCGCGCCGACCCGTCCGCTCACCGCACCGTCGGTGCTGCTGATGGTGGATTGGCCGCGTTGGCTGGTTTGCGCCCGCCAGTTGTCGTAGCGCAGCGAGCCCAGCACCTGCCACTGCTCGTTGAGGGTGACGGTGTCACCCAGGTAAATACCGGCGTTGTCGATCACCGAGCGCGGATCGCCTTCACCCTTGGTTATGTAGGTGCTGGCGAAGCTGTGACTGGGCTCGCTCATGTCGAAGAACAGGTTGCCTGCCGGCACTTCGGCGTTGCGCTTCAGCCCGCCGTAGGTCTCGTGGTAGAACTCGAGGCCCGAGACCACCGCGTGTTGCAGGCTTCCTGTATTGAACTTGAAGCTGAAGTCGGTCTGGTTATCCAGGATGGTGTAGCGCTTGGACAAGCCAAAGTCGCTGCCGCGCAGGATGCCGTAGGCGGTGTTGCTGTTGTTCACGTAGTCGGTGTAGGCATTCACCGTGCTACCTGGCACTTGGCTGATCGGGCCTACACCGGTGTAGCCCAAGGTCGCACAACGCGCGCCGGTGCAGGTTTTGTTGCCATTCGCGTCGGCGGCAAAAAAACGCGCCGGGGAAAGCACGGCGAAGTTGTCGCTGCGTTCCCAGCGAGTCTGGTTGCGCAGGTTGGCTTCATTCCAGTCGAAGTCGTGCTCCAGGCGGGCAGTCAGCGAGGTGGTTTTGTTTTGCTGGGTGTAGAGGCTGGAGTCGCCGTACCAGTTCGAGCGTTTCACCCCGGGCATGCGGTCGCCGTCGGTGCCCCGCTGGATCGGCACGCCGCCGTCCGGGGTGTTGGTGTCTTTCTGGTAGAAGGTGTCGATGAACAGGCGCGTGTCGGTGCCCAGGCCGAAGCCGAACGAGGTGGCGATGCCCCAGCGGTCGTAGTCCACGTCGTCGCGCTCGGCCACCTGGTTGTAGTGCTTCATCAGGTTGATGCGTACGGCGGTGGTGTCGTTCAGTTGCTTGTTCAGGTCGGCCGTGAGCCGGCGATAGCTGTCGGTGCCGATCCCGGCCGAGACCTTGTTGGCATCGCCCAGGTGCGCTTCCTTGCTGACCAGGTTGACACTGCCGCCCACCGCAGAAACCCCGGACTCGATGGAGCCGGTGCCCTTGAACACTTCGGCCTGTTGCAGGTTGAAGGTGTCGGTACGGGTCGACATGCCGGCATCGCGCACGCCGTCGACGGTCAGGCTCTGCTCCGAAGAAAAGCCCCGGATCGAGAACAGATCGCCCCAGCCCAGGTTACCCTCGCCAGACATGAAGGTAATGCCCGGCACGTTGCGCAACACTTCCTGCAGGGTCTGCGCGTTCTGCTCCTTGAGCACCTGTTGCGGCACGATGGTCACGCTTTGCGGCGCGTCCAGCAGCGGCTGGCTGATTTTCGCCGAGGTCACCCGGTCCACTTTGAAGGTGGAGGTGGCTTCACCGTCGACCTTGATTTCCGGCAGGCTCAGCACCGAGCCATTGGTCGTGGCGGCTGTCGTATCGGCCAAGGCGGTCGGGGCGACGCCGCCAGCCGCGAGGAAACCGAACATCGGCGCCAGGGTACTGTGCAACGTGTGACGGTGAGGGGTGGGCAATGACATAGGCAGTGATCCGAGTCTAAATTACAATTACTCTCATTTAGGTTCGGTAGTCTAAAGAGCGATTCCGCCTGCCATTCCGGGGCTTTGTATCGCTGATGCGTGATTATGGTTTCCTACAACATTCCATTACATTTGCCTGCACTGCTGGCTGAACTTTCGGCTATCTCCTGCGTTTTGAGTTTTCGGATCGACTGCCCATGGCCAAGCAAGACCACCTGCTGATCGTTGATGACGACCCGCAAATCCGCCAACTGCTCTGCGACTACCTGAGCGACGCCGGTTTCCAGGTATCCACCGCCGCCGACGGCAAGGAAATGCGCCGCCGCCTGGCGCTCAACGTGATTGACCTGATCGTGCTCGACCTGATGCTGCCGGGTGAGGACGGCCTGAGCCTGTGCCGCGAACTGCGGGTCAGCTCCAACACGCCGGTGGTGATGCTCACGGCCAAGGGCTCGTTGATCGACCGCATCGTCGGCCTGGAGATCGGCGCCGATGACTACCTGCCCAAGCCGTTCGACCCGCGTGAGTTGCTGGTACGGATCAAGGTCGTGCTGCGACGCGTGCAGAGTTTTCCGGATCGCGCGCGCCTGGACGAGGCGCCGAGCATTCGCTTCGCCGGCTGGCAGCTCGACACGCGGGCGCGGCAGTTGCTGTCGCCGCAAGGCGTGGTGGTGAGCCTGGGTAACTCGGATTACCGCGTGTTGCGCCTGCTGTTGCAGCACCCCAACCGCCCGCTGAGCCGCGACTTTTTGCTCAACCACGTGTTCGACAAGGACAGCACGCCGTTCGACCGCTCCATCGACGTGTGCGTCAGCCGCCTGCGCTCGCAACTGCCGGCGGGGCTGATCAAGACCGTGCGCAACGAGGGTTACATGCTCACCGCCGATGACGTGGTGCTGGAATCGTGAGACTGCTGCCGCGCTCGCTGTTCGGGCGGCTGGTGCTGATCCTGGTCAGCGGCATGCTCGCGGCCCAGGCCCTGACCAGCAGCATCTGGTACGACCGGCGGCATGGCCAGGTGCTGGAAATCCCTGCGCGGCTGATCGCCACTCGACTGGCGGATGTGGTGCGGCTGGTGCACAGCGATCCGCAGCAGGCGGACCTGCTGATCAAAATGCTCGATACGCCGAACTTCCGCCTGACCCTGAGCGACCAGGCCAGCAGCACCCCCAGTACCCTCAACGATGCCGACCGGCCCACCGAGCGCTTGATCAAAAAGGTGTTGTCGCAGAAGACCGGCTACGCCCAGACCCTGGTGCTGTTGCGCCTTTCCCTGGTCGATGGCGAAGGGCAAAGCGCCGGGCTCTCGACACTGCTCAGCTCCCAACCGGTGGTGGGGCAATTCTTGATCGACCTGCGTCTTCCCGATGGGCGCTGGTTGCAGGTGGATGCCAGTGAAGAGCAGGGCTGGACCAGTACCTCGCCGCTGGACCTGCTGTTCGACTACGTGATGCGCATCTATTTGTTGCGCGTGTTGGTGCTGGTGGTGATTGCCCTGGTGGCGGTGCGCCTGGCCATCCGTCCGCTGAATGCGCTGGCCAAGGCCGCCGAAGCCCTGGGCCGTGATATCCAGCGGCCGCCGCTGTCGGAGGATGGCCCCACCGAAGTGCGCCGCGCCGCGCAGGCCTTCAACGCGATGCAGCAACGGCTGATTGCCAACATCGCCGAGCGCACGCGTTTTCTTGCGGCGATTTCCCACGACTTGCGTTCACCGATCACACGCCTGCGCCTGCGCACCGAAATGCTCGACGACCCTCGCACCCAGGAGCGTTTTCGCAGCGACCTGGAAGAAATGGAGCACATGGTCTCCAGCACCCTGGATTTTGCCAGCAGCGGTGAAATCAACGAGACGCGGCAGAACATCGACATCAATGCCCTGCTGCAAAGCTTGCAGGCGGACTTGCAGGATGTGGGCGAAAGCGTGCGCATTGAAGGCCGTGCCAGGCAACCGTTGCCGGGGTACGCGCGTAGCCTCAAGCGCTGCGTGCAGAACCTGCTGGAAAACGCGGTACGTTATGGTCGCGACGTGGTGGTGCGGGTCGAGGACCAGGCGGACAGTTTGAAGATCATCATCCGCGACCGAGGGCCGGGGATTCCCCAGGAACAACTGGAGCAGGTGATGGAGCCGTTCTACCGCGTGGAGGGTTCACGCAATGCCGAGACGGGCGGGTATGGGCTGGGGTTGAGCATTGCACACACCATTGCCCGGGCGCACGAGGGACGGTTGAGCTTGAGCAATCGGGACGGCGGGGGGCTCGAGGTGGTGTTGCAGTTTCAACACAAACCCTGACGTGCTAACTCAACCTGGAGGAGCCGGCTTGTCGGCGACAGCGATGTTGGGGACGCCATCGCCGGCAAGCCGGTTCCTGCAGGGTCAGGGCATCAAGCCCCGTGGCACTTCTTGAATTTCTTCTCGCTGCCGCACGGGCAAGGATCGTTGCGGCCGACGTCCTTCAACGCGTTGCGCACCGGCTCCTGGTGAGCGTGGCCGCAGTTCGGGCCGTGGACATGACCGTGGTCGTGATCGTGATGATCATGATCGTGGTTGCAGTCAGGACCATGGACATGGGGTTGCTGAGTCATCGATGTCGCTCCGGAATAAAATCGCCGGGGATTATCTCGCCATTGTGGTTCACCTGCACGTCATAACCGATGAATAATCCGGTTTTCAGTTCACCCTCCAGGCGATAAGGCACGGGTTTGTCGGGATTTTTCAGCATCTGCACGACATCGCGGATCTGCGGCCAGAGGTTGGTGCGCACCGACACCTTGAAAAACGCGTGGCCCCGGGGCGGTACGGTCAGCCATTCGTTGGACTCACCTTCGGTCAGCACAAAATCGCCGAGGCTGACCTTGTAGATCAGGCCGCGCACCGTCAGGTCGGCGTCGTCGCGGTTGTCCACGCGAAAGTACAGCTTGAATTTCTGCTCGAGCAACTTGGCCCGCACCACTTCGACTTTCACCAGCGAGACGTGGGGCGGCGGCGCATCGTCTTCGAACCAGGACGCGCAGCCGGTGAGGCCGAGGGTCAACGCCAGCATCAAGCTGTACATCCGAAACATGGCGTTATCCATCCTGTGTAGGAGCGAGCTTGCTCGCGAAGGTCGTCAACGATGACGCGCTAAGCCTGACACACAAAGGTGCCCCCGGGTTTTTCGCGAGCAAGCTCGCGCTTGCAGGTCAGAGGTAGCTGGAACAACACTTCTTGAATTTCTGCCCACTGCCGCACAGGCAGGCATCGTTGCGTCCGGCCTTCACTTCCACTGTCGGGTCGATGAAGTACCAGCGCCCCTCATTCTGTACGAAAGAAGATTGCTCGCGGTGGCTATGTTCGCCGGTGCTGTCGTGCCAACGCGCGGTAAAGGTCACAAAAGCGTGTTCTGGCTGGCCGCCGAACACCTCCGAGTTTTCGACTTCCAGGCCGAGCCAGGTGCTCTGGGCGCTCCAGGCGGCGATGGCGTCGCGGTCGAGGCCGGCCTGTTGCGCGGGCAGGGTGGTGGCCACCAGGTAGTCCACCAGGCCCAGCACATAGGCGCTGTAGCGTGAACGCATCAGGGCGCTGGCGCACGGGGCCGGGTGCCCGGCGTGATAATGGCCGCAGCAGGCATCCAGCAGGTTGCCACTGCCGCAGGGGCAAATGGATGTACTCATCGGGTTACCACCAATACTTTCCGAAGTTTTCCGGGTTGGCCCAGAAGCGGGCGTTGAGCCAGTCCGGCACCTGTTTATAGTCAAGCAGATCGTAGGTAAACAGCGTCAGAACCTGTTCATCGCGCTGGAAACGCTCGCCAGCCTGCAGGGCCAGGGAGAAGAAGTCGGTGTCTTTCCAGTCGCATGCGCCCAGGTCCACCAGCACGGCAATGCGGCTGGCGTTGAGGTTGCGAATGCCACCGAGCAGGGTCAGGCCTTGCGGTTTTGACAGGTGCTCCAGGCAGTCGACCACCAGCGCCAGGTCAAAACGCTGCGCCGCAAGTTCCGCCGGCAGGGCGCCGGGGGCTGCCACGGACACCTGGGTATCCGGGTGCGCGGCTTGAAACGCGTCCAGCGCCGGAAACTGACTGGCGCCCAATAACAGCAGGCGTTTGGGCTGGTGCAGATCCAGCAAGGCAGCCAAGGCTTGCTGGGGCGTACGGGAAGAAATGCCAGCGGTCATCAGAGATCCTCACATCAAGACGCTAGAGACTAGCGCGGCTGAGCGTGCGGGCCTAGAGCGGGCGGCTGCGAAAAGTCCGACGAGAACGACGATCCCTAACAAATACGGGGGCGTGGCGTAGTGGCGCAGTTGAAAAGAGCGGTCTTTACTCCACCCATCGGCCCCCGCCGATCCCCTCAGGAGAAAGTCAGATGAGCATCATGCGGACAGCTCTACCCTTGGTTCTGCTCACCGGGTTATTGACAGGTTGCGCAGGCTTGCAGAAAACCGATTGGCCGACCTGCGCTGCCGTTGGCGGTGTGACCGGCGCGGCGATCGGCGCCACGGAAAGCTCGGCCTATGCAGGCTATGGCGCCTTGCTGGTCGGCGGCATGGCCGGCGCCTATTGCTGGGTGCACGGTGATGGCGACGAGGACGGCGATGGTGTGCCGGACAGCCGCGACAAGTGCCCGCACACGCCAAAAGGCGTGCAGGTCGATGCCAATGGCTGCCCACCGGTGCCGCCGGCTGCGGTGGTTGAGGAAGTGGTGGTGGTCAAGGAAGAAACCATCGTGATTCGCGATGTGCACTTCGAGTTCGACTCGGCCAGGCTGACCGCAGCCGATAAAACCAAGCTCGACACCATTGCCACGCGCCTGAAACAGGAAGCCCCGAGTGCTCAACTGCGGGTCAGCGGGCATACCGACAGCGTCGGCAAGGATGCCTATAACCAGAAACTCTCGGAAAAACGTGCTCACTCGGTCACCGATTACCTGATCGGCGCCGGCGTGCCGCGCAGTGCCTTTGTGTCTGTGACGGGGGCGGGCGAAAGCCATCCGGTTGCCGACAACAAAACCGCTGAAGGTCGTGCCTTGAACCGTCGTACGGAAATCCAGATCAACCGCTGACAAACCTTGCCCCTGTGGGATCCACAGGGGCATTGCCGCGCGCCTCGCCTGCACCTCTCCCTGCACAAGTTTTTTGATGCTTCACTGGCAAATCGCCTGTAGAAGTCGTTACTGTGCGTCCAAAGAAAAATTCGAAACCAGTCAGGAGCCCCATGATGCGTAAGGTTTTACTGTTGGCCGCGTTGGTCAGCCCCGTCGCCCTGGCCCAGAGCGTCAGTGTTGAGACCAACTCGTTGATGCGCCTGCCCAACAGCACCAGCGTGTTGCAACTGGAGCGTCTGGAGGTAGCGGACTACGGCACCTTGCTGATCCCGGCCACCATCAGCCAGGTCACGGTGGATGAGTTGCACCTGGGCCGCGATGCGCGGATTGCGATTGTCCCCGGCGGCACCGTGCTGCAACTGCAGGTGCGCCATGCGCAGTTGGACCACGGCAGCCAGATCACTTCGCGGGGCGCGCCGGGCACCCATGAAAAACCGGCCAAGGCCGGGCGTGACCTGACCTTGCGAATCAATTCACTGGTGGCTGAAGAGTTGTCGGTGGATGCCCGTGGCGGCGCGGGCGCCCAAGGGTATGCCGGGCTGGATGGTGCCAACGGCGTGGACCCGGGTTGCACCTGGGGTTCGGCCGGGCGTGGCGCCAACGGTGACAATGGTGGCGACGGCTTGCCGGGCGCTGCGGGCGCGCAGGTGCGGGTCGAGTTGCCGCAGGACTTCCCGGCCCAACAGATCAAGGTCTGGGTCGACGGCGGTGCCGGTGGTCTGGCCGGCACGGCGGGCAAGCCTGGCAAAGGTGGCGAGTCCAAGGGCTGCCTGGTGTACCGCGCCGACGGCGGCGAGAAGGGCCGCCCAGGGCTGGAAGGGCAACCGGGGCCAGCAGGGCCTGCGGGCACTGTGACCGTACAGCGTCTGTAACCTCTCTAATGTGGCGAGCGGGCTTGTCCCGCGTTGGGCTGCAAGGCCGCCCAAAACCAGCCACTGCGCTTCGACTGAAGACCTCTGGCGATCTTGATTGGGGCTGCTGCGCAGCCCAACGCGGGACAAGCCCGCTCGCCACAGGGGGCTTGGCCGGCCTCAGAACATCGGCCGGGCCGACGCGATTGCCACCACTACCAGTCCCACGATCAAGTTGATCCCGACCAATTTGCGGATCTGCCCCAGCGCGGCCGCGCCTGCCGGCCAGTCTTCAGCCGCCACTGCCTTGCGCAATTCCGGGAATTTCAACGCCTGGATACGGATAAACAGCGCCGTCATCACCAGGTACAACCCCATCATCACCTGCACGTAGCGCGGCGCGGTTTCAAAGCCACTGAAGCGCAGTTGCAACAGGCCGATGCCGCTGATCGGCAAAACCAGCACTGCCACCCACACCCACACGAAAAAACGTTGAAACACATTTGCCCACAACTTGAGCCGTGCGGGGCCCTCAAGTGCCGCCACGGCGGCGGGGCGCAGGATCATCCAGGCGAAAAACATACCGCCGACCCATACCAGGGCGGCCAATACATGCAGGGTGTAAGCGAGGCTAAACGCGGTCATTGTGGTACTCCGTTCTGCGCGGGATTAATTAGCGGGGTATGATAGCGGCCGATCCGAACCACTGAAAATTTATCCAGCGTTTTTTGCGCCCGACTATCCATGATCAGCACTGAACTCAAAACCACGATCCAGGGCGCCTATTCGCGTTTTCTCGAAGCCAAGAGCTTGAAACCGCGCTACGGCCAACGCCTGATGATCGCCGAAGTGGCCAAGGTCCTCGGCGATATCGACGTCGACGACGAAGGCCGCCGCGAAGGTGAGCCCGCCGTCGTGGCCGTCGAGGCCGGCACCGGTACCGGCAAGACCGTAGCCTACAGCCTGGCCGCGATCCCCACCGCCAAGGCCGCCGGCAAGCGCCTGGTGATCGCCACCGCGACTGTCGCCCTGCAGGAGCAGATCGTCTACAAAGACCTGCCCGACCTGATGCGCAACAGCGGCCTGAACTTTACGTTCGCCCTGGCCAAGGGCCGTGGGCGCTACATGTGCCTGTCCAAACTCGATGTGCTGCTGCAGGAAGGCCACGCGCAAACCGCCACGGCGCAGCTGTTCGAAGAAGAAGGCTTCAAGATCGAAGTCGATGAAGCCAGCCAGAAGCTGTTCACCAGCATGATCGAGAAACTGGCCGGGAATAAATGGGACGGCGACCGCGACAGCTGGCCCACCGCGCTTGAAGATTCCGACTGGGCGCGCCTGACCACCGACCACAGCCAGTGCACCAACCGGCATTGCCCCAACTTCGGCCAGTGCGCCTTCTATAAGGCCCGCGAAGGCATGGGCAAGGTCGACGTGATCGTCACCAACCACGACATGGTCCTGGCCGACCTGGCCCTGGGCGGCGGCGCCGTGCTGCCGGACCCGCGCGATACGCTCTATGTATTCGACGAAGGCCATCACCTGCCGGACAAGGCCATCGGCCACTTCGCCCATTACACGCGCCTGCGCTCCACCGCCGACTGGCTGGAAACCACCGCCAAGAACCTGACCAAACTGCTCGCCCAGCACCCGCTGCCCGGCGACCTGGGCAAGTTGATCGAACAAGTGCCGGAGCTGGCGCGCGAGATCAAGACCCAGCAGCAATTCATGTTCAGCGCCTGCGAGCAGGTCGCTGACTTCAAGCCCGGTGAAGACGTGGAGGGGCGCGAGCGTCCACGCCACCGTTTTGTCGGCGGGCTGATCCCCGAGCACATGCGCGAAATGGGCATCGAGCTGAAAAAAGGCTTCTCGCGCCTGACCGACCTGTTTACCCGCCTGACCGACCTGCTCAAGGAAGGCATGGACGGCGAGGTCAACATCGGCATCGCCAGCAACCAGGCCGAGGAGTGGTACCCGCTGTTCGGCAGCCTGTTGTCGCGCTCCCAGGGCAACTGGGAGTTGTGGACCGCGTTTACCGTCGAAGACCCGGAAGACAACCCGCCGATGGCCCGCTGGCTGACCTTGTCGGAGAGCGGCGCGCTATTCGACATCGAGGTCAACGCCAGCCCGATCCTCGCGGCCGAAATGCTGCGCCGCAACCTCTGGAACGTGGCCTACGGCTGCCTGGTGACGTCGGCGACGCTGACTGCCCTGGGCACTTTCGACCGCTTCCGCATGCGTGCCGGCCTGCCGAAAAAAGCCGTCACGGCCGTGGTGCCGAGCCCGTTCCATCACGCCGACGCCGGCGTGTTGCGCGTGCCCGACCTCAAGGCCGACCCTCGGGATGCGGCGGCGCACACGGCTGCGATCATCCGCGACCTGCCGGAACTGGTGGAAGGCTCGCGCGGCACGCTGGTGCTGTTTTCGTCACGCAAACAGATGCAGGACGTGTTCGACGGCCTCGACCGCGACTGGCGCAAGCAGGTGTTTATCCAGGGCAACCTGTCCAAGCAGGAAACCCTCAATAAACACAAGGCGCGCGTCGATGGCGGCGATTCCAGCGTGCTGTTCGGCCTGGCAAGCTTCGCCGAAGGCGTGGACTTGCCCGGTGCCTACTGCGAACACGTGGTGATCGCCAAGATCCCGTTCTCGGTGCCGGATGATCCGGTCGAGGCGGCATTGGCCGAATGGATCGAGGCGCGCGGCGGTAACCCGTTCATGGAAATCTCGGTGCCGGATGCGTCCCTGAAACTGGTGCAGGCCTGCGGTCGCTTGCTGCGCACCGAAGAAGACCGGGGCACCATCACCTTGCTTGACCGCCGCCTGGTTACCCAGCGCTATGGCAAGGCTATCCTGAATGCCTTGCCGCCGTTCAGGCGCGAAATTTCTTAAGCCACTGTGGGCGAATTCGCCCACTTCGTGGTCTATCTGACTGCCAACGCTTTACGTCATCAGGCCATTCATCGGCCGTTTGGGAGAACCTTGTTCGTATGATTCGCACGCTGCCCGCCCTTTTTGCCTTGCTGTTCGCCGCGCCCTTGATGGCCGCGCCTGCCGGGCAACAGACATTGTTCAACTTCGTCCGGCCTGCCGATGTGGTCAAGGTGGCGACTCAGGACGCCAGCCTGCCGCAATACAATGCCGAACAAACCCCCGAAGGCGAGGTGCTGCGCCGCATCACCTTCAACCCGGCCGCCGAGCCGAGCCTGGTGCTCAGCCCGCAGACCGGTGTGTGGGACTGGTCACAGTCCGGCGCCATGAGCCTGCGCATCCAGAGCGCGATGGACTGGGCGCTGACGCTCTACGTCAAGGTGCAGAGCGCCGACGGCAAGACCCTGGTCAGCCGCATCGACCTGCCGGCCGGCCCGGTGCAGACCCTGCTGGTGCCGCTGCAAGCCAATTCCCCGCTGAGCCAGGGCATGAAGGCCGGTCCGCCGATGCCGATCACCGTGGACGGCCAGCGCGTGCTGCTCGCCGCCAGCGCCGGGGCAATCGACCGTAGCCAGGTGGTCTCGGTGACCCTGTCGATGATCAAGCCTGTCGCCGCGCAGAGCATCCTGCTGGAGCGATTTGGCGTGCAGGACAGCGAGCCGGTGTTGAGAGCAGCCTACAGCGAACTCGTCGATGCCTATGGCCAGTCCACCCGTGCGCGTTGGCCGGAAAAAGTCAGCAGCGACGAGCAACTCAAGGCGGCCGCCGCGAAGGAGCAGCAACAGCTCAAGGGCTGGCTGGCCGAGCGGGATAAATCCTCGCTGGACCAGTATGGCGGCTGGAACAAAGGCCCGGCGTTCGACGCCAGCGGCTTCTTCCGCACCGAAAAACGCGACGGTCGCTGGTACCTGGTGACGCCGGAAGGCCACCCGTTCTACTCCCTGGGCGTGAACACCGTGGCCGCGGACAACAACCAGACCTACGTGGCCGGGCGTGAATGGATGTTTGCCGCGCTGCCCAAGGCCGGCGAGCCCTTCGACAAGTACTACGGCCGTGGTGACAACCGTGGCGGCAACGGCGCCGATCAGGGCCGGGGCTTCAACGTCGGGCGTTGGTACGACTTCTATGGCGCGAACCTGCAGCGCACCTATGACACCGATGGTTTCGACCAGAAACGCTGGGTCAGCCACACCCTCGACCGCCTGCAAGCCTGGGGTTTCAATACCGTGGGCAACTGGAGCGAGCCGGACCTGGCCACTGCCGACCGCGTGCCGTACACCTTGCCACTGTCGATCGTCGGCGATTATGCCAGCATCAGCACCGGTACTGACTGGTGGGGCGGCATGCCTGACCCGTTCGACCCGCGTTTCGCCATGGCCACCGAGCGCGCCGTGGCCATCGCTGCCCGTGACCACCGCGATGACCCTTGGCTGATCGGCTTCTTTGCCGACAACGAACTGGCCTGGGCAGGCCCCGGCGATGACCCGAAATCGCGCTACGCCCTGGCCTACGGCACGCTGCGCATGACCACCGACGTACCGGCCAAGCGCGCGTTCCTCAAGCAACTGCGCGACAAGTACCGGAATGAAGAAGGCCTGTCGAAAGCCTGGGGCATCCACCTGGCGGGCTGGGAGCTGATGGAAGACCCGGGCTTCGAACCGCCGATGCCGAGCCCCGAGCACCCGGAAATCGAAGCTGACTTCAAGTACTTCCAGAAAACCTTCGCCGATGCCTACTTCAAGACCATCTCCGATTCGCTGAAGTGGCACGCGCCCAACCAGCTGTTGCTGGGCGGCCGTTTTGCGGTGAGCACGCCGGAGGCCGTGGCGTCCTGCGCGCAGTATTGCGACGTGCTGAGCTTCAACATGTACACCCTCAAGCCCCAGGACGGGTATGACTTTGCCGCCCTGCGTGCCCTGGACAAGCCGGTGCTGATCACCGAATTCAACTTCGGCTCGGCCGACCGCGGCCCGTTCTGGGGTGGCGTGACGCAATTGGCCCGCGAAGAAGATCGCGGCGCGGCGTATAGCACCTTCCTCAAGCAGGCCATGGCTGAGCCATCGATTGTCGGTGTGCACTGGTTCCAGTACCTGGACCAACCGGTGACCGGTCGCTTGCTGGACGGTGAAAACGGTCACTTCGGCCTGGTCGGCATCACCGATGTACCGTTCCAGGGCTTCGTCGACAGTGTGCGCAAAAGCAACCTGGCGGCACTCGACCAACTGGGCAAGGAAGCAGAAAAAGCCAAGGCCGCCAACGCCGTGCGTGAGAGCGAAGGCGGGCGCGGTGGGCATGAAGGCAAAGGCGCGGGGCAGGGCGCCGGGCATGCGGGCGGGCACTCTGGAAATGGGCATTGATTGAGGGCTGACGGGTTCACAAAAGCCACAAGGGCTGGAACAATGTCGGCCACTTTTAACGGTGTTTTTCGAGGGCGCTCAGGTGCAGATTCAGGGTCATTACGAACTCCAGTTTGAAGCGGTACGTGAAGCGTTCGCCGCCTTGTTCGATGACCCGCAGGAGCGTGGTGCCGGGCTGTGCATCCAGATCGGCGGCGAAACCGTCGTCGACCTGTGGGCCGGTACCGCCGACAAGGATGGAGCCGAGGCCTGGCACAGCGACACTATCGTCAACCTGTTCTCCTGCACCAAGACCTTCACCGCTGTCACGGCCCTGCAATTGGTTGCCGAGGGCAAACTGCAACTGGATGCGCCCGTCGCCAACTACTGGCCGGAATTTGCCGCTGCTGGCAAGGAAGCCATCACCCTGCGCCAACTGCTCTGCCACCAGGCGGGCTTGCCGGCGATCCGCGAGATGCTGCCCACCGAAGCCCTGTACGACTGGCAACTGATGGTCGACACCCTGGCGGCCGAAGCGCCGTGGTGGACCCCAGGCCAAGGCCATGGCTACGAGGCGATCACCTATGGTTGGCTGGTGGGTGAACTGCTGCGCCGCGCCGACGGGCGTGGGCCAGGTGAGTCCATCGTCGCCCGGGTGGCAAGGCCGCTGGGACTGGACTTTCATGTCGGCCTGGCCGATGAAGAGTTTTATCGCGTCGCCCATATAGCGCGCAGCAAAGGCAATATGGGTGATGAAGCCGCACAACGCTTATTGCAAGTAATGATGCGGGAACCGACCGCCATGACTACGCGGGCATTTGCCAACCCACCGTCTATTCTGACCAGTACTAATAAACCTGAATGGCGACGCATGCAGCAGCCGGCGGCAAATGGCCACGGTAATGCACGCAGCCTGGCGGGTTTCTATAGCGGTTTGTTGGACGGTAGTTTGCTCGAAGCCGACATGCTCGAACAATTGACCCGCGAACACAGTATCGGGCCGGATAAAACATTATTGACACAAACCCGTTTTGGCCTCGGTTGTATGTTGGATCAACCGCAGCTGCCCAATGCCACCTTCGGCCTTGGCCCGCGTGCTTTCGGGCACCCTGGCGCCGGTGGTTCGGTGGGTTTTGCCGATCCGGAACATGATGTAGCGTTCGGTTTCGTGACTAATACACTGGGGCCTTACGTACTAATGGACCCACGGGCACAGAAGTTGGTCGGAATATTGGCCGGTTGTCTGTAAACCCCTTGCTGTTTCACGTTTTTTTGTTACAAAGGCAACTATAAGAAAGACGCTGAACGAAATGTTGTAACTTTAATGTTCTGTAAGCGTCTGTTTAACGGGTCATCCAGACCCCCGTTTCTTTTCTCATTTTGTGGATATCTCATGTTATCGAACAAGTCCTTGGCACTGGCGCTTTGCCTCACCATTACCGGTTGCGCACAAACTCCACAAAATGATGCCGAAGGCGGGCATTGGTGGTCATTTGGATCGGATAAAGCCGCTACCAAGGATGCAGTCGCCCAAACCGATGCCAAGCCGGATGCCAAGCCTGCTGCCGGCGCCAAGCCTGCCGCACCGGTAGCCGCTGCTGCTGCCCCGGCACCTGCCGCTGCACCTGCGCCGGTCGCCAAGGCTGACACCGGTTCCAGCTGGTGGCCGTTCTCTTCCAAGAGCGCCGACGAGAAAGCCGCTGATGCCAAGGCTGACCTGAAAGCCGACCTGAAGGCTGCAGAACCTGCACCGACCGTTGCCAAGACCGACACCGAGACCCACTGGTGGTGGCCGTTCGAAAGCAAACCCAAGCCATTGGCCAAGGTCGACGTGACCAACGTGCCGATGCCTGACCCGAAAATCACCCAGGCCTGGCTGGACGACTATGAGCCACGCCTGCGCGCGGCCATCAAGGACAGCAACCTGCAACTGGAACGTCGTGACAATGTACTGGTGGTGATCGCCCCGGTAGACGGCTCCTACAACCCTAAGCGCCCGGCCATGTTGCTGCCGGTCACCCTGGGCCCGTTCACGCGCGTCGCCAAGGCAGTTGAAGCGGATCCGAAAACCGCCGTACTGGTACTCGGCCATGTGGATGCCACCGGCACTGCTCCGGCCAGCCAGGCGTTGACCAAGGAACGTGCGCAATCGATCGCCTCGATCTTCAGCCTCAGTGGCCTCAAGCAGGACCGCCTGATGCTGCGTGGCATGGGCGACCTTATGCCACGTGCCGCCAACGACAGCACCCAGGGGCGTGCGCTGAACCGTCGCATGGAAATCATGTTCACTCAGCGTACAACGATGTTGGCCTTGCTGAGCAAATACCAGTCGGGCAAAACGCCGCCAGTGGCTGAGATGGTCGCCGTGCAGGATGTTCCAGCACCGGCTCCAGCCGCCAAGGCTGCGGCGAAAAAAGCGCCTGTCGCCAAGAAAGCCGCTGCCAAGCCCGCCGCCAAAAAGGCCCCGGCCAAGCCCGCTGCCAAGAAGCCGGCGCCAGCCAAGGCCAAGGCCGCTACTCCGGCCGCGAACGACCAGGCGAAAAACTGATCCGTTGAACCAGAAGGATAAAGCTGCATGACCCAGGCACTGGCCGATATGCGCCGTGACTACACACGGGACGGTTTGAGCGAGGCCCAGGCCCCGAGCGAACCGTTTGCGTTGTTCCACCAGTGGTTTGGCGATGCGGTGAAAACCGAGCAACCGCCGGTGGAGGCCAACGCCATGACGTTGGCCACGGTTGACCAGGACGGTCGCCCACATTGCCGCATCCTGTTGCTCAAGGGCCTGGATGCGCAGGGCTTTACCTTCTTCACCAACTATCAGAGCGCCAAGGGCGAACAGCTCGCGGCGCGACCCTTCGCGGCCATGACCTTCTTCTGGCCGACCCTCGAGCGCCAGGTGCGCATCGAAGGGCGGGTGGTCAAGGTCACGCCTGAGGAATCGGACGCTTACTACCAGGTGCGCCCATTGGGCAGCCGCCTGGGAGCCTGGGCGTCTCCGCAGAGCCGGGTCATCCGTGATCGCGAAGAACTGCAGGACCTGCTCAAGGCCACCGAGCAGCGCTTCAGTGACACCCAGCCCGACTGTCCCGAGCATTGGGGTGGTTACCGCCTGCTGCCCGAGCGCATCGAGTTCTGGCAAGGCCGCGCGAGCCGCCTGCATGATCGCCTGAACTACCGCCTGCAAGGGGCCGACTGGGTCCGCGAGCGCCTCGCGCCCTGAACCTCACCTTTCGTCACTTCGCCTGAATGTTGTCCGCCGCGCTCACGTCTCTATAGCAGGAGGTTTGGGTTGCGTGCGGCTGCGCGGCTACAATGATGGAACAGTCGATACATCTCTTGGCACAAAGGCCAAGCTACCGTTCGTCGAGTTTTCTGTTACTGGCTGTCTGTACTCAGGCTGAATGAAAGCAATTTTCTGCGGGGCTTGCCGTGACAGGCGCCAAGCCGCAGCGTCTAATGAATACCTGTCCTTTGGAGTTGATGCTATGCGTAAGTCCGTTTTACTGGTTGCCTGCTTTACCACCCTGTCGTTGCTGTTGGGTGGCTGCGCCTCGAGTCTGACCGGCGACTCGTACTCCCGTGACGAAGCACGTCGTGTGCAGACCGTGCGCATGGGCACCATCGAATCCCTGCGTCCGGTGAAAATCGAAGGTACCAAGACCCCAATCGGCGGCGCTGCTGGCGCAGTCATCGGCGGCGTTGGCGGCAGCGCCATCGGTGGCGGCCGTGGCAGCATCGTGACTGCCGTGATCGGCGCCGTTGCCGGTGGCCTGCTGGGCTCGGCTACCGAAGAAGGCCTGACCCGCACCCAAGGTGTGGAAATCACCGTTCGTGAAGACGATGGCAGCATGCGCGCCTACGTGCAGGCCGTGCAGGAGAATGAAATCTTCCGCATCGGCGACCGCGTGCGCATCATGACCGTTGATGGCACCAGCCGCGTTACCCGCTAAGCGGTAATCGGCAGGCAAAGAAAAACCCCAACCGGGTAACCGGTTGGGGTTTTTTCATGGGTGTGGGTTCAGTCAGCTCAGGCTTTCTTGCGGCTCGCCATCGCCGTTACCGCGTAGCCAATGCATGCCGCCAGGATCGACCCGGTCAGAATCCCCATGCGGTCCTCGCCGGCGAACTCGCTGGCCCCCGGTACAAACGCCAGGGAGCCGACGAACAGGCTCATGGTGAAGCCGATGCCGCACAGGATTGCCACGCCGAACACCTGGCCCCAATTCGCGCCGCTGGGCAGGGCGGCGAGGCCGGTCTTGATGGCCAGCCAGGTGAGGCCGAACACCCCGACGGTTTTACCGATCAACAGGCCGGCGGCGATGCCCATCGGCACGTGGTGGGTGAAGCTTTCCAGGCTGACGCCGGTCAGCGAAACACCCGCATTGGCGAAGGCGAACAGCGGCAGGATGCCGTAGGCCACCCAGGGGTGCAGGGCGTGTTCCAGGGTCATCAGTGGCGAGGCTTCGGCGTTCTTGGTGCGCATCGGGATGCAGAACGCCAGGGTCACGCCGGCCAGGGTCGCGTGTACACCGCTCTTGAGTACGCAGACCCACAGGATCAGGCCAATGATCAGGTACGGCCCGAGCTTGATCACGCCCAGGCGGTTCATCGCGATCAAGGCGATCAGACACGCGCCCGCACCTGCCAGGGCGGCACCCGACAGGTCCGCGGAGTAGAACACGGCAATGACAATGATTGCGCCCAGGTCATCGATGATCGCCAGGGTCATCAGGAACAGCTTCAACGACACTGGCACGCGCTTGCCCAGCAGCGCCAGCACGCCCAGGGCGAAGGCGATGTCGGTGGCCATCGGAATCGCCCAGCCGGAGAGTGCGGCGGGGTAGTCCTTGTTGATCGCCCAGTAGATCAGCGCTGGCACGACCATGCCGCCGATGGCGGCTGCACCGGGCAGTACCACTTGCGATGGCTTGGACAGGTGACCATCAAGCAGCTCGCGCTTGACCTCCAGGCCGATCAGCAGGAAGAACAAGGCCATCAGGCCATCGTTGATCCACAACAGGGCTGGCTTGGCGATTTTCAGCGCGCCGATCTGCGCCACCACCGGCACGTCGAGAAACGCCGCGTACAGGTGTGACAAGGGCGAATTGTTGATAATCAGGGCCAGGGCCGCAGCGGCGATCAATAACAGACCGCTGGCGGCTTCCAGCTGGAAGAAACGCGTGAAAGTGCTACGCAGAGGCAAGGGATGCTCTCCAATGAGGTTCAATAGGTGGGTACCCTAACCCGTACCGTTAGTTGTTAAAACAAAAGTTATATTCTTATTTGTTATAAGGGACGGGCTCGGACGGCATTGCGCCTGAGCCTAGCAATTGTGTGTCCAATTGAGTCTTCACTGTATCTGTGTGCAGTGTAGGAAAACCCTTAAAGTTAGCGCTGAAACCCTTAGAGAACCCCGCCATGAGCGACCACCGTCCTTGGGCCCGCGAAGCCATTCGTATCATTGAAGCAGACTTCCAGCGCAGCGCCGACACGCACCTGATTCCCTTGCCGCTGCCAGGCTTGCCGGGTATCGAGTTGTACTTCAAGGATGAGTCCAGCCACCCCACCGGCAGCCTGAAACATCGCCTCGCGCGTTCGCTGTTCCTGTACGCGCTGTGCAATGGCTGGCTCAAGCCCGGCGCGCCGGTGATCGAGGCGTCCAGCGGTTCGACGGCGATCTCCGAGGCCTACTTCGCGCGCCTGCTCGGCTTGCCATTCATTGCGGTGATGCCGGCCACCACCTCCCAGGAAAAGATCGCGCAGATTGCCTTCTATGGCGGCAAGAGCCATCTGGTCCAGGATCCGACGCAGATCTACGCCGAATCCGAGCGCCTGGCGCAGGAAAGCGGCGGGCACTTCATGGACCAGTTCACTTACGCCGAACGCGCCACCGATTGGCGCGCGAACAACAACATCGCCGAGTCGATTTTCCAGCAGATGCGCTTCGAGCAGCATCCTGAGCCAAGCTGGTTGATCTCCAGCCCCGGCACTGGCGGCACCACCGCCACCCTCGGACGGTATGTGCGCTACCGCCAGCACTGCACCCGCGTATTGTGTGCCGATGCCGAGCGCTCGGTGTTTTTCGATTTCTACCAGAGCGGCGACGCCAGCCTGCGCCTGGACTGCGGTTCGCGCATCGAAGGCATTGGCCGGCCACGCGTCGAGGCGTCGTTTTTGCCCAAGGTCATTGATGCGATGGTCAAGGTCCCGGATGCGCTGTCACTGGCGGCCATGCATTACCTGGCCGAGCGGTTGGGGCGGCGGGTCGGGGGTTCCAGCGGGACCAACCTGATTGGCGCGCTGGTGGCGGCGCAGCAGATGAAGGCTGCGGGGGAGTCGGGGTCGATCGTGGCGATTTTGTGCGATGGCGGCGAGCGGTATGCGACCACCTATTACGATCAGGCGTGGCTGGCGGGGCAGGGCTATGCCCTGGACGGTTTGATCGCGGCCGTGGCGGCCAGCGTGGAGCGCGGCGAGGCGTTGCCGGACAGCATCCTGCGCGCCAACATTTAACCTTGCGGGAGCCCGGTTTGCCGATTCGAGGCGCTGCGCCGAATCGACCAGCCGGGCTCCTACAGGGGAATGTGTCAGGCTTCGAGGCCCAACATATCCCGCGCCAACGCCTCGGCAATCCGAATCCCGTCAACACCGGCCGACAGAATCCCGCCGGCATAGCCCGCGCCTTCACCCGCCGGGAACAGGCCTTTCACGTTCAGGCTCTGCATCGATTCATCACGGGTAATCCGTAGCGGTGACGAGGTGCGAGTCTCGATACCCGTCAACACCGCATCGTGCAGCGAGTAGCCCTTGATCTGCTTCTCGAACGCCGGCAGCGCTTCGCGGATTGCCTCGATGGCAAAGTCCGGCAAGGCCAGGGCCAGGTCACCGAGGGCCACGCCCGGTTTGTAGGACGGTTCTACACTGCCAAGGGCGGTCGACGGCGTGCCGGCAATGAAATCACCTACCAGCTGCGCGGGTGCTTCGTAGTTGCTGCCGCCGAGGATGTAGGCGTGAGATTCCAGGCGCTCCTGCAGCTCGATACCGGCCAACGGGCCGCCGGGGTAGTCCACCTCAGGGGTGATGCCGACCACGATGCCGGAGTTGGCGTTGCGCTCGTTACGCGAGTACTGGCTCATGCCATTGGTGACCACGCGGTTCGGCTCGGAGGTTGCTGCCACCACGGTGCCGCCCGGGCACATGCAGAAGCTGTAGACCGAACGACCGTTCTTGGCGTGGTGCACCAGTTTGTAGTCGGCGGCGCCGAGTTTCGGGTGCCCGGCGTATTTGCCCAGGCGCGCGGCATCGATCAGCGACTGCGGGTGTTCGATACGGAACCCCACCGAGAACGGCTTGGCTTCCATGTACACGCCACGGCCATGCAGCATGCGGAAGGTGTCGCGGGCGCTATGGCCCAAGGCCAGGATCACGTGCCTGGAAAGGATCTGCTCGCCACCGTCGATGACCACGCCGTTCAACTGGCCGTCCTCGATCAGCACGTCGGTGACCCGCTGCTCGAAGCGCACTTCACCGCCGAGGGCGATGATCTGCTCGCGCATGTTTTCCACCACGCCGGTCAGGCGGAATGTACCGATGTGCGGCTTGCTGACGTAGAGGATTTCTTCCGGCGCGCCGGCCTTGACGAACTCGTGCAGGACTTTGCGACCGTGGAATTTCGGGTCCTTGATCTGGCTGTAGAGCTTGCCGTCGGAAAAGGTCCCGGCGCCGCCCTCGCCGAATTGCACGTTGGACTCGGGGTTGAGCACGCTTTTACGCCACAGGCCCCAGGTGTCCTTGGTGCGCTGGCGCACTTCCTTGCCGCGTTCGAGGATGATCGGCTTGAAGCCCATCTGCGCGAGCAACAGCCCGGCGAAGATCCCGCACGGGCCGAAACCGACCACGATTGGGCGCTCGACCAGGCCTTCCGGCGCCTGGCCGACGACTTTGTAGCTCACGTCCGGCGCGGGGTTGACGTTGCGGTCGTCGGCGAACTTGAGCAGCAGCGCGGCTTCGCCTTTCACGTTCAGGTCGATGGTGTAGATGAAGCACAGCTCCGACGACTTCTTGCGGGCGTCGTAGCTGCGCTTGAACAGGGTGAAATCGAGCAGGTCATCACTGGCGATGCCCAGGCGCTGCACGATGGCAGGCCGCAGGTCTTCTTCGGGATGGTCGATGGGCAGCTTGAGTTCGGTGATTCGTAACATGACGGGATCCGGTAGGCGGCGGGCAGAGAGGCCGGCTGTTTTGCAAACCGGCGATTATAAGCCCCAATGGCGGTTTTCCGACATGTTAAAACAGCGCAGGGCCGAATCAGTCGTCCCGCGAGCCGCCGAACGACGCGCAACCACGCTGTACCTGGCCGTTGACGCGTAACTCGGCAGTCATGTGTTGCAAGCTGCCGCTGACGCTGTCGATGCAACGCTGCGGGGCCACCCACAGTTCGATGTGCTGGTTATTGGCTTCGGTCATCAGGTTGAAACGGCCGTCGCCCATCTGCTCTTCGACGTACGGCACCGCCAGTGGTGGCTGGCCTTCGCGTTCCAGCACCATGCCCTTGGCCGTGACATTCATCGCCCAGGCCGGTTTGTGGCCGTTGGCCCGCAGGATCATGCGCTTGAAGTCAGGGTCGTCGCAGGCCGAGGTCGAGCGTTCCACGCGGTAGAGCTGTTGCAGGTCTACCGAACCCTGGGTGCCGCTGGCGACCCCGGAAAACTTGCCGCGCAGGTCGGCAAACAACGCGCCCTGCTGGCCGGCCAGGGAGGCGGCTTCCTGCAGGATGCTGGTGCCGCCGGTGTCGTTGACCACGTAGTTGCGTTTATCGTTGCACGGCTGGAACAGCAGCTTGCCACCCACTGCGGTGAGTTCACCCTGCATGCGGGTCATCCCGGCGAGAGACGGCTTGGCCGGCTCGCTTTCGAACATCTGGCAGGCGGCGAACAGGGGGAGCAAGGCAAACAGGGCGAGGGTACGGGCGGCGCGCATATCGGGTCTCCAGACAAGTGCCGCCACGTTACGCAGGCTGGCGCTGCATCACAAGTACGGGACACAGTTTGAATACCTGTTCTCCACGCGTTGGGAAATCAGGCGGTGCAAAGGGGGATGTTTCCTATAGTTAGGGCAGATACGTCGTGAGAAAGTCGAGATCTTTGGGCCGGAGATTGCCATGAACATCAAATGGAGCCTGTGCGTTCTCCTGCTCTGGGCGAGTGCAGCCTGTGCAGACGAGCCCGCCCGGCTCGTCTACTGGTCGGCCAACGACTTCACGAAGATCTCGGTGACGCTGAAAAGACCTGAAGACCCCGACCCGTCTCGCGTTGAAGTCAGTGTCACGTTGAGTCCAGAGGCCAGGGCGAGGACCCAATCCATCACGCTGCTGACGTATCAGCGGGACCTGACACTCTATGTGGACGGCTACCGGCTGAATACGTCCAGGGTTCAAGGCCAGCTGGGCGGGGAGTTCGTGATGTTTGCCCCGCGCGCGCTGGTGAATGAATGGATGTCTCAATTCTCACGTGAGGCTGTCGCGTCTCAACCGACGATATAGGTCTGGCCTGTCTGCAAGCCTTCCACGCTTTTGGCGTAGGCCAACGCCACGTCGGCGCCGGTCGCCGGCTTGTAGCCACGGAAGTACGGTGCGTAGCTGTCCATGGCTTCCAGCAGGACCGTCGGGCTGACGGAGTTGATGCGCAGGCCACGTGGCAATTCGATTGCAGCGGCTTTGACGAACGCATCCAGCGCGCCGTTGACCAGTGCCGCCGAGGCACCGGTACGGATCGGGTCGCGGTTGAGAATGCCGCTGGTGAAGGTGAACGAGGCGCCATCGTTGGCGTATTCACGCCCGATCAGCAGCAGGTTGACCTGGCCCATCAGCTTGTCCCGCAGGCCGAGTTCGAAGTCGCTGTCGTGCATGTCACCCAGCGGCACGAAATTCACGCTGCCTGCCGCGCAGACCAGTGCATCGAACTTGCCGGTTTGTTCGAACAGCCGGCGGATCGATGCGCTGTCGCTGATGTCCACCTGGAAGTCGCCGCTGCTGCGACCGATGCTGATCACGTCGTGACGCTGGGCCAGTTCTGCCTTGACCGCAGAGCCGACGGTGCCGCTGGCGCCAATCAAAAGGATTTTCATGGTGCTGTTCCTCCAGGGGTAAGTGAAGGTTCAGTCTAGTGTGGCTTTTCTGTCGGATAAACGCGCTAATAGGCAACCTTTGGTTTTCAAATGGAAACAATCCATGAGCGAGATGGATGACCTGGCGGCCTTTGCCGTACTGATCGAGGCGGGCAGTTTTACCGTGGCGGCCGAGCAGTTGGGCTGCAGCAAGGGGCAATTGTCCAAGCGCATCAGCCAGTTGGAGGCGCAGTACGCCGTGGTGCTGCTGCACCGCACCACGCGCAAGCTCAGCCTGACCGCTGCCGGTGCGGCCTTGTTACCCCAGGCCCAGGCGCTTGTGGTGCAAGTGGATCGCGCCCGCCAGGCTTTGGCGCGGCTCAAGGATGACCTGGCCGGGCCGGTGCGCATGACGGTGCCGGTGTCGCTGGGCGAAACCTTCTTCGATGGCTTGTTGCTGGAGTTTTCCAAGCAATACCCGCAGGTGCAGATCGAATTGGAGCTCAATAACAGCTACCGGGACCTGGCGCGGGACGGCTTTGACCTGGGTGTGCGCTCGGGGGCGATTGAAAACGAGCGCCTGGTGGCCAAGCCGTTGCTGGCCTGGCACGAGATGACGTGTGCCAGCCCGGCTTACCTCGAGCAATATGGCGAACCCCAGACCCCGGCAGACCTGGCCGCACACCGCTGCCTGCTCAACAGCCACTACAGCGGGCGGGAGGAATGGTTGTACCACCAGCAGCACGAATTACTGCGGGTGCGGGTCAGTGGCACCTTCGCCTCCAACCACTACAACCTGCTGAAAAAGGCCGCCCTGGTGGGGGCCGGCATCGCTCGCCTGCCGTCCTACGTCTTGCCGGCGGAACTGGCTGACGGTCGATTACGCTGGCTGCTGCGCGATTATCAGACGCGGAGCCTGCCGATGTACCTGGTCCATCCTTACCAGGGCGGGCTGCCGCGCCGCACCCAGGTACTGGCCGACTACCTGGTGGACTGGTTCAAGCGCAGCGGCGAGGCCCTGGACCGGCTTTAACGGTAGCGGCGTGCGATCAGGTGATCGATGGACAGGCAACCCGGTCCCTTGGCGACCAACAGCAGCAACAAGGCAATCCAGGTGCCGTGGGTCGGGTAGGCATCGGGGTATACAAACAGCTGAATCACCAGGGTCATGCCGATCAGGGCCAGGGCCGAGAAGCGCGTGGCGAACCCGACCAGGATCAACACCGGGAAAAAATGCTCGGCAAACGCTGCCAGGTGCGCCGCCACTTCCGGTGACAGCAACGGTACGTGGTATTCGCTGCGAAACAGCGGCAAGGTCGAGGCCGCCAGCTTCGGTGCGCCCAGCTGGAAGGTGCCGCTGACCAGATCAATCGCAAAGCCCTCGACCTTGGTCTGCCCGGACTTCCAGAACACCGCGGCAATCGAGAAGCGTGCGAGAAAGGCGATCAGGCTGTAGGGGATTTTTTCGAAAAGCGCGATGGCCCGCTTCACCAGGCACGATGGGGATGTGTTCATGGCGATACCTTTGGTTCCAGGTGCAAGTGAGTGATGACGTCGTGGTTGATCAGCAGGGTCAGGCAGTGGTGCAGGTCGAATTCGGCCGAGGCTTCGAGGGCGTGGGTCACGGCTATTTCCAGCGCTGCGCCGTGCGTGAGGCTGTCGATAAAGGCGACTGAGCCGCTGTCGATGGCGAACACCTTGACCGCCAGGCCCTGGCGCAACACCAGCGCGCCTTGGGCATGCCAGGGATTCAAGGTGGCAATGGCGCCCTCGGTCTGGTGCGCGGCCCACACTGCCACCACCGCATAGGCGGAATTCAACGTGGCGAGGGACGGGTGCAATTGCAGGCGCAGTTGCCCCAGATCTGTCTGGCCTTGCAGCGCATTGAGAATGGCCGGCTGCTCCAGCGCAGGCGTATCCGCAGCGTGATAGGCGCACACGCGTAGACGCTCAAGGCGTGCCACGTCAGCGAGGTATGGCACGCTGGCGGCGGGTTCGAACGCCTGGATGAACTCGGCCAGCGTGCTGCCGTACTCACTGATCAGCGGGCTGGTGGGGGGCGACGCTTGCACGTAGAGCCCGGCCATGGCGTGAAAAAACTCATCTCCCACCAGTTGCAAGGTCACCGGGTAGGCTGTCGCCAAGGCGTTGATCAACGCGCTGTGTACATTGTTGCGATACACCGCAAAGCGGCTGGCAGGGTCGGCGCCATTGCTGCTGAAGAGTCCGTCGGGGCAGGCCTGGTCGGGCGCCAGCAGGGCCCTGGCAAATGCGTCGTGAAGGCTCATGGGCGTACCTGCGACAAGTGCCGTTCGGCGTGCTCGGCTTCGGCCAAGAGCACGCTGAAGGCCGGTACCTGGTTGTCTCGCTCGATCAGCGTCGCCACCGGGCCGATGCGTGCCAGTACCTGTTCGTACAACTGCCACACGGCGTTATCGATGGGCGCGCCGTGGTCATCAATCAGCAGGCGGTCGCCCAGGCTGTCAGTGTCTTCGGCAAAGCCGGCCAGATGAATCTCACCCACCGCGTGCAGCGGCAGGGCGTCGAGATAGGCCTGCGGGTCGCGTTGATGGTTGATGCACGACACGTAGACGTTGTTCACGTCGAGCAGCAGGCCACAGCCGGTGCGCCGGATGACCTCGCTGATGAAGTCGGTCTCGTCCAGGGTGGAACGCTCGAACTGCAGGTATGTCGACGGGTTCTCCAGCAGCATCGGCCGCTTGAGCGTGTCCTGGACCTGGTCGACGTGTGCGCACACCCGGTTCAGGGTGGCGGCATCGTAGGCCAGCGGCAGCAGGTCGTTGAGAAACACCGGGCCGTGGCTCGACCAGGCCAGGTGTTCGGAAAATGAGTGGGGTTGATAGCGCTCGATCAGGGCCGCCAAGCGTGCCAGGTGGTCCCGGTTGAGCGGGTTTTCACCGCCGATGGACAGGCCCACGCCGTGCAGCGACAGCGGGTACTGCGCGCGGATCAACCCCAGATAGTGATGAAACGGGCCGCCGGCCACCATGTAGTTTTCGGCGTGTACTTCAAAAAAACCGAGGTCGGGCGAAGTCTCGAGCACGTGCGCGAAGTGCTCGGTCTTCAGCCCCAGCCCGGCCCGACAGGGGAGGCCGGGCGCCTGAGCCGGCGAGGGCGTTTGCAGGGATGAAAGCGTCATCATCAGTACTCAGGCTGACCAGGGTTTCAGGACTTGGCGGTGAAGGCAGCTTCTTGGCCGAAACCGGTCGGCGAGGTGGAGCTTGGGGTTTTGGCGCAGGTGCCGGCCGGTACCAGTTTCCAAGCGTTGGCCTGGTCTTTGACTTTCGAGGTGCCGGCGCAGGATGTGCCAGCGCCTGCGGCGCAATCGTTCTTGCCGGCTTCGGCGACACCGAAGCATTTCTGCATGTCGTCGGCGGCGTGGGCAGTGGTGCTCAGGGCGGACAGGCTCAAGGCAGAACCCAGGGCCAGGACGAGGGTAGCGGCGGACAGCGAGCGGGTAGTGGTGGTCATGTTGAATCTCCAGCAGTGGGTTGAGTTGGCGGGCTTGAGTGCCTGCTTGTACCACTAGAGATGTTGGGGGGAAATTCGTTACAAACCCAGCAAAAATAATTTCAGGCTGGGCAAAATTCAGGCACCCCACAAAGCAAATGTGGGAGCGGGCTTGTCCACGAATGCGCTGTGTCAGCCATTAGATACTTGGCTGATCCAGCGGATTCGCGGGCAAGCCCGCTCCCACATTTTTGATCCGGTTGCTACCGCAACCTTCTCTTAACCGCCCAGGTACGCCTCACGCACCTTTGGATCGGTGAGCAGCTGCTCGCCGGTGCCTTGCATCACCACCCGGCCGTTCTCCAGCACGTAGGCACGGTCGGCAATCTTCAGCGCCTGGTTGGCATTCTGTTCCACCAGGAACACCGTCACACCATCCTTGCGCAGCTGTTCGATGATGTCGAAGATCTGCTGGATGATGATCGGCGCCAGGCCCAGGGAAGGCTCGTCCAGTAGCAGCAGCTTGGGTTTGCTCATCAGCGCACGGCCGATGGCGAGCATTTGCTGCTCGCCGCCGGACATGGTGCCGCCGCGCTGGCTGAAGCGTTCCTTGAGCCGTGGAAACAGGTGCAGCACCTTGTCCATCTGCTCCTGGTAATCGCCCTTGTCGGTGAAGAACCCGCCCATGGCCAGGTTCTCCTCGACGGTCAGGCGCGAGAACACACGGCGGCCTTCCGGCACGACCGCAATGCTCTTGCGCATGATCTGCGACGACTGCTGGCCCACCAGCTCTTCACCCATGTAGCGGATGCTGCCGCTGTGGGCCTGCGGCGAACCGCACAGGGTCATCAGCAAGGTCGATTTGCCGGCGCCGTTGGCGCCGATCAGCGTGACGATTTCCCCTTGGCGCACTTCCACGTTGACGCTGTGCAGGGCCTGGATCTTGCCGTAGAAAGTGGAAACGTTTTCGAATTGCAGCATTTTACGCTTCCCCCAGATAGGCTTTGATCACTTCAGGATTGTCGCGGATCTGCTCCGGCGTCCCGTCGGCCAGCGGCGTGCCCTGGTTGATCACCACGATGTGGTCGGAGATGCTCATGACCAGTTTCATGTCGTGTTCGATCAACAGCACGGTGGCGTTGTTTTCCTCACGCAACACGCCGATCAGCGCCTTGAGGTCTTCGGTTTCCTTGGGGTTGAGGCCGGCCGCCGGTTCGTCGAGCATCAGGATCCGCGGGCGGGTCATCATGCAGCGGGCGATTTCCAGGCGACGTTGCTGACCGTAGGCGAGGGTGCCCGCCGGGCGGTTGGCGAACTCGGTCAGGTTGACCTTGTCCAGCCAGTACTCGGCGTACTCCATGGCCTCGCGCTCGCTCTTGCGAAACGCCGGGGTCTTGAACAGGCCTGCGAAGAAGTTGGTGTTCAGGTGACGGTGCTGGGCGATCAGCAGGTTCTCGACCGCCGTCATGTCCTTGAACAGCCGCACGTTCTGGAAGGTCCGCACCACGCCTTTGCGGGCGATCTCGTGACCGGCCAGGCCCTGGATCGGCTGGCCGTCCAGCAGGATGCTGCCGCCGCTCGGCTTGTAGAAACCGGTGAGGCAGTTGAACACCGTGGTCTTGCCGGCGCCGTTCGGGCCGATCAGCGCCACCACTTGTTTCTCTTTCACGGTCAGGGCCACGCCGTTGACCGCCAGCAAGCCGCCGAAGCGCATGCTCAAGTTTTCGACTTTCAGGATCTCGCGGCTCATTTGCGCAGCTCCATGTGTGGACGTTGCATGGGCAGCAGGCCTTGAGGTCGCCAGATCATCATCAGCACCATCATGGCGCCGAACATCAACATGCGGTATTCGCTGAACTCACGCATCATTTCCGGCAGCAGGATCATCACGATCGCCGCCAGAATCACGCCCAGTTGCGAGCCCATGCCACCCAGCACCACGATGGCGAGGATGATCGCCGACTCGATGAAGGTGAACGACTCCGGGGTCACCAGGCCTTGGCGCGCGGCAAAGAAGCTGCCGGCAAAACCGGCGAACGCGGCGCCCAGGGTGAACGCGGAAAGCTTGATGATGGTCGGGTTCAGGCCCAGGGCCCGGCAGGCGATTTCATCTTCGCGCAGCGCTTCCCACGCGCGGCCGATCGGCATGCGCAACAGGCGGTTGATCACGAACAGGGCGGCCAATGCCAGCAACAGCGCCACCAGGTACAGGAACACCACTTTGCTCACCGGGTTGTAGTCGATCCCGAAGTACTCGTGGAAGGTCTGCATGCCTTCGGCTGCGGTGCGGTCGAACGACAGCCCGAAGAACGTTGGCTTGGGGATGCTGCTGATGCCGTTGGGACCGCCCGTGATATCGGTCAGGTTACGCAGGAACAGACGGATGATTTCACCGAAGCCCAGGGTCACGATGGCCAGGTAGTCACCGCGCAGGCGCAGGACCGGGAAGCCCAGCAGGAAGCCGAACGTGGCCGCGGCCATACCCGCCAGGGGCAGGCAGATCCAGAAACTCCACCCAAGGTAATGCGAGAGCAGCGCGTAGGTGTAGGCACCCACGGCGTAGAAGCCCACATAACCCAGGTCGAGCAGGCCGGCGAGGCCCACCACGATGTTCAGGCCCAGGCCCAGCAACACGTAGATCAGGATCAGGGTCGCGATGTCGACCGCACCGCGCGAGCCGAAGAACGGCCAGATCAGCGCAGCGATGATCAAGGCAATGATGATGTAGCGCTGGGTGCGCGGCAGGGTCAGGAATTGACTGACCTTGGGCGATACCAGTGGGCCACGGTTGCGCTTGAACAGGGCGCCGACCTGCTCGGTGAACAGCACACGCAGGAACATCAGCACCGAGCACAGGGCAATGATGGTCAGGGTCACGGGGCCGGTGCCATGCACTTCGAGGTTGATGCCGACAATGCTCAGCTTGAGGCCGAGTACCGGGAAGGCCACGGCCCACACCAGCAAGGCGCTGAAAAACGCCGATTTAAGATATCTGCTCATACTTTCTCAACCTCCGGACGGCCCAGGATGCCGGTCGGACGGAACAACAGCACCAGAACCAACAGGCCGAACGCCACGACGTCCTTGTACTGGTCGCCGAAGATATCGGCGCCAAAAGCCTCGGCCACACCCAGCACCAGCCCGCCGAGCATGGCGCCCGGAATGCTGCCGATGCCGCCCAATACCGCCGCGGTAAAGGCCTTGAGGCCTACCAGGAAACCGGCGTTGGGGTTGATCACGCCGTACTGCATGCTCAGCAGCACGGCAGCCACTGCCGCGAGTGCGGCACCGATGACGAAGGTCAGGGCGATGATGTTGTTGGTGTTGATGCCCAGCAGGTTGGCCATCTTGATGTCTTCGGCGCAGGCCCGGCACGCGCGCCCCAGACGGGAGCGGGAGATGAACAGGGTCAGGCCCAGCATGGCCACCAGGGTGACGACGAAGACCAGGATCTGCATATAGGAAATCAGCACTTCCTGTGCGCCGCCTGGGCCGAAGGAGATGCTCCCCGGGATCAGGTTGGGAATGGATTTGTCCTTAGAATCCTGGGACAGCAATACGGTGTTCTGCAGGAAAATCGACATGCCGATCGCAGAGATCAGCGGGATCAAGCGGTTGCTGCCACGCAAGGGGCGGTACGCAACGCGTTCGATACTGTAGCCATAGGCACTGGTTACGACGATGGACGCCAGGAATGCAGCGGTCATCAACAGCGGCAGGGAGTGGATACCCAGCATGGCCAGCCCGGCAAGGGCGATGAAGGCCACGTAGGAACCAATCATGTACACCTCGCCATGGGCGAAGTTGATCATTCCAATGATGCCGTAAACCATTGTGTAGCCAATGGCTATCAAGGCATAGGTGCTGCCAACGGTCATGCCGTTAACCAGCGTTTGGAAAAAATGATAGATCTCAGGCATTACAGCGCTCCTAAAAACCCGATACGCATTTCACTGGTGGAGTCAATTTCCGGCTCGGTGCCCTGTTCTGTGCTCAGGTTGCACGAAGCGTTTGCCAGCGAACCGCTGGTGACGGTTTTAAGATTTTCAGGTGAGCCAGCGCCCGGATCGCGGGTGACAGGCCCATAAACCTCGTAAAACAAAGCCCACTGCTTGCACAGTGGGCTTGTTGACCAGTAACGCCTGGCTTACTGAGGGGAAACTTCGGTTTTTGGTTTGCCGAAGTGCCATTCGTAGACCACGAACTTGAAGTCCTTCAGGTCGCCCTTGGCGTCGAAGCTCAGGTCGCCGGTTGGGGTCTTGAAGGAACCTGCGTGGATGGCGGCAGCCACTTTGGCAGTGTCTTCGCTTTTCGCGGCGGCAATACCACCGGCGATCACTTCAACAGCCGAGTAGGCTGGGAACACGAACGGACCGGTTGGGTCCTGCTTGTTCTTGGTGAACTCTTCAACGATTGCCTTGTTGGCAGGATCGGTGTCGAAGGATTTCGGCAGGGTCACCAGCAGGCCTTCGGAAGAGCCCTGGGCGATTTGCGAAATGGAGTCGTTGCCGACGCCTTCTGGGCCCATGAACTTGGCGTTCACGCCTTTTTCCTTGGCTTGGCGCAGGATCAGGCCCAGCTCAGGGTGGTAGCCGCCGTAGTAGACGAAGTCGACGTTGGCTTGCTTGAGCTTCTGGATCAGTGAGCCGAAGTCTTTGTCGCCAGCGTTGATACCTTCGAAGAGGGCAACCTTCACGCCTTTCTTCTCGAGGGTCTGTTTAACGGCGGTAGCGATGCCTTCACCGTACTGCTGCTTGTCGTGAATGACGGCAACGACTTTCGGCTTCACGTGATCGGCGATGTAGTTACCGGCTGCAGGGCCCTGGGCGCTGTCCAGGCCGATGGTGCGGAAGATCAGCTTGTAGCCACGGGCGGTGATTTCCGGGCTGGTGGCCGCCGGGGTAATCATGATCACGCCTTCGTCTTCATAAATATCGGACGCTGGCTGAGTGGAGCTGGAGCAGAGGTGACCAACTACGAACTTGACGCCGTCGTTGACCACTTTGTTGGCGACGGCAACGGCTTGTTTAGGATCGCAAGCGTCGTCGTATTCCTTGGCTTCGAGCAACTTGCCGTCGACGCCGCCCTTGGCGTTGATGTCGGCGATGGCTTGCTTGGCACCCATGAATTGCATGTCACCGTATTGCGTCACAGGACCGGTTTTAGGGCCGGCGATACCAATCTTGATGGTGTCAGCTGCGAACGAATGGCCGGCAACCCCAGCCAGGACCATAGCGGCAAACAGTTTGGAAATCTGCTTAGTAGCCTTATTCATAGTGCTCCACTCTTACTGTTGTATTTTTTATAGTTCTAGCGGCCTTGTGAGCTGTAGAACCGGATCAGATATCTCGGATATCCCCCCGGCAGTGCCCTGGCAACTGTACCGGTACAGTGTAGAGCGCCGGTTGATCGCTTGAAAAGCTGGCTGCTGGGGGCAAAACCCGGGTATGTCGCTTAAATGAAAGAAAAAGACAGAATTGCGGCGGGGTGATGCCAGAGTCTCGGGCAATCCTTGGCTTTCCTGACACTTTCAATCGATGCCTCATTTGCAACTGGGTTTTTCTGCCTGACCTGCGACGTTATGATTGCGCCGATTTTTTATTCAGGTGAATTCCCATGACGCAAGAACCTAGCACCCTCTATGCCAAGCTGCTCGGTGAAACCGCCGAAATTTCCTGGAAGGAGCTTGAACCGTTTTTTGCCAAGGGTGCCCTATTGTGGGTCGACGCCGGCCTGGATTTGATCGAGGCCGCCGAGGGCATGGCCGAGGATAACCGCGACAAAGTCGCTGCCTGGCTGGCTGCGGGGAGTCTTGGCGAGGTGTCTGCGACGCGGGCATTGGACCTGGTTGAGCGGGACCCGAGTTTGTGGGCGGTGGTGGTTTCGCCGTGGATTCTGATCCAGGAAAGGGCGACGTAGGAAATGCATGCGCGAAAAAGGTGCGTGATTTTTCCGAGTTTAAGTGTGTAGGCGGGTAACTGCATTTGCGGTGATGGCACCTTGCCGTAGAGAAAGGTCACAGGCTGGGGTTACGTGCGCGTCATGGGAACAGTTTTGGTAGCGGCGGAGTGCGGGGGGAATTGTTTCTGGGTGTGAGTTTTGAGTACATATCCGTTGCTGCAGTAACGGCGGCTTATGGTTCCGCTTTTACAGCGGGTCACTTTTTTACAAACGCCTAAAAAAGTAACCAAAAAACGCTTTGCCCCACCACTCGGTGCCTCGCCTAGGCTCGGCATGCCCGCACTCCGGCACGCTTGCGCGGGTCGCCGCGATGGGCCATCCCTGGCCCGGCGCGGCTAAACCGGCGTCCTGCCGGTTTACCCGCTCCACCGTGCCTACTTGCGGCCATCGTGGTTAACGGGGCCCGCCGATCAAAATCAAGAGCAGATCAAGATCAAAAGCACGCAGCCTCGCTGGCGCTCGACAGCTGCTACGGGCGGGGTGGCGCTGCTTTTCTGTGGGAGCTGGCTTGCCTGCGATGTAGACACCTCGGTCTTCCAGATACACCGAGGCGATGCTATCGCAGGCAAGCCAGCTCCCACATTTGACCGTGCCGGCTTTAGCTTTTGATTTTGCTCTTCAACACTCAAACCGGCCGGTAGGCCGCTGTGCTTTTGATCTTTGATCTTGATCTTAGGCGCCCCGTTAAACCACGCTGGCCGAACGCAGGCTTTGGAGCGTGGGTAACCCGGCAGGACGCCGGGTTAGCCGTCCTGGGCCAAGGATGGCCCATGACGGCGGCCCACGGTCCAAAGCCGGAGTGAGGGCACTCCGAGCCTAAGCGAGGAGCCGAGCGGTGGGGCAAGAGCGTTTTGCTTACTTTTGCGCTGTTCAAAAGTGAGCCGCTGTAAGAGCGGAACCAATATCAGCCCCACCCCAAATAACGGAGATACACCCCACCTCAGCAACAACAAAGCCTACGCCGTCTTGCCGGTGTGGTTATTCAGCGAAATAACCTTGGTCTTGCCGATGCGGTGACGGTAGATCTCGCGCAGGTACTTGACTGCCTTCTTCACGCAATCGCGCGACAGGCGAATGTCATTGATCGACACAAACTTGTCTTTGTCGTTGATCAACTCGCGGTACTTCTTCTCGTACATCGGCTTGATCGCGTACCAGTTGGTATCGAGGATCTTCGCCGGGTTTTCGAACTCGTTGAGCAACTCGTCGATACGGTCTTCGTCGAAGTCCTCGTGGATGATGAAGTCCAGGATCGAGTTGTCCAGCGTGTCGTCGAAACGGTACGGGTTGCGCGCAAAGCAGCGTTTGATAAAGGCCACGATCAGCGTGAGGAAGTCATCCGACAGGCACGGGCTTTTCGCGATCAGGGTGGTCAGCGACAGGTTCGCCGATGCACCGATCACCAAGGCGTAGCGCTTGAGCGTGGTGTTGGGGAACAGGCTGTTGAGGTGAGTCTTGAGCCGGTTCAGGTCCATGTAGGACAGTTTGTAGTCCTTGGGCAGGGACACGATCGAGACCACCGACGAGCAGTTCTTGAAGAAGTGCAGGTCATGCAGCGCGGCCGCGTCGTAGCCGGAGTTCTTGTACTGCTCCAGTGACGCTTTGTAGCGCTTGGACTCGATCGGCAGCAGGCTGATGCCTTCGATGGCCTGGGTGACCTTGTTGAAATGCGGCAGGTCGATGGAGCGGAAGAACAGGTCGTCGATGTTCAGGCGCTGGGGCTCTTTTTCGAACACCTTGAATTTGTCGTTGGTCGGCGCCGGGGTTTCCGGGACCACGGACTCTGCGTAGGCAATCGCCACCGGGCCGGCAAGGCTCATGAACAGGTCGTTGGCATCCAGGCGAATGGTTTCGCCGATGTCGATGCCGGCGCGACGGAAGTAGTTCTGGTCGTAGTCAGTGGTGACCGCCTGGGCCGTCAGAATGTTGAAGATCTGCTGCGAGATGTACTGGTTGGCGTGTTTTTCCATGGCATTGACGTCAATGTTCTGGATATTGCCGTCATCGCTTTCTTCGGCGTAACGCATGATGTCGTTGGAGATCAGCATCATTGCGTTCCAGGGGCGGATGCGGCCCTTCACGCTGGCTTCGCTGCTGTCTTCATTGGCGAAGTTGTATGAGAAATCCCATTCTTCCGACAGGTACTTGCACAGCAGGCGCCCGGCGTTGATGTGCAGGGCTTCGGACATTTCGCTGCGGTGATCGGAAATATTCGGCAGTACGCAGATGCCGCTGGTGAAGATCGGCTCGAACACAAAAGCGTGGCCACTCTTGCTGTCGTGCTCGTCGGCGGGCTTGGTGTCGAACGTCTTGTTCATGTACGAGTGCTGCTGGGCCAGGCCGAATTCCGAGGCCATGCCCGAACCCGTACCGCCGCCGGCGCTGAAGATCGAGAAGTACAGGCGCGACTGGTTGGCCTTGATGCCGCAGGAGTCGATCAGGTAGGAGTGGATCATCTTCCAGTCGGGGCTGGAAAAGCGCTGGGTATCCTTGTTGAGGATGATCTTGGCCAGGTACTGGCCGAGGATCGGCGCGTTACCGGCGCCTCCGGCATGGACTTCCGACAGGTCCATGATTTTCATCTTGCTGTAGTCGCGCAAAAAGCCGCTTTTTTCGCCTTTGCGCGAGAAGCGGATGCGCCCGGCGATGTCCTTGTCCAGATCGCCCAGCATCACCAGCGGCTCGACCAGGAACACCGGCTTGCTGGCCTTGCCGCTGCCCAGGCGCAGGTTGTTGCGGATCCACTGGGCCGGGCTGTAGCCCTTGTCCAGCGTCTTGTCTTCGGTACTGAATTCGTTGAGGTAGAACTTGCGGGCGTTGTACACCAACTCCGCCACGTCGAGCGCGATGTTCGAACCGCAACGGCCCAGGCCGATCAGGCACACCGAGGGGAATTCCTGCTCGCTGCGCTGTTCGCCGTCGCCTTCCAGGTGGGGCGGGCGCGGGAACACCATGTCGCGCAGGCCGTCGAGGTTATCGAGGATGCGGTCGGTATTGGTTTCGGTGAAGTACAGGTATTGCTGAGTGGCCAGCGGGCGCGCGGTGCTCAATGACTTTGAACCTGAGGGCTTGTCCGCAGGAGCTGGGAGCAACACGTCGGATACCACGGTGGCAGAGTTATTTTTAGAAGTCATTGTGCGCCAAGTGCCTGGGCGGATGGCTGGAAAGAATCAAAGGGCCATCACGGAATGGGAGTTCGCGACTTTACAGTGCGTCCTTGTCCGGAACGATCGGGTTTGACCCTGTATGCTCAGGCAAAACCTGGCCGGACTCTGATGAATCGGCCGTTTGTCGGCGTTCTTTAGGCAAATGATGGCGAAATGCCAAAGTTTAGGCGTCAGCGAATTGGCCTGACGATGGAAGTCGACCCTGGGCGCCCGGTGGAGGGCTCTTTCGCTGGCGGTTTTTCCTGGGTGCCTGCCACGCTGTAAGGGTAGAGCGGGTTACGGATGTCGATGCCCTGGATCACGCCGATGATGTCGCTGGCAGGCACCGCCGGGCTCAACAGGTAGCCCTGGACGAAATCACAGCCATGCTTGAGCAGCAGCTCGAACTGGGCCTGGGTTTCCACACCTTCGGTCACCACCTGCAGGTGCAGGGTGTGGGCCATGCCGACAATCGCCTGGACGATCTCGATATCGGCGGTGGACTTGGGAATGTCCTGGATGAACGAGCGGTCGATCTTCAACGTGTTGAGCGGCAGGCGCTTGAGGTAGGCAAGCGATGAGTAGCCGGTGCCGAAGTCGTCGATGGCCAGCGACACCCCCAGCGCGCGGATCTGCCGCAGCAGTGCCAGGGTGCTGCTGATGTTGCCCATCAACGCGTTTTCGGTGACTTCCAGTTCCAGGCGATTGGCGGCGATGCCGCTGAAACGCAGCGCGTCTTCGATCTCGTCCGCCAGTTCGTCGCGGGCCAGATTCAACGCGGAACAGTTCACGGACATGGTCAGTTCGGTGTAACCCCTGTCGGACAACAGGCTCAGGTCATGACAGGCCTGGCGCAGTACCCAGTGATCCAATTCGGCAATCAGCCCGTTGTTCTCGGCGATGCCGATAAACCGATCCGGGGCCAGCAAGCCGTGCTGCGGATGTTGCCAGCGTACCAGGGCCTCGAGGCGCGTGACCTTGCCCAGCTTCATGTCGAAGATCGGTTGATAGAACAACACCAATTGGTTGCGGGTGCGCAGGGCGCCGCGCAGTTCTTCCTCCAGTTGCAATTCGAGGAAGGCGCGGGTTTTCAGGTTGGAGCTGAAGAAGTTCAGGCTGTTACGCCCGGTATCCTTGGACTGGTACAGCGCCAGGTCTGCGGTTTTGAGCAACTCTTCGCAGGTCAGGCCGTCATCGGGAAACAGGCTGATGCCGATGCTGGTGGTCATCACCATGCGCCGGCCGGCCAGTTCGATGGGTTCTTTCATTTTCTGCATGATGCGCTGGGCCAGGTGCCGTGCCTCGTCGCGGTTGTGGATGCTGATGAGGATGCAGAACTCATCGCCGCCGAAACGCGCGACCACGTCGGCGTGGCTGCGCACCGAGCCCTTGATGTGCCCGGCGAGCACCGTGAGCAATTGGTCGCCGGCATCATGCCCGAGGCTGTCATTGATGCGCTTGAAATGGTCGATATCGAGGAAGATCACCGCCATCATTCCCTGGGAAGCCGTTTTTTCCGCGAGTTTCTCTGCAAAGATCTGGTTGAAACCACGGCGATTCAGCAGGCTGGTGAGTGCATCGTAGTGGGCTACTTGCTGCAGCGAGGCTCGGGCCTGGTCGAGTTCGCTGAGCAGGGCGTTGACCCGGCGCAGGTCACGTTCCTTGTGCTGCAGCTTCTTGTCGGCGAGGGCGGCGCTGATGCTGCTGCCGATCACCAGCAGGGTGATCACGGCCACCGACAAACCGAGCTGGATCGGGTTGTTGTCCAGCGGCAGGGACAGGTCCGCCCCGGCAGGCACCATCAAGCGCAGGGCGGCCATGCCGGTAAAGTGCATGCTGATGATCCCGGCGCCCAGCACCAGGCTGGCGGCATATTTGAGCAATTGGTGAAACACGCCGGCGCCGTTGCGCAGGTAGCTCGACAGCAACAGCGCGGCGAAGCTGGCGCCGATGGCAATCGCGATCGAGGCCATGAACAATCCCGACTCGAAATACGCCTGGGCCTGGGAGCGCATGGCTGACATGCCGACGTAGTGCATCAGCGCGATACCCAGGCCCATCCACACCGATGCCAGCAGGTACTGATGCAGGCGCAGACGGGCGTGACTGAGGGTCTGCATGGCGAACAACGAGGCAACCAGGGCGATCAGCAGCGAGGCGAACGTCATGATCAATTCGTAATGGATGGCGATGGGCGCCTGGAAGGCCAGCATGCTGATGAAGTGGGTCGACCAGATCCCGCCGGCCAGGCAACCGGCGCCGAGCCAGCGCCAATGGCGCCTTGCGGTGGGGTCCTCGACATGGCCGACACGCTCAGCCATGTCCAGCGTGCCGAACCCGGCCGCACAAGCGACCAGGTAGGCCAGCAGCACCAGAAACGGGTTATGACTGCAATTGAGTAATAAGTGCCCGCTTTCTGGGAGGTCGGTAAAAAAATGCAGACCCAGCCATTCCATAGCATGTCCCGTCATAGAGTCACGTCACTGCCTGAGGCGATGACCTATGAGGTCGAGTATAGAAGCCTCGCGGGATTCGTCAGCGCTAATGGCACTTTGCTCTCAACCATTTTGGCATGCTCTCCATAGCGTTTAATGCTAAGCGCTGATGGGCAGGTCCAACTCGAACGGGGCTGTCAGCGGCGCCAGGCCGAACGCAGCGCGGGCGGCGTCGCAATCGACGTTCTGCACGCCCTGGCTCCAGGAGGAGTCGAACTCGCGGCACACACTCGAGCGCTGTGCATAAATTGAGCAACTGGTGCCTTTGCCCACTTCTCCTTCAAGGCTGCAGCAGCGCGCGGGCTTCTGGTCGGTACCGATCATCGCCACGCGGGTGGGGTTGATCTGCACCACCAGCTCATCGGGTACGGTGCCCCCCGATGAGGCGCATTCTCCCCAAAAGAAAGACACACGGAAGTGTGAACAGCAGGCACCGCAATTCAGACACGGACTGGCTTCGGACATGGGCGTCTTCGATAAAAGAGAGTAAGGGGATGCTACGGAAGGCTCGCCATTCTATCCGTGCCAAGGCCGTTGGGAAGGGGGGCACTCACTTATATTTTTGTAGGCCAAGTCCCGTGGCGCCGGGTGAAATCATGCCCTATCAGCTTTACGAATCATTACAGACAAGCCTTGCCCGTCTGACTATGTTGCAGGTACCGGGCAGGATGCATCGGGCATCGCAGCTCTCATAACAATAAAAGAGACGGACCCATGCAGAACTCGACCCAAGCGGCGAATGCCTGGCGCATTCTGTTCCTGCTGTTCCTGGCCAACCTGTTCAATTTCTTCGACCGTACCATTCCGGCGATCATCATCGAGCCGATCCGCATGGAATGGCACCTGAGCGACTTCCAGCTCGGCATCATCGGCACCGCCTTCACCATCGTCTACGCCATTGCCGGCCTGCCGCTCGGGCGACTCGCCGACACCGGCTCGCGCAGCAAACTGATGGGCTGGGGCCTGTTCGCCTGGAGCGGGCTGACGGCGGTCAACGGCATGGTCGGCAGCTTCTGGACATTCCTGCTGGTGCGCATGGGCATTGGCATCGGCGAAGCCAGCTATGCGCCGGCGGCCAACTCGCTGATTGGCGATCTGTTCCCGGCGCACCGCCGCGCGCGTGCCATGGGAATTTTCATGCTCGGCCTGCCGTTGGGGCTGTTGCTGGCGTTCTTCACCATTGGCGCGATGGTCAAGGCGTTCGACAGCTGGCGCGCACCGTTCTTTATTGCTGCTGTGCCGGGTCTGATCCTTGCGGTGTTCATGTTCTATATCAAAGAGCCCAAGCGCGGCGCGGCCGAAACCGTGCAGGTCTCCCAGGAGCGCGTCGACCGCCCGATTCGCCGCGTGCTGGCGGTGCCGACTTTCCTCTGGCTGGTGCTGGCCGGGCTGTGCTTCAACTTCGCCACCTATGCCTGCAACTCGTTTCTGGTGCCGATGCTGCAACGCTATTTCCTGATGCCGTTGCAGGAAGCGGCGGTCGCCACCGGGGTGATCGTCGGTATCACCGGTTTGATCGGCCTGACCCTGGGTGGCTGGATTGCCGACAAGATTCATCAGCGCGTCGCCAATGGCCGTCTGTTGTTCGCCGCGTTCAGCCTGATCATCTCCACCGTCACCACTGCCTGGGCCTTGCACGCGGGGCGGATCGAGATCGGCGTGTTCGTGGCGCTGTTCAGTGTCGGCTGGTTGTTTGCCTATAACTTCTACACCTGCGTGTACACGGCGATCCAGGATGTGGTCGAGCCGCGCCTGCGGGCGACGGCGATGGCGTTGTTCTTTGCCGGGCTGTACCTGCTGGGCGGTGGCATGGGGCCAATTGTGGTGGGCGGTCTGTCCGATCACTTTGCCCATTCGGCGATGTATGCCGATGGGGCTGCGCAGATGACCGAAGCGTATAAAGCCGTGGGCTTGCATGACGCCATGTACCTGATCCCGGTGGCGCTGTTCCTGACCATGCTGTTTCTGTTCCAGGCCTCGCGCAGTTTTGTGCGGGATGCCCAGCGGATGAAGGACGGGTTGGGGGCGGTGGAGGTGCCGGCTTCGGCGGCGACGGCTTGAGGCCGAGGTGACCCCTTCGCGAGCAAGCCCGCTCCCACAGTTGAAATGCATTCCAACTGTGGGAGCGGGCTTGCCCGCGAAGAGGCAATCACAGGCTCCGATTTGCTCCAGT